>CAINXS010000090.1 GCA_903854995.1 Candidatus Moraniibacteriota bacterium | reverse complement strand
CTATACTTCCCGCATGGAAAACATGAAAAAACTGAGCCGCGCTGAGCGGCTCGAGATCGGGATTCTTCTCGACAAGGGATATTCGTATAGGGCCATCGCGGAATCGATGGGAAGGAGTCCGAACACCATCTCGTATGAAGTGAGGGAAAACGGCACGAACGGGGCATATGATGCCCTGAAGGCGGACAAGAAGGCGAGGGTCAGGAAGAAAGGCGCGAAGTTCCAGTGGAAGAAGATCAATCATGACAAAGCGCTCCAAGACCATATCGTCTTGAAACTGAAAAAGGACTGGAATCCCGATGAGATATCGGGAAGGATGAAAGAGGACGAAGAACCCTTCTATGCTTCCAAGACGGCCATATACGAGTGGCTGTATGGCGCACGCGGCTAGCGGTATTGCAAACATCTCTCTACGGCCCGATACC
This sequence comes from Candidatus Moraniibacteriota bacterium, assembly GCA_903854995.1. Taxonomy (GTDB): domain Bacteria; phylum Patescibacteriota; class Minisyncoccia; order Moranbacterales; family UBA1568; genus JAAXTX01. Next base: position 6,374 of record CAINXS010000090.1, on the reverse strand, counting down.
GGAAGAAAAAGCGAAAGGAACCGAAAACGAAGAAAACGATGATTCCTGACCGCGTCGGCCTGGACAAGCGCCCGATCGGGGTTTCCGACCGTATCGAGAGCGGTCACTTCGAAGGAGACACCGTGGTATCCGCGCGGGGTGGATCCGGAGCGGTGAGCGTCTTGATTGAACGGAAAAGCCGATTCCTGTCGGTCCGGAAACTTCGCTCCATGTCACCCTCCGAGAATCTTTTGAAAATACGGGATATGAGCGAAACGATGCATATGAAAACACTCACCATGGATAACGGGATCGAGAACAAGAAACATTCCCTGTTCGGTATGCCGACCTACTTCTGTGATCCCTATTCCTCATGGCAGAAGGGAAGAGTGGAGAACGTGAACAGAATGCTCCGGAGGTACTTCCCCAAGGGGACGGATTTCGCAAATATCAGTCAACGACGGATCGACCACGTCGTCGATCTCATCAACAAAAAACCGAGGAAGGTCCTCGGGTATCGGAGTGCGTATGAAGTTGCGCTGGAGCATGGTGTATTATTGAGAGAGTCCTAATTTTTCTTTTGACCGGGTGTCCTCATTGAGGGGTGAATTCAGGTGAAAGTCAACGCCGGGATCATAACCCGAAGCGAAGAAAATCGAAGAGAAAACTGCTCTTTTCCGGTGAAAAAAGTTGCTTTTTTTCGATTTCAGATTTTCAAATCCGATTTCGCCAAAAAAATATGGCTTATACAAGCCATAAATATAGCAAAAATTTCATTTCGATTTTTCAAAATCGATTTCGAGAAATCCGAAAAAACACTACCATATAATATTATATGGTAGTGACGAAAGCATAGTGGTATTTTTCCGGAGGCGGAGAGATTCTAAAATCCAGAGACGGCTTTGATATCCTGCTCCAGGATCTCGTCTCCCTCGCCGAAAACGAACCGCGCGCGGAGCGACTCCCCGTCGAGTACGCGTGGGAGCCAGAACGGGTCATCGGGCCACATGTCGTCGAACGGAATATCGTGTATACCGAACCAGGCCGGAGACATCTCTTCGGACTCGCCGGGCTCCCCTTCCCAGTCTTCCGTGAGAAAGACGGAGACGAACTGATCCCACCCCGGTCGCGGCGCGTATCGGAACTCGAACTGTGCCATCTGACAAAGTTTCCCTGTTTACACTCCGATTTCCTCTTCCGTCTCTCGTCTGGCCGCATCCTCGATCGATTCTCGGGCTCGAGTTTCCCTCCGACCCCGTTCCATTTCCCGGTCCCGAACCCGCACTTCTTCATTGCAAGGCAGATTTCCGAAACCGCCCCACTGCCTTCATGACGGACCGGGAACAATGGCGTCGTATCCTAGACAGTTTCCATAGGATGAGAAATTCGATTTTCATTTTCCGTTCAATCATCAGGGCGCAGGTCTCAATCTGGTCTGGAAGGTCGTCCCGAGATGGGTCGAAACGGAATATGAACGGCATCGATAGCTTCTCATGAAATCTCTTTCGCTCTCTATAGGTCTCGAGCGCCTCGGTAGCATCGCGGAACAACCATGTATGTCTGAACGAGGACAGTTTCCGGATGATAAAGTCCTCAGGCGGATCGATATGGATCCAGAAGACCGGCAGGCCGTACTTTTCGGTTTCATCGTTGACCGTCTCGAAAATCGACACACAGTCCGAATCTATCGCGACCGCATAACCCGACATGACGAATTCCCGAATCAGCGAGTAAGCCACTTCCGGAACCCGGTCCCATGCCTCTCCCAGATCTCCGATCAGGTGCCTGATTTCATCCGTTGATATCCGCACGAGCGACAGCCGCCTCGCGAGTGGGATGATGACAGTCGACTTCCCCGCCCCCACGAGCCCAACCGGACACAGGAGATACGGAACGCGCGGTTTCGACTCCGGGAGGACGACCGCCTTGCGGTATTCGTCGGTCACGCGCCGCAGAATTTCATCCGTAGATTCCATAGACTTATCAACATCGTTTTGGACCAACTGTTTTTCAGATCGGCGGAAGCGGTGAGATTCGCCCCGCAGTCGCGGGGCAAGAACTCACGATACCGTTTCCGGTACGACAGTTTTCCCGCTACATCCCCGCCTGGCGGGGTGAGCGGACCTGCTCGCATGGACGAGCGGGCAAGACCGCCTTTGGAATATTTTTGGAGCGGAGGAGGTAAGATTCGCCTGAGCATTCGTATTATTCCTGATAAGCGGAGGAGGTGAGATTCGAACTCACGATACCCTTGCAGGTATGACAGTTTTCAAGACTGTTGCCTTCAACCACTCGGCCACTCCTCCGCTTATCAGAAATATGATTGCATCGATCGTTATCATACTAGGATTCGCCCCGCATGCGCGGGGCACCCGGCGCACTTGTCCCGCGTATGCTGGGATGCCAGGCGAACCCCCGGCACGGTTGCCCGCACTCCGGTTTTCAAGACCGGCGCATTCGACCGCTCTGCCACCTCTCCGTATTTCCAACATACATCAAACATCCGCCTTTCCGCGACATCTCCGCGGCGGAGTGCGCGGACCCGCTCGCTACGACGAGCGGGCAACCACTCGGCCACTCCTCCGCTCAACCGAAAATGCTTCCCTCCAGCCCTAGCTTTTTTAGTTTAGATTCTCCCAGTCAGGCTAGCAGAAACGACCACGCCTGTGAAGCCGACCGGGAGACGTGGTATACTATCGGTACTTTTTTCAGACGCTTATGAGCTTCGACTTGAGATCGACCGGTCGTGACGCGGAAGCATCCCGCTCCCCATTTCTGGATGCCACCCCACAGCCGGTCGAGGATCCCCGACCGAAACCTCCGCTTGAACAGCCGGAACCGCATTCTTATCGGACCGGTCGTATTCTGGCTCATTGGGAATCCGAAGGTCAGGATTCGCCGCTTCTGGAATCAAAAAAACTCCTGGCGGGGGTCGTCGGCGCGCTCATCCTGATCGTCGCCTATTCCATCTATACCGACAGTCCCATCATGGCGATCACGTTCATCCTGATCGGAATGACCGGCTATCTTCTGTTCAACCGGCCCGCCGAACCGACGGAGTACATGATTACCGAAAAAGGCGTTCTTTCCGGTCGGGAGTTCTACGAATACAGTTCGATTACCTCGTTCTGGATTATCGAGGGCCATCCCCAATTTCCGAAACACCTCATCCTCGACATCGCCGGAATCATCACTCCCCGACTCCATATCCCCCTCGAAGGGAACGACTCCGAAGTGATGCGAAAAGTTCTCCGAAAACACGTCCCCGAAGAGGAGTACGAGCCGAACCTCATTGACATTGCCGAAAGAATACTGCATATTTGAATGAGCCCGGAATCACCCGGAAGGGTGTTTTCGGTCGTGTATGTGCGCGCTCGTAGCTCAGTGGATAGAGCGTTTGGTTGCGGTCCAAAAGGTCGCAGGTCCGATTCCTGCCGAGCGCACAAGAAAACTCCCCGGCAGGGGAGTTTTTGGTGTGTGAGGAGCAAGCGAATGATTTCGCTTGCGTCGGGAATCGGACGCCGGAACGGTTTTCCGAGCCAGGAAAACCGTGAGGCGGTGCCTAACCCGAGTCGTGCGACGGCACGACGAGAGGTGAAGGAGATTCCTGCCGAGCGCACAAAGAAAACCCCCTTCCGGGGGTTTTATCGCGCGAGGAGCAAGCGAACGATTTCGCTTGCGTCGGGAATAGGACACCGGAGCCCCGTACGGTACGGGGCGGAGCATTTTCCCCGACCAGGAAAACCGTGAAAGATGCACAGCCCGAGTCACATGGCGCATCAAGTACCCCCTGCGACAGGGGGAGTTTTCATTTAACGAAAGAAGAACACCTTGTTTGTTCCGGGAAAACGACCTATCATTCAGCTGAAACCGGTCGACCGGCATCATCGTTTGTTCGGAGACCGATCCTGACGAATACGGAATATGGAACAAGTTCCAAAAAAGAACAGGCTGGAAACCAGAGAGACACGGGAAGCGCCCGCGCGGATGAAATATTCCAGTGAACTCATACGAAATCCGATTCTGGAAGGAGAGCCGGGGTACGACAAGATATTCCTGTGCGGTGTGGCTCGAAAAGACGCGCACGGATGGGAGTTTCATATCGCGTCTGACGCTCCGACAGCCGCCGACGACGAAAACATTCGGACGGAATTCGGCCTCTCGCATTCTCCCACCGTCAAAGAAGTACGGAATGGGAGTGCCTTGCCAGGACTTTCGCTTCTTTCCGCCGGATCGTTCATCTGGCTGAATGAGGGAGGAACATCGAAGCTCGTCCTTCTGCAACGCGACAATATCGTTCCCGTCGACACAGGACTCCTGACAGGACCGGCAGGAAGGTGCGGGGAGGCCCCGTCAAAAACGGCACGCGAGGAATCGAATCAGGAACTTTGCCTTCTCAGACGGACTGCAAAGGATTGCCGCTTCAAGATTGTCGGATTCTACGACGATGATCGAGAGAAAAACGACGTCATTCGTCAGAAATTGGAACAGGTACGATCTGTCTACGACACCCTACGGAGACAAAAAAGGGACGACGAAGCAAAGGTACTTCTTTCCATACGAGGAGAAGACGACGTAGAAATGATTCGAAGAAGTGCTGGTCCACGCCCTGGTCACACGGAACGGGTCGTCACCCTTGTCGACGGGGAACCGATTGACGTCATCGAGAATGCCACAGTCTTCTTCGATGAGCCACACAACACCCTCGAAGTACGAGTGCATTTTGAAGTGAATGTCTGGCCGGACACGACGATAGTCGTCCGCGACGGTGAAACGTATGCAAGAAATATCGTCACCGTCGACCCCACCAAAGAAAGTCTCGAAGATGAGCGCTTCACTTCCACTTTGCGCCATCTGTACGGAAAATTAAAAACTGACGCTTAGTTTTCGCCGAACGGTTCGTATCCTTGCCCATTCCGACAAAGTATCCTATCCTGAAGCGGTCCTTATGTTCCCGTCCACCGCTCCCTGTTCCCTGTTCCATGTTCCCTGTTCCATGTTATCTGTTATCCGCTCTCTGTTTCCTGATTCGTCTCCATAGCTCAACGGATAGAGCGTAGGCCTCCGAAGCCTGAGATTGAGGTTCGATTCCTCATGGGGACACACTGAAAGATAATATCGCGCGTATGGTCCTCGGCGTCACCGAACTTCTTCACCTCGTCAAGGAACGGTCGCTCGTCGAGAATCTCGCAACGCGGGAACTCGAAAGCCCCGAGGGGGCCGGATTCGACTTCCGCCTCGGCACCCTTTATCGACTGTCCGGACAGGGATTCCTCGGCGTCACCGAACGTGAGACGCCGGACGTCAATGAGGTCGCCACCTTCGATCCCGACCGCACAATCACGGTAACCCTCGAGCCGGGCGTCTTTTATGTCGGCAAGACCCTCGAACGCGTCAACGTGCCGGACGACCTTATCGCCCTCTTCACGCCGCGTTCCACCCTCTACCGCTCCGGTGTCACCGTCTTTACCGGCGACGTGAAGCCGGGCTACCGAGGCGAGCTCAACTTCGGCATCATGAATTTCCGCAACGAACCTTTCGTCCTCGAGATGGGGGCACGCGTCTGTCACGCTATGTTCCATCAGGTGACAGGAGGAACCGCGACATATCGCGGCCAATGGCAGGGTGGACGCACGACGACCGGAACGAAGGAAGTACAGATCTGAATCGAGTCATCCCCCACCGCGCAAGCTATGCACATCGAACGCCCCATATCCAAGCAACCGATGCCCGATTACGCGAGATGCGTCTTCAAGGGGGTGGTGTTCGACGTCTACCAATGGGAACAGGAGCTATTTGACGGATCGAAGGCCGTCTTCGAAAAACTGAAGCGACCGGACACCGTCATCGTCTATCCGGTCCTCGACGACGGGACGATACTGCTCACCGAACAGGAACAGCCGGGAATGAAACCCGCTCTCGGTGCGGCGGGCGGACGCGTCGACGAGGGAGAAGACATATTGGATGCCGCAAAGCGGGAGCTGCTCGAGGAAACCGGATATGAGGCTTCGGAATTCATCCTATGGGACGCGCGACAGCCGACCGCGAAGACCGACTGGGCGATTTTCACGTTTATCGCGAAAGGTGCAAAAAAAGTCGCCAGCCTGAACCTCGACGCGGGAGAGAAGATATCCCTCAAGCCGGTCACGTTCGATGAATTCGTTATGCATGTCACCGACGAAGGATATTCCGAACGGGAAATCGTTTCCAAGGTTTTCGAAGCCAGACTCGACCCCGTCAAAATGGAAAGTCTTCGGGAACTTTTCAGGCCGTCAAGCAATTCAACCACTGTGCGCTGAAGCGCACAGAATCCCGAACGACTGAAGTCTGACGTCAGGGTTCGATGGTGAACGTGTCATTCTGCTGTTCCTCATGTTCGAAGTGGTGCGCGATGT
>CAINXS010000089.1 GCA_903854995.1 Candidatus Moraniibacteriota bacterium | reverse complement strand
GGCTCGAAGCGGAACCGTCCACGGTGAGCAGTTTGGAGAGGACGTCGGAAGCGGTATAGGAGGAGGAAGCCAGATACCCCGCCGTCGCGTGATTCCCCCAGCCGTATGCGGCATTCCAGTACGTCGAACTGCCGCCAGTCGCCGTGATAACACCGTTCACTTCAAGCATGGTCGAAGGAATGCCCGTTCCGATACCCAGTCGATGATCGGTGGCATTCCAAAAAAGGTTGCCGTTGTCCTGCGACAACGTCCCACCGACGCCGGCAAAGAATATGGAACCGGGTACGGATGACGCGACATCGTTCCCGATGGCGATACCACCCGATCCGGAACCGATGTCCATCCATCCTCCTCCGTCGTTTCTGAACTGAAGTTTCCCGACGTGCTCTCGGAAACCGAGGCCTCCCTCCCCGGACATATTCCCCCAATTGATGTAGGAAGATTCCGACAACGATACGTTTCCGGAAACCGAGATCGTTTCCGAATCCGTCGCTCCCTCTACGGTCAACCCGTCGACCGTCAATCGGTCGATGGAAATATCTTGCGAAAGATCCTCGGAACGGACCGACTTGTCCCGTATCGCTCTGCTTGTGACGGATTCGGAATCCATGTCTACGGCCTTGATTCCATGGAAGGCGATATCCTTGGTGTCGATCTTTCCTCCATCCTTGCGGAAAAATGATTCGATGACGCGCAGCGCGTTGTCGGAAATGCCTGTCGCGATGACGCCCTCACCGCTTTCCCTCGTTTTTTCGCCCGGAACGTCGATGGAAAGGCTTGTCACATTTCCTGAAGATGGATATGGAAAAGAAGACTTTTCACTTCCCGAAAAATCGATACGCGAAGATTCGAATCGGCCCCCTTCGCGAACGGCAGCGCCGGAAAAGAAAGACGCCGATATGAAGGCGACAAAGAGAAGTATTCTTGAATGCACGGAAAACAACGCCCGCACGCGGGAGTTTAGGAAAAAAAGAAGAATAATTACCGCGAAGACGGAAATGGTTATGGCCGGTTCCATGTTCGTTTTTCTGAAGACAGAAGCGATTTTTCTGCCTGACTCTCCTAAAATAATATCACAAAATCGCCATGGGGGAAAAATCCACAGCGCTGGGAGGGATATGATAAAAAATAGGAACCCGACGGATATCGGATTCCTAATTATGATAAGTCGGACAATCACTTCAATGCCCTCTTCAGATACTCCCCGGTATACGAGCCGGGGGCCTTGGCAACGTCTTCGGGTGTGCCCGCCGTGACGATCTTCCCTCCGCCCACGCCGCCCTCCGGACCGATGTCGATGATCCAGTCGGCGGACTTTACGAAGTCCATATTGTGCTCGATGACGAGCACGGAGTGTCCCTTGTCGACAAGCCGATTCAGTATTTCCAGGAGTTTCTTCACGTCGTCATAGTGGAGACCGATGGTCGGCTCATCAAGGAGATAGATGGTCCGTTCCAGATGCGGGCGGTACAGTTCACTCGCGATTTTCACCCGTTGCGCTTCGCCTCCCGAGAGGGTCGTCGCCGCCTGACCGAGCTGCAGATAGCCGAGACCCACTTCCTCGAGCGTACGCAGTCGGTCCGCGATCGCGGGAATATCCTTGAAAAAGACGTGCGCCTCCTCGATCGTCATCGCCAGCACGTCCGCGATATTTTTCCTCTTGTATTCGATCTCAAGCGTCTCTTTGGTAAACCGCTTGCCGTTGCAGACATCGCACGGCACGTAGACCGTCGGCAGGAAGTGCATCTCGACGGCGATGAATCCGTTTCCCTCGCAGGTCTCGCATCGTCCGCCCGGACGGTTGAACGAGAAGCGTCCCGCCTTCCATCCGCGAACGCGCGCCTCCTCGGTCGAGGCGAACAGATCCCGGACATGCGTCCATGCTCCGGTATACGTCGCCGGGTTTGAACGCGGCGTACGGCCGATCGGACTCTGATCGATCAGTACCGCTCGGGACAGGTACTCCGTCCCGAGAAACGAATCGCAGTTCGTGACCTTGTTCGATCGGTATCTGCGATCGAAACGTTTCTGGAGGTTCGTCCACAGGATCTCATACAAAAACGACGACTTTCCCGATCCCGACACGCCCGTAATCGTGACGAACCGTCCGAGCGGCACATCGGCAGAAAGGTTCTTGATATTGAAAACGTTTCCACCGCGGACACGGAGCGTCCCCTTATCGCGGGTTCGGCGAATCTTTGGAATCTCTATACGTTCCTCGTCGCGCAGGTACGAAAGCGTCGACGAACCGGAAACGTTCTTTTCCGCCAACAGGAGTTCGTCGAGCCATCCCGACACGACGACCTCGCCGCCATGCACACCCGCCTTGGGTCCCAGGTCGACGAGATAGTCGGACGCGAAAATCGTATCCTCGTCGTGTTCGACGACGATGATGGTATTGCCGAGATCGCGCAGGCTTTGCAGCGTCTTTATAAGTCGGTCATTGTCGCGGCTATGCAGACCGATCGTCGGCTCGTCGAGCACATAGAGCGCACCGACGAGACGGCTCCCGAGCTGCGACGCGAGACGGATACGCTGTGCCTCGCCTCCGGAAAGCGTGTTCGCGCGACGGTCGAGTGTCAGGTAATCGAGTCCCACGTCGAGCAGGAACTCGAGCCGATTGCCGATTTCGCGGAACACGACCGAGGCGATCTGCCGTTCTCGTTCGGTAAGCGTGATACCGTCGAAGAACGCCTTCGCATCGGTAATCGTCGAGGAAGTCAGCTCAACGATATTCTTCCCGCCGACGAACACGTGGAGAGCTTCCTCTCGAAGTCGCGTCCCATGACAGACGTCGCACGGCTCGTTTCCGAAAAAGTGCTTCGTCCCGAGACCGTTGCAGGCCGGACATGCGCCGTACGGCGAGTTGAACGAGAAGAGTCTCGGCTCGATCTCCGGATACGAGAAGCCGTCGTAGGGACAGGAATATTTCGACGACAGCACCCGGTCCTTCCCGCCTATCGTGACCCCGATTACGCCCTCGGCTTCCTCCAACGCACGATCCACGGCCTCGCGCAGGCGCTCTTCGGATGATTGCGGGAACTGTTCGAATTCACGGAGCGGAATCTCGTCCACGACCAGACTGATGTCATGCTTCTTGTTCTTGGTCATGACGATCTGCTCGCGCAGGCTGTGTCGTTTCCCGTCGACGACCGCCTCGGCGAATCCCTTGCCGAGCGCATCATAGAGGAGCTGGTAGTATTCCCCCTTGCGCCCATGGACGACCGGAGCGGTCAACATGATCGTATCCGATTTGGAAAGCGTCTTCTTCGAGGAAATTTCGGTTTTCGCCATCTCGCCGACCAGACCCAGGATCTCGTCCGGCGCGAGCTTCTCGATTTCGCGTCCACAGAGGAGGCACCGCGGCCGACCGAGCCTCGCAAAGAGCACGCGTAAATAATCGTAGATCTCGGTGATCGTCGCCACCGTCGAGCGCGGATTGCGCCCCGCTGATTTCTGGTCGATCGAGATCGCCGGCGAGAGTCCCGTGATCTCGTCCACGTCCGGCTTCTGCATGGTATTCAAAAACTGTCGCGCATACGCGGACAGGCTTTCGACGTATCTCCTTTGACCCTCGGCGAAGATCGTATCGAACGCGAGCGAAGATTTTCCGGAACCCGAAAGTCCCGTGAAGGCAATCATCCGGTTGCGCGGCATCGAAACGGAAATATTTTTCAAATTATGCGTCCGCGCACCCGACACGGTGATCCACTCGCTCGGTTTCCCCGCCTCCGGCCTCGTACGTTCTATATTCAATTTCCCTGCTCCCCTTTCGGAGGGGAGCTGTCGCGTCTTCGCGACTGAGGGGTGGGAGGACTCAATTTCTGTCCGTCTTGTTTTTTTAGAAATACTCAAAACAGCCGACGTCCCCGTCGACTTCTCTGCCTGTTTCATCCGCTTTGCCGCCGCCTTGTCGGCAGCCGTTTTCTTCTTGGTCATCGAGGCATGGTACCACGGATTCGGAAAAAAGGCAACCGGAAAGGACGGTTCACCGCCAATTCGACCCAGAAAACATATATCCCCGAATCAACGGGAAAAACGTTTGCATAACCCCCTAGAATTCGCTACGCTGAAGGCAGAATCGAAATCATACTCTCTTCCTTTATTATGGGCATCAAAGTCGAATTCAACCCCGACCTCGCATTGCGCAATATTTCGGAGTTCAAGAATGGCAACCGTAAAATCGAGGAATGTATCCCCGAAACGCTTGAAGCAGGGAGAACGTATCCTTTCCTCAAACGGGACCAACGTCTGTATTGGCTGCACGGACAAATACCGTTGATCGAAACGAAAGGCGGCGAAGTCCTGTCCCGCCCCAAGGCCGTCATCGTTATTACGGAGGTGACGCATTTCGTCGAAAACGGCGAGATATATACCAGGGGTCTCTACAGGGTCGACGAAGTGATCGACGACAGCGCCATACATTTCGAATGCTTCGACCCGGTAGGAACGAGAGAGTAAATATCATTTAGCTCCACCAACCGCTACACTCACGCTTTACTCGGGACGTTACATGCATACATGTCGTATAGAAATGAGTTGTATGAAATATGCTTTTCTTTTTACGACTAACTCCCGATTGTTTTAAAAAATTTTTCAAATTCCTTTTTCATAAATTAATGAGGGGTAATATAGCATTTTCTCCGCTATCGCTCCGGAAACGTTTAAATTAGATATGGCAAACAACACGACTACTATCCAAGCAAATTTTACGCAAATTTTTTCCGATTTTGTTGCCATAATTGGCGATTTTGCTTTCTTCATTTTTTCTCAAAGAGAGACGTGGTTTGCACTATTCGGTATAATGATATTATTTTTTTTCTACAATGCCTGGAATCGCTACAAAAAAAATCGTAAAGGGCTTTTAACCTATAAACTTGAACAAGAGCTTAAAAAATCTTGTAAACAGGAAAAACAGCATCCAATAAAGACATTCTTCGAGCAACTGTATTTACCATCTTGGCAATCAGTTCTTTTTGTATTGGCCGCATCAGCAATCTTATTTTTTACAGCACACATATCAAGATTGGGCATTATTTTTGATCCACTAAAATTTGGCGACAGCAATCATTATCAAAACTTGATAGCTATACATGCAGGCATTGGCGCTATCATTTTCGCACTTTTGATTTTCATTGCCGAAAGTTTAAGAGATGATGAAACAAAAGATCGCGCAAGAGTTCTACTCAAAGAAAGCTTTCTCTTCCCATTGACAGT
>CAINXS010000088.1 GCA_903854995.1 Candidatus Moraniibacteriota bacterium | reverse complement strand
CGACGGCCATGACGTCCCCCTTTTCCAAAGGGGGAAATCCGACTTAGATCAGTTAGGCCATTCTTTTCCGAAGGGGGAATCCGAGTTGGAGCCATTAATGCCTATTTTTCCAAAGGAGCAAAGACGAGTATGATATTTTTATGAAACAAGCGAACAAACAACCGGGTGTCGATGTGGGGACGTGGCTGCTGCACGTAGGGACAGTGTTACTGTTCCTTGGCGTTGTTCTGCTCTTGGTCGTCTATTTCCCGATACTACGCGAGGAGGTCGGATACGGCCTTCGAAACACGTCCGCGACTTTGCCGACAGTCTCATTTTCAGCTGCCGATGAGGATGGGGAAAACGTCCTTGTTCCGGTCAATCCGGATTTTTCTATCGTGATACCGAAGATCGGAGCGAACGTGCCGGTGGTACAGGACGTGGATGCGTCGGATCCGACCGTCTATCGTGCGGCGCTCGCACAGGGAATCGCACACGCGAAGGGGACCAGGCTTCCGGGAGAATCCGGAAATGTGTTTCTCTTCGCACATTCGTCGGACGACTTTCTGACGCGCGGACGGTACAACACGGTCTTTTATCTGCTCGATAAGCTGTCGGTCGGTGACCGGTTTACGATCGCCTATCAGGGAACTTTGTATGAGTACCGGGTCTTCGACAAGAAGACGCTCTCGCCGGAGCAGGTGGAATATCTGAACGCGAAATCAGAGGAAAACACGGTCACGCTCATGACCTGCTGGCCGCCGGGAACGGACGCGAAGCGTCTGCTCGTTTTCGGTGTCCTGGACGGGCGACGATAGCGTTTCGCCGCGACGCACCATTGACAGCAGGCCGCTTTTATGCCACGATCGTAAACGTCGGTAATAGTTTTTTAATGTTGAAAAGAGGAGTTTCAATGCCCCAAACCATTGGTAATCTGAAGGGAGCCCAGACATTCTATCGTCTGAGCGGCGAAGGGAATCGCAGTGCGGTGATTCGTGCCGAACTTGTTGTCGATATCACGGACGCTTGCGACATGAAACGGCAACACACCGTTATGGTTTTTGCACGCGATAATCAGCAACACACTTTGCTGATGCTAAAAAGTGTCGATAGTCTGAGTACGCTGAAAGGGCACACGCTAGTGTTCGATCTCAATGTATTTGGAGCGGGGATATCGGTGCTGAACGATTTTTGCGGTTGGGCACGAGGTCGGGGAATAGAGCCTGACCGTCTGTGTGATCTTGTGATGGAGTACGCTCCGAAGTGACCATATCCTCAATGTGAAACGAATCGAAGCCGCCTGTGTCAACCAAGGCGGCTTTGAACGTTATGGCGAGTCGCGTCCGGCTTGTATTTGACCTCCGTGCCCGTTTCTTTCATACTGTCCAATCGGTCTTTTAATAACCAACAATACCTGCGGGAGGCAGGGAAATATGATGATTAGCATGATGCTTGTTGCGATGGCGCTCGTGGACGCCTACGTATCCGGGATGACGGCTTATGCCTGTATCAGGAGCGGTGATCCCGATATGGCGATAGCGGTGCTGATGCTCGGGGCGGCGGCGATCAGCGCGGTTGTCGTGGCGATTACCGTGGCGAGAGAAAAGTACGGCGAAAAAATCGGGCCAGAGCCGATGGGATACCTGTTCTGTATTTTCGCGGAAGCGTTCGCCGTCTATCAGGCCGGTCTCGGAGGGCGGGAAATGACGGCGTTCATGGCGGTCATATTCGGGGCGTTTCTGCTACTGTTGACGGTCTGGCATCCCCTCGTACTGCGTTTCAGACGTCGACTTTCGGGCGCGTACGAATCGCTGTTCACGATACTGTTCCTGGTAACGACGGTCGCCAGTGTGACCTCGTATCTTTGCCACAGCTGGATTGCGGCAGCCATCGTCCTCCTCGTAGCGATCCCAGTGGTCGTGTTCTTTCTGCGGTATTTCCAGGTCGGTGCCTGTACGTAGTCGATCGGAAAACCGTAACAATCGGTTTGGGGAGTGTCGTGCGCCTTGCGACACTCCCGTTATTTATATGGAGGCACGTTTCAATGGTTGATATCGGCCGATTTCCGGGCATGCCAGAAGACGCTTGATTTTCATCGGTTCCCGTGTTACAAAGGATGAGTTAGGTTTTTTGTTTTCGGGCCTGTAGTTGAGTGTCCCGATTTGTCAAAGCATGGCTTTGCTACAAATCGAGGATCCACGATACGATACAATAGAATCACGTCATATCGTATCGGGAGTACAACGCCGCATTCGCAACCGGAGACGGGAGCATCGCTTCTCCTCTTGCGGAGGCAGTAGGTAAGTCGGTTTTGAAAAATAGATTTGGGCCTGTAGTTAAGTGGTACAACGCCGCATTCGCAACCGGAGACGGTGCCCTCTTTCTCCTCTTACGGATGTCGGTCATGGTAAGATAGTTTCAAAATAGATTTGGGCCTGTAGTTAAGTGGTACAACGCCGCATTCGCATTGCGGAGGCAGGAGTTCGATTCTCCTCAGGTCCACAAGTTTTTATGTTGAATCCAGAACGGAAAATTACTCTAGAAAAAAATATCTGGAAGTACTATATCATGCGTACTTCTGCGAAGAGACTGGTTTGGCCAATTCTTACGATTATATTGGTGCGGAACAGCCTCGCTCTTACTGAGATAGGTATTATTTTTTCTGTCGGAACACTGATTGGTTTACTGTGTGAAGTACCAAGCGGCATGATTGCTGACAAGATTGGGAGGCGTTATGCCTTGACCATCGCTTTCGCGGGGCAGGCTCTTTCCATGTTTCTTTTTTGGCAGGCGGGAGGCTTCTGGGGATTTATGGTTGCAAATGCCCTTTATTATGCAGCTGGCACTCTCCTGACGGGCACCGGCGAGGCATTCATCTATGAAACGCTTCATGAACTCGGTCGTGGAAAAGAGATTAAAAAAGTTGCGGGGAGGGCAGTGTTTATCGCCCAAGTATTCACAGGATTCCTCTTTATAGGTGTGCCGTTTATCGCGAAGTTTTCATTGACTCTGCCGTTTCTCATCAACACATTCGTATTTATCGGAACTGCTCTTCTGGTTTTTTCTTTCTGCGAACCGGTACGCGTGAAAAGTGTGGCGGAGGCAGAGCTTGGCAAAGACAATCTCGGCTTCAAAACATTTCTTACCAATCCTTTGCTTTTGAGCTTTAGTTTGGGTCTCAGTTTTATCGGTGGTATCAACGGCATTCTCGAAGATTTTCGCCAAGTGTATCTTGATTTCATCCATGTAGATATCGTCTATTTCGGATTTATCTACCTGGGTCTGCGTATCCTCACGGGCTCTTTTGGGACGCAGGCTGATTTTTTTGAAAAACATCTAGGAAAGCGTGGTGCCCTTCTCTTCTTACCTTTTGTTTCTCTTCTTACTTATCTTGGGCTTTTTTACTGCAATTCTTTATACGGACTGATTTTCATCATGCTCGACGGTATCACGGGGGGATTGGCTCGCCCTTTTGAACAGGAATATCTCCAAAAGATGATTACCCACGTGAATCGGGTGACACTGCTTTCGATTGATAATATGATTCAGGGGGTTATCCGTGCTGGGGTAGTACTACTCGGGGGATTTGTTATTAGTAGTTACGGCATACAGTTCGGCTTTCTTTTAGCTGCCGGGTTGACACTTATTTTTGCCATACCATTTCTTCTGGTATTTCTCCATTGTGCTACTCGTCAGGGAATGTTTGCCTCATCTAAGCCACTTGAGCCTGTTCAATAGCCATCCCGAGTGATTGCCACTCCTGCAATTCTCGGGTAAGATGGTTCCAATTGAGTAGGATGTAGTCCACCATTGAAATGCCGCCCTTCGGGGCGGCTTTCGTTATCCGGGTCTTCGATGACCGAAACTTGAGACGGTGGGCTCATCGTGGTTCAATGGACGGGTAACCAGTCAATCTTACCGTTATGATCATCGCGATTCTCGGGAGTTCCGTATTCACGAAGGAAATGGTCGACTACATGGATCGGCTGGAAGCGCTCGGCCATACGATCCGACTGCACGAACACTATATCGCCCAGGGAAGGGGAGGCATGAAGGATCTGGTCGAACGGATGCATGCCGAGCATGGCAGCGTGAAGAAGGAATACGACTATATCCGCTATCACTATGACGAGATCGCGGGAAGCGATGCGATACTGATTCTCAACTTCGACAAGAACGGCATCGCGAACTATATCGGGGGCAACTCGCTCATGGAAATCGGATTCGCGTATATCCTTCGGAAGAAGATTTATCTGCTGAACCCGATTCCGAAGATGTCCTACACCGACGAGATCGAGGCGATGGATCCGATAGTCCTCGACGGCGACCTCTCGAAGATGGGGTAAGCAACGGCGGTATCGGCGGACGGCGAAGAAAATCCCCCGGTCATGTCTGATCTTTCTCCCTTATCGTATCTGATCCCTTTCTCCCTTTCACGAAAGGGAGTGCCGCGTTTCGCGGGGAGGGATTTGTACCGATTTCTTTCTCCCTTGGGAAAAGGGAGATGTCCAGTGGGACAGACCGCGTGTCGCCGAAGCTTTAGCGGTGGCGCAGGGATTTGATTTTTTCGCCAATAATGGAGAAATATAATAAGATATGCGCGTAGAAACAGAATCAAAAATCTATGAAAATTGATAAGATCGTACTCGGGACGACCAGTGCGCATAAGATCGATGCGGCGAAGCAGGCGTGCGCACTGTTGGGTCTGGATACGGAAGTGACCGGCGTGAAGGTTGCGTCGGGGCAGAACGAGCAACCGATCGGATTCGAAGAGACCTACGGCGGGGCGCTGACTCGTGCCCAAGGCGCGCAGGCGACCGATACGGGCGCGATCGCGATCGGCATCGAGAACGGCGTTTTCAGGTTCGGTGGAGAGGAGGGCAAGAGGCATGCCGTCGATTTCGCAATCGTCGTGACGCTGACTCCGGACGGTCGCGAGGCCGTGGCGACATCGGCGGGAATGGAATATCCCGATTCGTGCGTTGTCGACGCCGAGCGAAGGGGACTTGAGACGACGACCGTCGGCTCCGTTTTCGCGGAGCGCTTCGGTGGTGACCCGACCGATCCTCAGTCGGTCATGTCCGAGGGACGCGCTCCCCGTGTGAAACTGCTGACCGATACCATCGCGCAGGCGCTCGGCGACCTGCTGGCAGAGCGGGTATAGTGTAGATACTGAAGGTTTTCGAACAAAGCGTTCGCATCACGACGAAAGTTCGTGACTACTTTCGGTTCAGTCGGGGGTATTCTCCCGGACATGGCACTCGGACGCGCACGACGATTTTCCTCGAGCGTTATCCGGCCGGTCGAGCTTGCCCGGTCGCCCGCGAGCGACTGGGCTTGCCTGGCTCGAAAAACATGGCTATACTGGCTGGGAAGTTATCATTCATGCAACCATACGTAACGGATATGAAGGTCGTACTGAAGAAAGATATCGCGAATGTCGGAAAGATAGGTGACGTGAAGAACGTTTCGGACGGGTATGCCATGAACTTCCTTTTCCCGAAGAAGTTCGCGGAGCCGGCGACCGATGCGACGCTGGCGCGGATCGAGGCGGAGACCGCCAAGAAGGCCGCGGCCAAGGCGGCGGCGGAAGCCGAAATCAAGGCAGCCGCGAAGGCGCTTGCCGGAGCCCGGCTGGTCATCAAGGCGAAGACGAAGGATCGCAAGCTGTTCGGATCGATCGATGCGGCGGGTATCGCGGCGGCGATCGCCAAGAAAGGAATCGTCGGGGTGGCAGAGCGAAACATCAATCTTCCCAAGCCGATCAAGGAAACGGGGGAGTTCCCCGTCGAGGCCGATTTCGGGACCGCCAAGGCAAAATTTTTGGTAGCCGTCGAGTCGGAAGGGTAGGAGGATGGCCTCCTCTCTTTTTTTATAGGAACTAATCCATTTTCTCTAACCTGCAGGAGGGTGCGGGGAAAACGGTATGGCAAAGAAAAAAGTCGGAAAGAAATCGAAGTTCATCTTCGTCGTCGGCGGCGTGATGAGCGGCGTGGGAAAAGGTATCGCCGCATCTTCGATAGGAAAGATCCTTCAGGCCCGGGGACTGACGGTTACGGCGCTCAAGATCGATCCGTATATCAATGTCGATGCGGGAACCATGAATCCGACCGAGCACGGGGAAGTGTTCGTCTTACAGGACGGCTACGAGACCGATCAGGACATGGGAAACTACGAGCGGTTCATGGGACTTCACCTGGACCGAGGGAATTACATGACTACCGGCTCGGTTTATAAGAGCGTGATCGACCGTGAGCGGAACCTTGAGTACGGCGGTCAGTGCGTGCAGGTGGTGCCGCACATCCCGCGGGAGGTCATTTCGCGTATCCGTGCCGCGGCCAAGAAGGCGGATGCGGACGTGACGATCATCGAGATCGGAGGAACCGTCGGCGAGTACGAGAACATCCTGTTCCTCGAGGCGGTCCGGACGATGAAGATCGAACATCCCGAGGACGTGCTGACCGTCATCGTGAGCTATGTCCCGACCCCTTCCAAAGTGGGTGAAATGAAGACGAAGCCGACGCAGCATGCCGTCCGCACCCTGAACGGCACCGGCGTACAACCCGACATCATCATCGCCCGCGCGGACAGGCCGCTCGACGAGAAGCGCAAGGAGAAAGTGGCGACGTTTTGCAGCGTGCGGAAGGAGGACGTCATTTCCGCTCCGGATATCGAGAGTATCTACGAGGTCCCGCTCAATTTCGAGAAGGACGCGTTGAGCGACATCATCATCAAGAAGCTCGGGCTTCGGGCGAAGGCTCGCAATATCGGCGAATGGGCGGCGCTGGTGGCCCGTTCGAAGGCGGCCAAGAAGCCGGTACGTATCGCGGTCGTGGGAAAATATTTCCATTCGGGCGAGTACGTGCTGTCCGACGTGTATATCAGCGTGCTCGAAGCGATCAAGCACGCGGCGTTCGCTGCCGGGAGTCGGCCGGAAATCTGTTGGCTCGACAGTGCCGAATACGAGAAGAGTCCTGAGAAGGTGAAGGAGCTTTCCTCTTTCGACGGCGTGCTGATTCCCGGAGGCTTCGGCTCACGCGGTATCGAGGGAAAGATTTCCGCCATACGATTCTGCCGCGAGAACAGGATCCCGTACTTCGGACTCTGTTACGGTATGCAGCTATTGGTCATCGAATACGCGCGAAACGTACTCGGTCTCAAGGGCGCGAACACTCTCGAGATTGACCCGAAGTCCAAGCACCTCGTTATCGATATCATGCCGGAGCAGAAGGACAAGCTGAAAAAGAAGGATTACGGCGGCAGCATGCGTCTTGGCGGCTATACGGCCGTGGTCGTTCCGAAGACGATAGCCGCGGCGGCATACGGCGTGTCCGAGATCGTGGAACGGCATCGTCATCGATACGAGGTGAATCCCGAGTATGTCGAGCGGCTTCGCAAGGGCGGACTGGTATTTTCCGCGACGTCACCGGACGGCATCCTCATGGAAATCGCCGAATTGCCGGTGAAGGAACACCCGTTCTTCCTGGGTACGCAGTTCCACCCGGAGTTCCAGTCGTCACTCGCCGCACCCCATCCGCTGTTCCTTGCCTTCATCAAGGCGGCCATCAAGCGGGGAGCGTAGGATATGGGGAGGTGAATGGTGGTGTCTGAAATGTCTAAGCCCCTGGAAAGCTGATGCTCTCCAGGGGCTGTTGGTTTCTTCGACAGTTATCCCGGTCGGAACGCGTAATCGCGTCCGCGGGCGGCACCGTCATGCGTTGCCATGGCTCTTGTCACATGCGCGATGTACTCCTGCGCTTCGCTGAGTGTGATCGATGTGAAACACTCGTACCAGGCTTCCTCACATTCCCATGGGATGGCCAGCGAGTCGCGATGCCGGTAAAAGCGTTCTTCCCACACATTCCGCGCCAGCGCTTTTCCTGCGAGCGAAGCGAGTCGTGTCGCGTAGTCGTAATCACGAAACACGCGGCTTGCCGGTGAGCCGTGACAGAGCCAGAAAACATCCGCCTCGCACTGGTCCAGTTGGCTTCCGAGGACCGACCTCGTCCATTCAAAGAACGCGATCGAATCCTCGCACGACTTCCTGGTTTCGCCCGGTGAGCCGAAAATGAGGGAATAGTGCAGGTGCGCGCCGCTTGATGCAACATTTCTGACGGCCTTGCGATTCTCGTCCACGCGTGACCCGTCCGCAAGAGACTTTATGACGCCGCTTGCGAGGATGTTCTCGTTTCCCGAGTCCATGCCGACGTTTATAAGCAGCCTTCCTCCCGTGAGGGAAATCCATTTTTCGATAAGGTCCGGCTGATGCGCAAGTCCCCATGCTCGCCCGTAGATCTCAAGACCTTCCTGGAAGAAGGCGCCGATATCCTTGAGCAGTTGTGCTACGTGCCGCATCTCGTACACCGAAT
>CAINXS010000087.1 GCA_903854995.1 Candidatus Moraniibacteriota bacterium | reverse complement strand
GATACTGATTTCCTCCCGTTCGGCGTCGGAGAGGCGGGTATATGGTTTTTGCATACGGGTTTCTGATTACGATTGAATCATCGTACCCGTTGCGTTAGAAGTTGGGAACCGCCATTGAAACCGATCGGGTTGACGACCACTCAGGCAATCGAGATAGCCTTGGAGGCGGAGAGTCTGCTCGAAAAAGCCGGAAAGGTAGCATCAATCTATATCTGTGACCGGCACCAGGCGCATCTGATCTCTCTGACGATGGGGGGCGTCAAACTCGCCTCGACTGCGATCGCTGGAAACAAAGCGAGGCAGTCCGCATATACGGGAAAATCGACCCGGCAGACACGGGACGGAAACGTTTCTCCTGAAGTGTTGGGTCTTGCACAGCTCGTACCGTGGGCTGGAGGCGTGCCGATCTACGACGAGGAAGGAAACCTCCTTGGTGCGATCGGTGTTAGCAACCTATCTGAAGACGAGGACGAACAGTACGCGACGGAGAGCGTGCGTAAGAGCTACCGGACGACCAAATAAATGGCATAATGCCCCGAGATGACCTGGAGGAAAGCGAAAGCTCCTCCAGGTCTCTTTTTGTAGTCGGAGGTTTACAAAACCCTTCTCCGCGCCTAGACTGGTATACTATGGGAAGAAACTTATAGAAACCGACAACTGACAACTTACAACCGGCAATGGGAAACGCAGATTCTGCTAAAAGGCTCCTTCAAAGGAATCTCTGTTACCTGTTTGTGCTGTGAGTTGTACGGTGTAAGTTGTGAGTTCGGTATCCCGTTGTGAGTTGTCAGTTATCAGTTGTAAGTTAGTTTTACCTATGCGTACGACCATCACCGACTATCTGAAGCTCGACAAGCCGATCGTCATCTTCGACCTCGAGACGACGGGCCTGACTACCGGCGAAGACCGCATCATCGAGATCGCGTACGAGAAAATTTTACCTTCGGGCGAGATCGTGGCGGAGTGTCGGCGCATCAATCCCGGCCGGTCGATACCGGCGGATTCGTCACGTATAAACGGCATCTACGATGATGACGTAAAGGACGAGCCGTCGTTCACGAAGCTCTCCTACGAATTGTGGAGCGCGTTCGAGGGGGTGGATGTCGGGGGATTCAACGTGCTCGGTTTCGACCTCCCGTTCCTTCGGGGAGAGTTCTCGTCGGTCGGCAAGAGCTTCGATTTCTCGCAGAAGAAGGTGCTCGACGCGAAGATCCTGTATCACAAGGTCGTGCCGCGCGACAATTTCGCGCCGCGAAACCTTTCTGCCGCCTACAAACTGTACTGCGGAAAGCAGCACGTGACCGCTCATACCGGCGCGGGGGACGTGCGGGTGACAGTCGAGATCCTCGAGAAGCTTCTCGAAAAGCATCCCGAGTTCCGGAGCTGGGATACCATCATGGAACTCAACGGTCAGAAGAAGCTGCTCGAGTCCGCAAAGACGGAACACGCGCCGCTCGTTACGGGATCGGCGACGGGAACCCTGTTCTGACGATGATGAACTAACAGCTGACAACATACAACGGGGACGGGGAGAACAAAATGATCTAGATGGAACGGCAAGTTGGTTGTTTGTGTAATCCGCGAATCATTGGCCGGTAGCGCGAGGGTTGGTAAAGTTATAAGTTGTCAGTTGAAAGTTGAAAGTTATGAGTATACTGAACGCTATCATCCTCGGTATCGTCGAGGGATTGACCGAATTCCTTCCGATCTCATCGACGGGACATCTTATCCTCGTTTCCGACATTTTCGGAATCCGACAGACCGTGTTCGTGAAGTCGTTCGAGGTCGTCATCCAGCTTGGGGCGATCATGGCAGTCGTCGTGCTGTATGCGAGACGGTTGCTGACGGATCGGGAAACGATGAAGCGTCTCGCGATTGCGTTCCTTCCGACGGCATTCGTGGGGCTCGTGTTGTACCGGTTCATCAAGAGTCTCTTCGAATCGCCCATGACGGTCGTGGTCACGCTGTTTCTCGGCGGGGTCGTCATCATCCTGTTCGAGGCGTGGCTGAAGCGCCGCGGGACCGCGGACGAGGGGCCGACCGGCGCGACCATGACCTATAAACAGGCGTTTCTGATCGGCATGGCGCAGTCCGTCGCCGTGATTCCGGGGGTGTCTCGCGCCGGGGCCACGATCGTGGGCGGGCTCTCTCTCGGTTTGTCGCGGACCGCGATAACCGAATTTTCGTTCCTGCTTGCCGTGCCGACCATGGCGGCGGCGACCGGATACGACCTGCTGAAGAGCGCACATGGTTTCGCTTCCGGCGACCTGCCGGTACTCGCGGTCGGTTTCGTCGTCTCATTCATCGTCGCCTGGGTGGCGGTGAAATCGTTTCTTTCCTTCGTGAAGACGCATACGTTCACCGGATTCGGCATATACCGTATTATCGCGGCTATCGTGTTCTATATTTTTGTCATTCGCTGATATGCTGCTTTACGGAAAACCCATCACTAATCGGATTCTCGCGGAAACGAAGGATATCGTTTCCAGAATTACTATCCGCCCATGTCTCGGAGTCGTCCTGGTCGGGGATAATCCCGCGTCGCGGATATACGTCAATATAAAACGCCGTCTGGCGGAGGAAGTCGGTATCGATGTGCGACTTCGGGAGCTGCGAAGCGATGCGTCTGATGACGACGTGATATCGGTCGTGAACGCATTCAATGCCGATGCCGAGGTACACGGTATTCTGGTTCAGATGCCGTTGCCCGAGGGGCACGACACGGAGCGGATTATTGCGTCGATTGACCCCGGGAAAGACGTGGACGGATTTCACCCAGAGATAATCGCCCAATTTCTCGCTGGCGATCGTGATTTGATTCCCGTATTTCCATGGTCGATTATAGCGCTTGCAAAATCGGCCGGAGTACCGCTTGCCGGGAAGCGAGGGGTCGTGATTGCCAACTCTGACATTTTTGGCGATGTCGTGCGGCGTGCCTTGGCTGATGAAGGCGTATCAACGGAAGTCATTCTTTCGGCGGATGTGAATGGGTCGATGGAAACGATTTCGTCGGCTGATGTTGTTGTAACTGCTACCGGTCAGCCGGAGCGGTTTCCGCGGTATATTTTCAAGCGGAATGCTATCGTCATCGACGGTGGCATCACCGAGTTCCCAGGGGGGGTTTTTGGAGATGTTGCGAAAGCGGGGGATGATGCCGGTATCTTTCTCACGCCTGTCCCGGGAGGCGTCGGTCCTGTCACGGTCGCCTGCCTTCTCCGCCGTACGGCGATGCTGGCGATGTAAGGCATGTCGTGGAAATCGGGAAACGACGTGTTACCCACGTCGTTTTTTCCATACCCCCAAAGATCGTCCTGCGTATGGAGTCAGCATTCAGGTTTCTCGTACCGTCTTCCCCAACCGCTTCGCGAGGTTTCTCAGATCCGCCGGATCAGCCATCGGTCCACCGGCGGATGAGATCCATCCTTCGTAGCGTTCGAAATATTGTTCCTGTCCGCTCGGCATCTGCTTCCAGGTCCCTTTCTTCATGTAGCCGGTGCCGTGCATGGGAACCAGTTTGATATGCGCGTGGTCGATCCCGGTACCTTCCATGATAAGCCCGACACGGCCGACATCCTCAAGGCGATTTTCAAGGATTCCTGCGACTTTCTTGGCGGCGAGGACGAATCGTGAAAGGACATCATCCGGCATCCGGAGTACGTCACTTCCGTAGTGACGCTTGGGAACGACGATGGAAAACCCTTCCGTATTCGGGTCAATCGCGAGCCAGGCCATGAATTCGTCATCTTCCCAGAAAACCCCGGGTGTTTCCAGGTCTCCCGATATGATTTCACAGAACAGGCATTTTCCTTCTCCGGTCGTCGGATGGTATTCGGCCATAATGAGGCGTTCGTATGTGGTGCCGCGGGAGAGACTCGAACTCTCATGATGTTGCCAACCGGGATTTTGAGTTACACGATGATTTTATGGTGGGCGGAGAGGGGGTCGAACCCTCACGATGTTGCCATCACTGGATTTTGAGTCCAGCGCGTCTGCCAGTTCCGCCATCCGCCCGGATAGTCGTTTTCGGCCCCGTACAAAGCCTACGATAGGCGATTGATAAGATAGTGTCAATGGAATATAATAGGGAAGACCACTGATAACCGACAACAAACAACGTACAACGGGGAAGAGAAAGTCGTAAGAAGCGGTCAGATGCTGTCGGTTGTCTGTTGTGACTTGTAAGTTCTCTCTGTGACTTCTGTTATCGGTTGTTAGTTGTGTGTTGTCAGTGACTTCTACTATGTCCAAGATCGTCGCATTCGTGAATCAGAAAGGCGGGGTGGGGAAGACCACTTCGACTATCAATGTTGCCCGATGTCTCGCCGACCTCGGGAAGAAAGTGTTGCTCGTCGATCTTGACCCGCAAGGGAATGCCTCGTCCGGACTTGGAATCGACCCGCGTGGGCTCGAAAAGAACCTGTATCACGCGATGATCGGGACGGCGTCTCCGCGAGAAATCGTCCTTTCCACGAACACGCAGAACCTGCATATCATCCCCGCTGCGCAGGATCTTGCTGGAGCCGAAATCGAGATGGTTCATATCGATGCTCGCGAGTTCCGTCTCTACTCCGTCCTTCGCCAGCTTCGGTCCTTCTACGACTATATTTTAATCGACAGTCCGCCGAGTCTCGGCCTTTTGACGGTAAACGGACTTGTGGCGAGCGATGAGGTGGTCATTCCCGTACAGACGGAATACTACGCACTCGAAGGGCTTTCACAGCTGCTCGGAACCGTCGAGCTTGTCCGAGAACGTCTCCAGCCGAATCTCAAGATTATGGGCGCGCTCCTGACATTGTTCGACAGGCGAAATCGGCTTGCCCAGCAGGTCGTGAACGAGGTACGGGCGCATTTCCCCGGTCCCGTCTTCGAGACGGTCATCCCTCGTTCCGTCCGGCTTGCCGAAGCGCCCAGCTATGGCAAGTCCATCCTCGATTTCGATTCGTTGTCGAAGGGAGCTCGGGCGTACAAATCGGTCGCCAGAGAAATCGTTTCCCGTGAAGGAAACGAGGCGGTGACGGTGAATCGGGAATAACGAAAGAAGCATAAGGAATGAAGAATAAGGAATCGGCTGTAAACGATGAGTCAGGGTCTTTGCTTGATTCGTGATTCCGTATACTTTTGATTCGTCTAACGATTATGGCACAGCAACACGGACTCGGAAGGGGGCTCTCGTCCCTTATACCTCCGAAGAAGGATGACCAATCCGCTCCGTTCAAGGAAGTCGTGCTTCGGACCATGGCGGCACAAGGCGTGGATCTGTCAGACACTCGTCCGCTGACGGAGTCCTTTCCGGCGGTCGAGATTCCCGCATCCGCGAAGAGTCCGTCGGGCGAGCCCGTTCCGACTCCGGTCGCTCCGATTCGTCCATCGGAAGTCCATGCGTCCAGTCCGGCGGAAGTCTCGGTATCCGACATCGTCCCGAATCCGCATCAGCCGCGGTTGCATTTTGACGAGTCGAAACTTCGTGAGCTCGCGGATTCCATCCGCGAGCACGGAGTGCTTCAGTCGCTGGTCGTATCGCCGAAATCGGACGGCACGTACGAACTTATCGCGGGTGAGCGCCGTCTTCAGGCTTCGAGACTGGCCGGGCTTACGAAAGTTCCGGTCGTGATACGGGAGGCGGAGGAGCAGGAGAAGTTGGAACTGGCCATTATCGAGAACATCCAGCGTCACGACCTGAACCCGATCGAAGAGGCTAAGGCGTATGCCCGACTTATAGACGAATTCGGTCTGACTCAGGAGGAGGCCGCAAAGAAGATGGGAAAGAGCCGGAGTGCCGTCGCCAATGCGGTCAGGCTGCTGGTTCTCCCGGTGGAGATTCAGCGTGCACTGTCGGAAGGGCGGATTTCCGAAGGCCATGCGAAGGCGCTTTTGTCGCTTCTGAATCCGGAGAAGCAGCGGGCACTTTTCGAGATGATCGTGAAAACGGGCATGACGGTCCGCGAGGCGGAAGCGAAAGCCCGGGAAACGCAGGTCCGTCCGCATGTGCGTCGCATTGCCTCGCTCGCGCCGGAAATAGCGGAGAAGGCGGAGCGGATGTCGTCGGTGCTCGGAACCAAGGTCGCGGTCAAGCCTGCCGGACGGGGCGGTCGCATTGTCGTAGAATACTATTCCGACGAGGAACTCGACCAGATCGTTTCCAGGATTCTTCCCGAATGAACGTCATCGGACGTCCTTTCCGATAAGGGTAATTTCATGCTATAATCGACGGTAAGGTAATCCAATAGGTTCCCATTTATGACAGAAAACGCGCCATATCTTTCTATCATCATTCCTTCATACCGCGAAGGGGAGCGTATCGGACGGAATCTGCTCGAGATCGACAAATATCTGAAAGCGAAGGATTTTTCATACGAGATCGTGATCGTCGTAGACGGTTCCCCGGACAATACGGCGGAGGTGGCTCGTAACTACGGGCTTCAGGTCCCGAATCTCCGGGTCATCGACAATCCCGAAAACCATGGAAAGGGCTATGTCGTCCGACAGGGGTTGCTCGAGGCGAAAGGGAAGTATCGCGTGTTTCTCGATGCCGACGGTTCGACGTCCATAACGCATTGGGACGCGTTCGAGCCGGAGTTCTCGAAGGGGTTCGACGTCGTGATCGGTTCCCGCGACCTCAAGGAGTCCTTCATTCAGGTTCCGCAGCCGAAGTACCGGATCATCATGGGAAACATGGGAAACTGGCTCATCCGGATCGCACTCGGCCTATGGAAGTATCCGGATACGCAGTGTGGGTTCAAGGCATTGTCCGGCGAGGCGGCGGAAGCGATCGCGAAGCGCATGGTCGTTGATCGATTCGGATTCGATTTCGAGCTCGTGACGCTTGCTGAGCGGCTCGGTTACAAGGTGAAGCAGATGCCGGTCCGGTGGATGAACGAGGAGGGCTCGACCGTGTCACTGACCGGAAAGAACGGATTCACACAGGTGCTGATCGACCTCTGGAAAACGCGGGTGCGGCTTTGGAAAGGGGAATATCGTCTCAAAGAAAAATTGTAGGTCGGGGTCGGGCCGGTAATAGGAGGCAAACACAAACGTCGTGAACATAACAATACGGGACGAGGCGGACAAGAAGGCCGAGACGAAACCGGTCGATTCCCAGTCCGAGCTCCGTCAGGACATCATTACGGGGGATTGGGTCGTCATCGCGACCGGACGGGCGAAACGCCCGGACGATTTCGCCAAGCACAATCGCGCCCATGAGGAGGTGAACGCATTCGACCCGTTCATCGATCCCGCAGCGAGCGGACAGAAAGAGCCGGTGCTCCTGTATCGCAAGCCGGACGGGGATTGGAGTCTCCAGGTGATTCCGAATCTATATCCGGCGTTCGTGAGCGGTCGGATGCCGAAAGACCTCTCGGAGGGACCGTATTTCGCGATGAACGGCGTCGGTTATCATGAGGTCGTCATCACGAGGGATCCGAAGAAGAGTATCGCCGGGCTCGAATTATGGCAGGTTGCCGAAGTCATCGACGCATACCAGGAACGATACCTGGCGCTCATGACGAAAAAGACGGTGAAATACATACAGATCTTCCACAATCACGGGAAGGAAGCCGGCGCGTCAATCGCTCATCCGCATTCCCAGCTCATGGCTATCCCGGTCATCTCGCCATACATCGATCTTCAGCTTCGAGGGGCGGAACTGTATTTCCGGAACCATCGGGCGAACGTGTTCCAGACGATTCTCGATCACGAGCATGAGACGGGAAAGCGGTTCGTGTACGAGAACGAGCATTTCCTCGTATTCTGTCCGTTCGCGTCGCGGGTCGCCTTTGAGACCTGGGTCATGCCGAAGCGTTCCGAGAATCCGTATTTCGAACGTATAACCGACGAGGAAAAGATTGCGCTTGCGGACGCTCTCCAAAAATCGCTTCAGGCCATCAGGGATGGGCTTGGGGATCCTTCATTCAATTTTTTTCTGAATACGGCACCGTGCGATGGTCGGGAATACCCGCATTACCGGTGGCATCTCGAGATACTTCCGAAGACGTCCGTGTGGGCCGGGTTCGAACTCTCGACCGGCATAGAGGTCTCGACCATAGAGCCGGAGCGTGCCGCCGAATATCTCCGCGAACAGTTGGCTGCGTAGGAAGGAAGCGAGACCGCATATCTGGCAATACCGAAACCGGTCCTATGAACAAACGCTACGTAATTGGAAACCTGAAGATGAATCCGAACTCCGTGTCCGAGACGGAGCAATATCTTTCCACGCTCCGGAAGGAGCTTTTCGGGAAGCGTATCGACGGCGTCGAGACGGTCGTCACGCCTCCCTCGGTGTATCTGGAGCGCTTCTCACGCGAACTTCCCGAGCATATCCTTCTCGGTGCCCAAGACGTCTTCTGGGAAAAGGAGGGATCGTTCACCGGTCAGGTATCCACCGCCATGCTTCGCGATCTCCATTGCGGTTTCACCCTTATCGGGCACAGCGAGCGCCGCACGTATGGGCATGAGACGGACATGGAGGTCGGGTGGAAGGTTCGGGCCGCGCTTCATGAGAACATCCGTCCCATACTCTGTGTCGGCGAAACATCCGAGGAGCGGGATCGCGGGGAGGAGGCGGATTCCGTTTCCAAACAGGTGACGCTCGCGTTTCACGAGGTATCCCCATTGATGGCCGAACGGATACTGGTGGCGTATGAACCGAGGTGGGCGATCGGGACGGACGCGACTCCGGAATCCGAGGATATCCTCGAGATGCGGATCGTGATCCATCGTGCACTTGCGGAATTATACGGTCCGGCCGTTGCGGACAAGATACCCGTGCTGTATGGGGGATCGGTAAAGGCCGCCTTGCTCGACCGGGTCTGCTTCGAACCCCGTATGGACGGTGTGTTGGTCGGTCGCGAGAGTCTGTATCCGCATGAGCTGATCCGCATCGCGCAGTCGGTCGGTGCATATGGCGTATCCGAGTCGGACGGTATCGAACATCATTCCTGAAATTCCCATATTATGATCGTCACCACGAAGGTATTGTTGGAAAAGGCCAAGCAGGACGGATATGCCGTCGGCGCGTTCAATACCGTGAATCTCGAAACGACCAAGGCGATACTCGATGCGGCCGAGGAGCTTTCCTCGCCAGTCATCGTGCAGCTGACCGAGAAGACGATGGAGTATGCCGGCGGTCGCGTACTGTTTTCGCTCATCCGGAACATGGCCGAATTCTATCACTCGCATATCCCGGTGGCGATCCATCTCGATCACGGGAAAAGCTACGAGATCGTGGAGCGGGCGATCGAGATCGGATTGCCTTCGGTCATGTACGACGGCTCGCGGCACACCTATTCTGACAATGTCCGGACGACGAAAAAAGTCGTGGAGCTTGCCCATTCGAAAGGCGTATCGGTCCAGGCGGAGCTTGGAAACGTCCCGTATCTTTCTGAAGTGCACGGAGCCATCGACTGGGACGAGTACATGACCGACCCTGACGAGGCGATACGCTTCGTGGGCGAGACCGGCATCGATACGCTCGCGGTCGCGATCGGGAACGCCCATGGTTTCGCGGCGGAACGTTCCGAGCCGGATTACGAACGACTCTCGAGAATTTCGGAAAGGGTTTCCATCCCACTCATCCTGCACGGGGCGTCCGATTGGGAGGATGGCCGTGCCGAAGAGGTTATACGTCGCGGGATTTCCTGCTTCAACGTCGATACGGCGATCAAGCTCGCGTTCGTGGGAACGTTGACCCGCGTGATCGGCGAGGGCGACAAGACTGACATAAGGAGCGTTCTCGAGCCGGCGCGCGATGCGGTGAAGGAGGAAGTGAAACGGAAGATGCACCTCTACGGAAGTGCCGGAAAGGCGAAATAGGCAAAAGGTACGGGCGAAACGTCGAAAGACGAGACGAGGATACGATGTCGGGAGAAACCGAAAACGTAAACATCTATAACGCAAAAATATGTCAGTGAAACGGATAGCCATCAACGGGTTCGGTCGGATCGGTCGTTCAGCCTTCAAGATCGCCCTTGAACGGAAGGGAGCGGAGGTCGTCGCCATCAACGACCTTACGGACGCGACGACGCTCGCGCATCTGCTTCGTTATGACACGGCGTACGGGACCTATCGTCGCGAGGTCACGTCGGAACCAGGAGCGATCATCGTCGACGGGAAGCGGTATCCCGTGTATGCGGAACCGGATCCGAAGAAACTTCCCTGGGAAGATCTTGGCGTGGATGTGGTCCTGGAGTGCACCGGCCGGTTCGTTGACGGCGAGTCCGCCGGACAGCATCTGACGGCCGGCGCGAAGAAGGTCGTCCTTTCTGCCCCTCCGAAGGGGGAGAACGAGATTCCGACGTATCTCATCGGCGTGAACGACCGTGAATACAAGGGCGAGCCGATCATCTCGAACGCGTCATGCACGACCAACTGTCTCGCTCCGGTCGCCAAGATCGTCGAGGAGGAGTTTGGCATCGTCAAGGCGATGATGACGACGATACATTCGTATACGGCGGATCAGAATCTTCAGGACGGACCGCATAAGGATTTCCGTCGCGCCCGTGCCGCTGCCCAGAACATCGTACCGACTTCGACCGGCGCGGCCGTTTCCGTGACCCGACTTCTGCCGCAGATCGCGGGGAAATTCGACGGGTTGGCCGTGCGTGTCCCGACCATAGTCACGTCCCTGACCGACTTCACCTTTCTTGTCGGAAGGAAGACGACCGCCGAGGAAGTCAACGCCGTAATAGAGGAGGCAAGCCATGAGAAGGAGTATTCGAGGGCGCTCGCCGTGACGAGGGAGCCGCTGGTCTCTTCGGATTTCATAGGCAATCCTTTTTCGAGCATAGTCGATCTCTCTCTCACCAAGGTGGTGGACGGCGACCTCGTGAAGGTGATGGCGTGGTATGACAACGAGTGGGGATATTCGAACCGTCTTGTCGAGCTTGCCGAACAGATTTAGATTCCGATTATAACTTTCGACTTTCAACCGTCATGTACGACCTTCTGATCAGGAACGGCACCGTGATCGACGGCTCGGGAACGCCGATGTTCCGGGCCGATGTCGCCGTGAAGGAGGATAGGATCGTCATGATCGGCGACCTTCGTGACGCGACGGCCGAGAAGGTGATCGATGCCGCCGGGTGCTATGTTTCGCCGGGATTCATCGACGTGAACAATCACTCCGACACCTACTGGGAGATTTTCCGGAATCCGGGCATGCACGGTATGCTCCTGCAGGGCGTTACGACGATCGTGGGCGGCAACTCGGGCGCCTCGCTCGCCCCGCTTATCGAACCCGAGAGCATCCGCGCGATCCAGAAATGGACGGACGTCGATGCCGTGAGCTTCAACTGGCTCTCGATGAAAGAGTTCCTCGCGGAAATGGAGCAGCGTCCGTTGTCCGTGAACTTCGCGACCCTTGCCGGTCACGGGACGATTCGTCGCGGCGTGCTCCGGAATCCGACCAAGACTCCGTCCGAAAACGATCTTTCCACGATGCGATTGCTGTTGCGCCGGGCGCTGGACGAGGGAGCCATAGGTTTCTCGACCGGGCTCAAATTCACGCATGCGAGATTGGCCGAGAATCGTGAGATCGCCGGGTTTCTCGAACTGGCAGCGAAACGCAAGCGTGTCTATGCGACATACATCCGCGATGAGGGATCCGAGTTGTTGCGGTCGATCGAGGAAGCCATCGTGCTGGCGAAGGAGGCCGGTGTCGCGCTTCACATCTCTCACCTTAAGGCGGTGGGGAAGCGGAACTGGCATCTGTTCGGCGAAGCGCTCGATACGGTTCGGAACGCGGCCCAGGACGGCCTCGACGTGAGTTTCGATGTCTATCCGTATACGGCGAGCGGATCTGTACTCTACACCCTTCTTCCCGATTGGGTTACCGAGAGCGGTCGGAAGACGACCCTGCATCGCTTGGGGGACTTCAAGGTCCGGCAGGCCGCGATACGCGATATGCGGGAGAGCGGGCTCGATTATGCCGGCATGAAACTGTTCATCTCGAACCTGAGCCCGATGACCGGCCCGAGGACGGTGGAAGAGATAGCGAAGTCGCAACGGAAGGCTCCGGAGGAGGTCGTGATCGACATCCTGCTCGGAAGCGGCGGGCGTGCCATCGTTTCACTCGAGGTTTCGAGTCCCGAAAACGTCGCGAAAGCCGTGCAACATCCGTTTTCCATCATAAGTTCGAACGGTGTGGGATATTCGGCGGAATACGGGTCGACCGGAAACATGGCCCATCCGAGAAACTTCGGCACGTTCCCGAAGGTGTTCGCGGAATATGTCCGCGGACGCCAGACCCTTTCGTGGGAAGAGGCGGTGCACAAGATGACCGGGAAGCCGGCGACGAAGTTCGGACTCGCGGACCGCGGCTTCTTGCGGGAAAAAGCCAAGGCTGATATCGTGATATTCGATCCGGCGACCATCGTTGATCGCTCCACGATGGACGATCCGTTCCGGTATCCGGACGGAATCCGCGCGGTGATCGTCGGCGGGAGAATCACGGCCGAGAACGGGGTCTGGAACGGCACCCGAGCCGGTGAGACGATACGGAGTCGCCGACACGGATTTCTACGGGGGTAGCTTTGCGAGGGGAATGGCGACACATTATGAGGAAAGAGGATCTCAAGGGGAAGCGGGTGACCGTGTTCGGGCTCGGCGTGAATGAGGGCGGGGTCGGAACCGTGGAGTTTCTGGAGCACTCCGGTGTCCGAGACATCGTCGTCACTGACATGAAGCGACGCGAGCGTCTGCTTCCGTCACTGAACCGGCTTTCCCGTTACGGGAATATCACGTATGTCCTCGGGCAGCATCGGCCCGAGGATTTTTCGCGGACGGATCTGGTCGTGAAGAACCCGGCGATACCGTGGACGAACGAATACGTCCGTCTCGCCGAATCGAAAGGGATTCCGGTCGAGATGGATTCGGGTATCTTCTTCGAGAACTGCGAGAATCCGATCATCGGGGTGACCGGCACGAAGGGGAAGACGACGACTTCGAGCATGATCGCCCATGTCTTTCGGGAGTCGGGACGAGGCGTCGTTCCGGTCGGCATCGGTTGCGCGCCGGTGCTCAGTGCCCTTGGCCGGATCCGCGCGAAGGACACGGTCGTGTTCGAACTGTCGAGTTGGAGGCTTTCGGCGCTCCGCCGCTTGAAAAGGAGCCCCAACATCGCCGTCTTCACGAATTTTTTCCCCGATCATCTCGACCATTACCGGTCGATGTCCGAATATCTCTCGGATAAGAAGGCGCTCTACGAGTTTCAGAAAAAAGGCGACATCCGTATCGTCGACATGACGCTCGGTTTTGCCGACGATCAAAATGTCCTATCGGAGTACGTCCCGTTCTCGGCAGCCGGTGGCCCGCTCGAACGCGGCGCGTTCTTCTCGGGAGACGAGGCGGTCATCGTGCGTGGTGGGGAGCGGACAGTCCTCTTTCGGAAGTCCGATCTGCGGATTCACGGAGACCACGTTCTTGCGGCGGCACTTCCGGCGGCATCGGCGGCATTCGTGTCGGGTATCCCGTCGGAAAAAATCGCGGCCGCGTTGCGGACGTTTCGCGGGCTTCCCCACCGGCTCGAGCTCGTCGCGGAACATCGCGGCATCACGTTCTATGACGATTCCGCCGCGACGGTCCCGGAAGCAGCGGTTTCCGCTCTGCGTTCGTTCGATCGTCCCGCCATCATCATCGCGGGAGGTTCCGACAAACGGCTCGATTTCGGACCGTTGGCGGAGGAAATCCTACGGAAGGCCAAGGGCGCCGTCTTTTTCGAAGGACCCGGAACGGAGCGATTGCTTCGGGAGATCAGAAGCCGTCTCCCTGAACCGGAAAAGGATCGTCGGTTCGAGACGGTGTCCGATATGGGGAAGGCCGTCGAGCTCGCATACCGATCGGCGGAGCCCGGCGACATCGTGCTTCTTTCGCCCGGGGCCGCGAGTTTCAGTCTGTTCCAAAACGAGTTCGACCGGGGCGAACAATTTCAGGATGCGGTCAGGAACGGTATCATGAAGAACAAGCGGTAGGAATCATTCATCATTTATCGAAAACATATGGTATACGACGTCATCATCGTCGGGGGAGGACCGGCGGGAGTCACGGCCGGGGTATATGCCGCCCGCAAGAAGATGAAGTGTCTGCTTCTTGCCGGAACGATCGGCGGGTCATCGTCGATATCTGCGACCATCGAGAACTGGATCGGCGAGCCTTCGATCACCGGGGTCGGATTCGGGCAGCGGCTCGAAGCGCATCTCCGCGCGCAGGAAGGAATCGATATCCGTACGGACGAAGCGGTCACGGGCATCGGCAGGAACGACGGTACGACCTTTCTGGTGACGACGGAAAAAGGGGAGACGTTCGAAACGAAATCCGTCATCGTCGCGTCCGGTGTACGGCATCGTCACCTCGGCGTTCCCGGCGAAGATCTGTTTCAGGGGAAAGGGGTCGCATACTGTTCGACCTGTGATGCGCCGTTTTTCCGGAACAAGACGGTCACGGTCGTCGGCGGCGGCAACTGCGCGCTCGAGGCGGTGGAGGACCTTCTGCCGTATGCGACGAAGGTGACGATCCTGACGATCGATCCGGAGTTCACGGGCGATCCCGTCCTCCGTGAGCGCGTGCTCGGATCCGAAAAGGTGAGTGCGATCCGGAACGCTAAGTCCGAGGAGATCGTCGGTGAGCGCAAGGTGACCGCGCTTCGGTATGAGGACCTGTCGACGGGTGAGCGTCGCGAAATCCCGTGCGACGGCGTCTTCGTCGAGATCGGCATGATGCCGAATTTCGAACTTGCCCGTGATCTGGTGGAGCGTACGCGAGGTGGCGAGATCGTCGTGAACCCGCGGACGTTCGAGACGTCGTGTCCGGGAATCTTCGCGGCCGGAGACGTGACGGACCAGCCGTATCGGCAGAACAACATATCAGCGGGGCAGGGGGCGGTCGCGTCGCTCTCCGCATACGATTTCGTACGAGGTGCCGGAGCAGGTGACCCGACGACGGTCGTCTCCGGTGATTGACCGGTCGGTTTTTTCGTGCTATAATGGAGCCATGGAAGGATAGAAAGCGGGTGTTTCACGGGTGAAACAGCCGCTTTTCCTTCTTTATACCGAAACAAACACATGAAACGGTCGACCATCATCATATTAATAGCCCTTCTCCTTATCCCGGCCGGGAACGTCTTTGCGGCCGGTTCGGCGTCACCGTGGGTGGAACAGGCCGTGAAACTCGCGAACGGTGAGCGGAAGCAGCGCGGAATCGCCGAGCTGTCGGTCAGTAATACGCTCGAGAAGGCTGCAGCGCTCAAATTGGCCGACATGGAAAAGAGCGGATACTTCGCGCATACGTCGCCGGCCGGTCTGACCCCGTGGTATTTCATGGATAAGGCGGATTACGGGTACCGGTATGCCGGAGAGAACCTCGCGATTCATTTCAATGATCCGGAGAGCGAGCACCTTGCCTGGATGAAAAGTGAAAAGCATTGTCAGAACGTCCTGGATCCACGTTTTCGTGAGATAGGGATTGCCGTGAAGAAGAC
The DNA here is from genome assembly GCA_903854995.1 of Candidatus Moraniibacteriota bacterium. Classification (GTDB taxonomy): domain Bacteria; phylum Patescibacteriota; class Minisyncoccia; order Moranbacterales; family UBA1568; genus JAAXTX01. The sequence continues at coordinate 29,336 of CAINXS010000087.1, read as the reverse complement.
CTACTTCGAAGGACGCGAAACGATGCTGGTCGTCGAGATGTTCGGTACGCGACCGGGTCAGGAGGTCCAGACGTCTTTGACGAAGGAGGATGCTCTCGCGATGTGCAAAGGGGAACTCCCGGCGGTTTCCGGGGTCTCTCAGCAGCGGGGGAACGACGGAACAGACACTTCCGGGCGCATCGCGCTGTTCTCGAACATGAACGTTCCCAAGATCGACACGCTCGCCAAGGAGGCGGCGGCGATAGGGGACGGCCGATACGATATCGCCCAACTCGTTTCCGTCCTGGTCTTCGCCCTGACCCAGATCGTCGCGGTATCGTTGTTCACGCGGTTGCTCCTTTCACGTGAGACGCGCGAGGGCGTGTATCTTTCCTGACCCCGCTTTCGAGCGGGAGGGAGTGTCCCCGATGTGCGGACGTTCCCTTCCGGCCGAAAGGCACGGAACGTACCTTGAAAAAAACAAACAGAAAAACGAACACAAAAACATTAGGAATAGGAACGAATCCTCCTTCCTCCTGTCCGGCCGCGCTTCGCGTTCCCGGCAGAAACACATACAAGAACAACCCCTGACGGGGTTTTCTTTTTGTCCGGAAGTCCGCGGGGCGTTCCGGAGTCGCGTGCACGGAGCTCTTCCCGGCTTGATTTATAGGCCTGTCTGGGGTAGAATGGCACACATGGAACGATTCGAAATACAGGGAGGAAAGCGGCTTTCCGGGACCATCGATGTCCGCGGTTCCAAGAACGCGGCGTTGCCGATTCTGGCCGCGACCCTTCTCTCCACCGAAACGAGCATCGTCAGCAACGTCCCGCGAATCGAGGACGTGTTCCGTCTGCTCGAAATACTCGAGAGTATCGGCGCCTCTGTAGAGTGGCGGGACGATCGGACGGTCGCGGTGACGCCGCGAGACATCGACCCCGGTCGTATGGACGCTTCACTTGTCAAAAAAATACGTTCGTCGATACTGCTGCTCGGTTCGCTGCCGGTGCGGTCCGAACGATTCTCACTCTATCAGCCGGGCGGGTGTGTCATCGGATCGAGACCGGTCGGGACACATTTCGACGCGCTCCGAAAGCTCGGCGTCAACATCTCGGTCTCCGGGGACGGCAAGGAGTACGTCGTTGACGCCTTCGGGCGGAAGCCTGGCGATATCGCGCTTCGGGAAATGTCCGTGACCGCTACGGAGAACGCGATGATGCTTGCGGCAGGCATGCCTGGAAAAACGGTCATCCGCGTCGCCGCGACCGAGCCTCATGTCGAGGACCTGGGGCGGTTTCTCGGGAAGATGGGTGCGAAAATTTCCGGTCTCGGAACGCACGTGATCGAGATCGAAGGGACCGACAAGCTTTCCGGTGCCGAGCATGCGGTCATTCCGGATGCCAACGAGGCGGCGACGTTTCTCATTCTCGGCGTCGCGACCGGAAGCCCTCTCACGGTCACCAATGCCCGGGAACACCATCTCGACATCGTGCTCGAGAAACTTCGGGAGTTCGGGGCGGATTTTCATGTCGATGGCGATTCGATTACGGTCGTTCCCGCAGATCGGCTGACCGCCGTGTCGAAGATAGACACCCGCACGTATCCGGGGATACCGTCGGACGTGCAGGCGCCGTTCGGCGTGTTGGCCGCGCTTGCGGACGGGGAGACGCTTATTTTCGATACGGTCTTCGAGGGCCGTTTCAACTATGTTGCCGAGCTCGAAAAAATGCGCGCACACGCGACGGTACTCAACCCGCACCAGGTGATGTTCCGGGGTCCCGCGAAGCTGAGGGGGACGACCATACGAAGCTATGACCTCCGGGCTGGAGCGGCGCTCATCATCGCGGCGCTTGCGGCCGACGGCAAGACCGTCATCGATGATATTTACCAGGTGGACCGCGGCTATGAGCGTATCGAGGAGCGTCTGTCGGCGCTCGGTGCGGACATACGGCGTGTCGAGGCGTAACGCTTCGAAAAAAAGAACACAGAGCCCGAAAACACAAAGACCAAACGAAACACAAAGAACTGGCTTCGAGATGGGAGGGTTTGTATTCTGAGTCCCGTGCTTTGTTTGGAGTTCGTGTTCCGGGTTTCCGTGCTTTGCGACTATTATGAATCCATTCGTACGAAAAATCGGTATCGACCTCGGAACGGCGAACACGCTCGTATTCGTTCCCGGGAAAGGCGTCGTGGTGAACGAACCGTCCGTGGTCGCAGTGTCGGTATTCGAGAACAAGGTGCTTGCCGTCGGGAACGAGGCGAAAGAAATGATCGGCCGGACACCGGATTCGATCGTCGCGTCCCAACCGCTTCGCGACGGCGCGATAGCCGATTATCGCGTCACCGAGGCTATGCTCCGCTATTTCATCCAGAAGGTTTCCGGACGATTCCGCCTGATCCGCCCCGAAGTCGTGCTCTCCATTCCTGCCGGTGTCACCTCCACGGAGCGACGCGCGGTTATCGACGCGGCGAACAAGGCGGGCGCGCGCGCGGCGTACGTCGTGAAGGAGCCGATCCTGGCGGCCATTGGCGCAGGTATTCCGATCCATACCGCCCAAGGGAACATGATCATCAATATCGGCGGCGGAACGTCGGAGATCGCGGTCATATCGCTCGGCGGCGTGGTCGCGTCGGCGTCGGCACGAGTCGGCGGGAACCGGATCGACCTGGCCATTTCCGACTACATCAAGCGCAAGTACAGCCTGGCGATCGGAGAGCGTACGGCCGAGGAACTCAAGATAAAGATCGGGGCGGCGATCGCGCAGGTGAAGGAAGACCATATGGACATCCGCGGTCGCGACCTCATGGGAGGGTTGCCGCGTACCGTCACCGTCTCGTCGAACGAGGTTACCGAGGCGATCCAAGACGAACTTCGCGAAATCGTGAACGTGGTGAAGCAGGTCCTCCAGGAAACGCCGCCGGAGTTGTCCGCGGATATCATGGATAAGGGCATGGTGCTGTCGGGGGGGACCTCGCAGCTTCGCTATCTCGACCAGCTGATCGGAAAGACGATCGGCGTGCCGTGCTACGTGGCCGACGACCCGGCGTTCTGTGTGGCGCGCGGGACCGGTATCGTGCTCGAGAACCTCGAGGCGTATAAGCGAAGCATCATGCTGGGGAAGTAGGCTTCGCGACTAACAACTAACAACTAACAACCCATAACCAGCAACGGAATCATTGTGTTTGGTCGTAGTATGTTGTGAGTTGTCAGTTATCAGTATGGTAATAGGTATCGACGCGTCGAGGGCGTTCCTTCGGAATCGGACGGGAATCGAGGAATACTCATATCAGGTCATCGCGCATCTCCGCGACCCGCTCCGTAACGAGCGGGTGATTTTGTACGTCCGTGAGGGACAGGGTCCGGATTTCGATCTGCCGGAATCGTGGCAGGTGCGGTGTCTGCGTGCCCCACGGTTCTGGACGCACGTGCGATTGTCGATGGAGATGTTCCTTCATCGACCCGACGTGCTATTCGTTCCGGCGCACACCATACCGTTTATCCATCCCAGACGATCGGTCGTCACGATCCACGGTCTTGAGTACGAATATTCCAAGGAAAGCTATTCTTTCTGGGAGCGGTTGTATATGCGTTCGGTCATACGGTATTCGTGCCATGCGGCCGAAACGATCGTCGCCGTGTCGGAGAACACGAAACGCGATCTCGTGCGTATGTACGGTGTGCCTGAAACGAAGGTGCGGGTGGTGCATGAGGGGAAGCCGGAAGAAAATTCGAAAGTCGCAAGTCGAAAGTCGCAAGTCGAAAGTCGGGAATGCGGAACCGAACAGCCGTATCTGTTATTCATCGGACGGATCGAGGAGAGGAAGAACGTTCGGAGGATCGTCGAGGCCTTCGATATCCTGAAGGAACGTCACGGCATTCCACATGCGCTCGTACTCGCCGGCAAGTCCGGGTACGGGTATGCGGATGTGAAGAACGCGATACAGGCGTCGAAATATCGCGAGAATATCATCGAGAGGGGGTATGTGAGCGAGGAAGAAAAATTTACGCTCCTTCGTGGTGCGGACATTTTCCTGTTCCCGTCGCTCTATGAAGGCTTCGGCCTACCGGTCGTGGAAGCGCAGGCGGCCGGAGTGCCGGTCATAACGTCCGATGTCGCTTCATTGCCGGAAATAGGAGGCGATGGGGCGCTGTATGTCGATCCGACGTCTCCCCGGGGGATCGCCGACCTGGCCTGGAATCTGCTCTCAGACAAGGCGCTTCGTGATGGTATAATAGAAAAAGGCCGGTCGAACGCGGAACGTTACGGTTGGGCTACATGCGCGGACGAGATTGCCGGCCTGTTGAAATAAAGCCGGTGCGTATCGGTCTGGACTGCCTTGAATCGGACGGTCCCTTTCCGGGGGTGAAGTCGTATCAAACGAAAGTGAAATGAAGCAATCTTCGCACAGGACGGCTTTCGTGCATGACTTCCTCGTCTCTTACGGGGGGGCGGAACGCGTATTGGAGAGCCTGATCAAACTTGATGCCGAAGCGCCGATCTATACGATCCTCTACGATGAGGAGGCGATGAAGGGGCGTTTCGAGGGACGCGAAATCCGGACGTCTTTTTTGCAGAAACTGCCGAAGTCCATCCGAAAGCGGTATCGGTGGCTGCTTCCGTTATATTCCGTCGCGGTGGAATCCCTCGACCTTCGGGAATTCGATATCGTCATATCGTCCTCCGGAGCCTGGTCGAAAGGGATCGTGACCAGGCTGCGGACCTTTCATATCGCCTATCTCCATTCCCCGATGCGTCTTTTGTGGGACGCGAACGAACGGTATCTCGACATGATCCGTGCCGGGATGTTCGGGCGTTTCGTCGGTCGAATCTATCTTTCCTATCTCCGGGTATGGGACAGGGAGGCGGCCGACCGGCCCGACCTGCTCGTATCGAATTCCGAGTATACCCGTGAACGGGTGGCGAAGTATTACCGGAGAGATTCGGTCGTCGTCTATCCGCCGGTAACCCTGTCTGAAGGGTCGGCCCCTCGACCGGCGCGCGAAGACTTTTTTCTGGTCGTTTCCCGCTTGACCGCCAGCAAGGGCATCGATATCGCCGTCGAGGCTTTCAATAAACTGAGGCTCCCGCTGCGCATCGTCGGGGACGGTCGGGAGCGCGCCAGACTGACCGCGTCGGCAGGCGACAGCGTCACGTTCCTTGGAAGCGTCGGGGACGCAGAGCTTGTTTCCCTCTATCGCCGCGCAAGAGCCGTAGTCGTTCCGTCCGAGGAAGACTTCGGCATGACTGCCGCGGAAGCGGTTCGGTTAGGGACGCCGATCATCGCTCTCGGACGCGGCGGAGCCGTGGAAATAATCAGGGAAGGTCTGACCGGGGAGCTGTTCGGTGCACCGACGCCGGAGGTGCTCGCGGAGGCGGTACACAGGTTTCTGGACGGGGGAAGTGCATCGTATGTCATTGATCCCGATGCCGATACGCGTTTTACGGAAGAGCACTTTCTCTCGGTAATGAGCGATCTCGTGAACAGGAAGAATGATGATCCGATACAGTGAACCGGAACCGGATATGAATATAATCGGTCATGAACGAAGGCGTGAACAGCTCAGGAAGATCGCCAGAGGCGAGCTTCCTCATCATGCGTTCCTGTTTTCTGGCCCGGAAGGAGTGGGAAAGAGTCTGGTCGCCCGTGAATTCGCGGCTATGCTCCTCGGAAGTCCGGACGAGGATCCGTCCGGGAAGCAGGATTTCCTTCTGATCGCCCCGGAGTCGAAAAAAGACGGCGGAAAGAAAAGCATGTCCGTAGAGGCCGTCAGGGAAGTCGGCATGTTCCTGAGCAGGTTTCCGGCAGAGTCCGTCCGGCGGGTCGTCGTATTGGATGATGCCGACCGGATGACCGAGGCCGCTCAGAACGCGCTTTTGAAGACGCTGGAGGAACCGAACTCGACCTCGGTGCTTATCCTTGTGGCGGCGAGGATGGGGAAACTTCTGGATACGGTCGTTTCCCGGACGTTCCGCGTTTCGTTTTCTCCCGTTTCCGAATCGCTGATCCGGGACCGGTTCGGATCGTCTTCGGTGGAACCGTTCTTCTTTTCCCTGGGGCGTCCGGGGATCGTATCTATGGCCATTAACGATGCCGATTCTTTCGGTCGTCGTCGGGAATTGCTCAGGTCACTGTTTCGGATCTCGTCCCTTTCTTTTTCCGAACGGCTTGATCTGTCCGAAAAGCTTTCCGTGTCGCCATCAGAAACGGCGGATCTCTTCGAATGGTGGGTGACGGGACTTCGGAATACGAGACGGAAGGACGCGCTTTCTTTCCGAACCGCCGCTCCCTTTTATGGGATTCTCGAGGAGATTGAGAAGACGATCAGGGAGCTTCGCGATACGAACGCCAATGCAAGGCTGCTTATCGATCGGTTGTTTCTCGTATCACTTTGATCCGAAAGGCTGTGAAACAAAAACCGAAAACCAAAATCAAGCCGAATCCGACTTTGGGTCGGAGGACCGGGACCCCCCGTGAGCGTATGTTCCGTGAGGCGTTTTTTCCGGATCGGCAGTCGCGGAAACCCTTGTTGGTACGGGAAAAGCCCGATCGGAACCGGGTCGGATGGGGGATGATATCCTTGTGGGTCGTCTTGATTTCGGTGATCGTGTACACCGTATTCTTTTCTGACTTTCATTCGGTCAGGAAGGTCACCGTATCCGGGACGAAAGACGTGTCGCCCGCAGCGGTCGATTCGTTCGTCCGCAGTCGGCTTTCCGGACGTCGATTCGGAATATTTCCCCGTGATAACTTTTTTTCCGCTCCGATCGCTTCCCTTGAGCAGGAGACGCTCCTCGAATTCCCGAAACTCTCACGCGTTTCCATAGCGCGCCGCTTTCCTGACGGATTATCCGTTGACGTCGCCGAGAAGGACCGGTTGCTCCTTTGGTGTTCGTCCGGACCGTGCTATCTGGTAGGCGATGACGGCATGGCGGCGGAAGCGCAGTTCGCCGATACGGAAGAGAATCGGCCGTTTCTTACCCGGATCCTCGATGAAAGCGCCCGACCGGTGGAAATCGGCGAGCGTCTGATGGCTCCGGAGACGGTAAGAGGTGTGCTTTTACTCGAAGCCGGGCTACGGGAACGCTCCGGTATCGGAATCGTTCCTCCGTATTTTTCACCGTCCCGTGTTTCCGATGAGCTCCGGATATTGACGGATGAAGGTTGGGAGTTATTGGTAAGTGTCGACGTCGAGCCGGAAAAGACGATCGCATCGCTGCGGCTCGTTTTGGAGAAAGAAATTCCTCAGGAAAAACATCCTTCCCTGCGATATATCGATCTTCGGACCGAAAATCGTGCCTTCTTCACGTATAAGGACGCGACTCCTCCGCAAGACGGTCCGACCGTGGAGCAAGGCGGACCGACTGTTGCCGTCCCACAGCCCGCGGCTTCTTCCGATGTCGGCGCGAAGAAAGCGGATGGCAAGAAGAAGTGATCCGAGTCAAACGATGCGGCGGGTACTGTCATCGAAAAGGCGCCGTCTGGCGGTCAGCTGGAGGCGTACGATGGCCGTAACATTACTCGTCGATGTCGGATCGCAGACGTGCGTAAAAAGCCGGCTCGTATCGAGCCGGCTTCCTGCTTTGCTGATGCGCCTATTGAGCCGTCTCGATGGGCGGGATGTAGTAGATGAAGATTGTATCGCCGACTCGCGCTATGGGCCGATATCCTCCATCCGTTATCCATCGGTATGTCGTTGTTCCCGATTCCTGGGGTTTATGGATGCTTTCCTGGAAGAAGCCGATGGAGATGGCGTACCATCCGGGTGCGAATCCCTGTTCCGCGTATGAGCCCTCGAACCGGTCTCCGAGATAGTACTTGGGATTCGATCCTCCGAAATAATCCACTTTGATCGTATCGATGGCTGGCAGCGTCAGCAGAGAACCGAATGACGCACAAGCGTCTCCGGTCATTGTTCCCGATTTACAGGCATCGAAGTCGTTCACGAACGAGCGCAGCCGTTTCACGTCCTGTCCCCAGTCATAGTTCGAATCGGTCACGTATTGATAGCCGTTGGCGTGGCCTCCGGCCGCCTCGTTGAAGTACGAGAGATATGCGGGATACGCGAGAACGGGAACGGCGACGATCCAGGCCGAAAGGACGACGAGCGCCGCCTTCGCCGATTTCTCACCGTGGAATCCCTTATGCCGGATGAAATCGAATACCGTCTTCGAGATGAGGACGTACATGAACGGGAGTATCGGAAACAAATGTCGGAACCCGATGTTGAGGTTTCCGGTCACGCTGACGAAGACATAGAGTGCTATGAAACCGATCATCGCATACTGGGTGGTATGGCCCTGGTAGGAGCGCGAGAAGATATGGCACCAATTCCGGACCGGTTTCTGTGCGAGGTGTTTTGCGATGCGGAAGAGGGAATAGATCGACGTCCCGATCATCAGGAACAGGAGCGGGAGCGTTTCCTTGAGAATGAACACGGCGGGGAAGTACCACGGTGTCGCATGGTTGTCGACGACCCCGAAGAAGTAATACGTGTTCCCTCCCGCGACGCGTCCGAAGACCATGAACACGCCGAGGAAATATTCCGACAGCGGTTTGAGGACAGGGCTCTGGCTGGTGGCGCTCACGAAGTCGATGGCGAATTTCCCGAGCGGATGTTTCGCGTCGAGCATCATCTTGGCGATCTCGGGAAGCTTTTCGCCCGGCATGTTTATCGTGTTCGGCACGTACACCACATATATGAGTACGAAGCATATCGCGACCGCCGCGGCATATTTGAGGAGCGAGACCACGAGATCGAGGAGTCGGAATCCGGCGACCGATCCGGCGACCGAGTCCGGCTTCGATTTCGTCAGGGAGTGGATCAGGATGACGAGACCGAAATAGGGAAAGAGCAGGACGGCCGAGAACTTTGCCAGTTGTGCCAGTCCGAGGACGAGGCCGAACAGGATGACGTTTCGGAAATCGGGCTTCTTCAGGAATCGGAGAAAGGCATAGAAAGCGAAGAAGATGAAGGCGGCGATTCCGAGGTCGGTTGTCACGTAGTGACTGTGCGCGATCACGTTCGGATCGGCGACGTAGAGGAGGAGAGCGAAGAGGGCGGCGACCGATCCGGCAAGTTCCTTGGTCCATCGGAATATCGCGAAGCCGAGCAAGAGCGCGAGGATGACGATCGGGAAGCGCGACCAGAAGGTGACGAGTTCGGCGTTGTTGCCGTGGATAAACAGGTCGCCGAGTACCCACTGCTCATTCACTCCGTGCTGCCATTGCCAGGAGTCGGTCGGGAACGAAAGGTTCATGAGCAGGAGCGGGAGACCGGCGAGATCCTTGAGGAGCGGCGGGTGTTCCGGATTCAACCGCATGTCGCCGAAGCGGACATAGGAATACGCGGACGGGATGTGGGCCTTTTCGTCCATCGTGGTCGACTCCTGCCAGGAGACCGTGATCGTGACGGCGAAGAATATCGCGAGCATGAGTCCGGCGAACAATCCTGCATGTTTCTTGAGATGGTCCATAGAGCGTTTTCTTCTGTCGATGGGTTAACGGGTCGATGGTGATATTCAATTTTCCGAACTCTCCGTAGGCTGTTCCGGGATGACGATCGCGCGGAAATCCGTTCCGAATCCCGGATGAAGGTCAATGGTCGTCTCGTATGCGTCCGGCACGAAGCGCCGCAGGTTTTCGAGGATGCTCTGATCCGGCCTCATCGCGATGATGACGGCCGGGGATTTGATGACGGAATCCGGAGCCAGGAACTCGAGGTTTTCGGTCTTCCCGTGCGTGAGGAAAACGATCGGCTGCGCGGTTATCGGTAGGCCGTTGTCGATCATCTGTCCGCCTCCGTTCGGAACGACATATTTATGGATCCCGCCGGGAAGGGAGTTGAGATAGGCGGCCATGTTCGTGGTACGTTCGTCGAAGGCGTTATGCTGATTCGGATTCTGTCGATAATAGACGAAGTATTTGACGATATTGAAGCCTGCCGATCCGACGAGGGTAAGAAAAAGGAAGGATGCGAACGCCACCTTCGTCCCACCCTTCGATTTCCCGAGGCGGCGGAACAGGAATACGAGCGGTATCGTCGCGAAGAGGAAGACGAACGGCTGGGTTCCGATGGAACGGAGCGCATGCGGAAGTCCTTCTTCGGTGAGGAATTCCGGTGCGAGCATGGTGAAAAAACCGGCGAGAAGGAATGCGTGCGTGGCGAGTTCCGAGTCGACCCGTCCGAAGCGGATACGTTTTACGAGAATCCTGACGAACATGCCGATCGAAAACAGGAATCCTGCGAGGAACAGGGTTCCGACGATCGGATCGAGGATCGGATAGGGCGGGTAATTATGTCTCCAGTTCTGGTCGCCGACGAAATTATACTTGATGAGCGAAAGGCCGAGTGTCTTTCCGAACGTGCCCCAGAAGTTGCCCTTGTTTATTTCGGGAGACAGGATGGAAACGGCTGCCGATCGAGACGAGAAGATTTCCGGATGCTTCACGAAATCGTACAGCATCGGTGCGGCGGCCAGTCCGGCGAACAGGATGAAGACGAGGCCGTGTTTCCAGAATCGGCGAAGAAAGGACGTATAGGAGAGGAGGAGGAACGGAAAAAACAGGATGAGAATAAGCGGTGCGAGGCGATACGCGACATACGTATGGAGGCCGAGTCCGAAAAGAAATCCCGATGGGATGAACGGGAAAATCTTTCCGGTTCGGAGGCCGCGGAAGAAGAAATAGAAGGTGAAGGAAAGCAGGAACGGCACCATGATCGCCCGAAAGCCGATCCGTGAGAAATTTATCGCCCAAAAGGACGTAGCGACAAGAAACGAGGCCGCTATGGCGGCATATCTGCTGCGGAAGACTTCCCAGGCGAGCAGTCCGGTGCCGAGAACGGCGAGCGCGCCGAAAACCTCGGACCAAAGTTTGAGCGCCGGGACGTTGTTGCCGAACGCTTTGACGGCGAATGCCTGCAGATTGATGAACAGTCCTTCCCGTCCGTAATTGTTCGGGTAGAAGAGCCGATAGTTTCCGGATTCGTTCGCCTGGATCGCATCGACCCCGTTCATCGCTTCGTCGGGATAGAGTCCGGAGGGAACGGATGTGATGTCGTAATTCCTGATCGCGAACCCGGCGACGGTGATGAGGATGAGTGCGCACCAGAAGACGACCCGCGGACGAAGGAGGATGCTTCTCATATGTTTATATTTCCTGTTCAATGTGATAGGATTATAGCATAAAACAAGAAACGGTGGGCGATGAATCGTCCCCGTTTCCCGTATCTTCGCGGCCGTACATATGTCGGATAAAAATAAAACAGGGGAAGGAAACGGAAAGCGTGGAAAAAGGGGCGGGCCTTTTGACGACTGTGTTTCTAGCGTTCCGAACAAGGATTTCCGAAAGAAACGGCAGTTGCCCGGTTCGGATTGCGAAGCTTCCTTTGCTCTGGTCGATTCCAAGCATGCGTCGGACATCCCCGACGTGGAATCGGAAGTCGAGCGGCTTTCGAAAAAGATGGGAACCAAATTCATTTCGAATGAGGAAAGGGATGGATTTCTGTCCGGGGTCGGAGAACTTCGACGTGTCGAATCTGCCATTCACAACTTTCGGGAGGACAGTAGAGTCGCGAGGAACAAAAAGAGTAATGCCTGGAAGGCGAAGTTTGACGCACTCAAGCAGAAAAGGGAGGCGCTCGTTGCGAGTATGAAAGAAAAGGAGCTGGCTATCCGATTGGCCCTGAATCAGGCTCTTTCCGACGTTCGGTCGGAGTTGGAGCGATTGAAAGGACTCCCGGATTTCGAAATCGATCCGTTGTATGCCAAGTGTCTTGCGGATCGAGACGGGATCGAATACGCCATCGGAGCTCTCGATGATTTTATCAAAAAGAAAGGTAAACGAAGAGGGGGCGTGAATAAAAAACGGGGTGAGCCGGGCGACCTTGTGGTACCCGAAGAACCGAACGATCCGGAGATTCCGATCCCGGACGGCGGTGACACCTTGGCCGAACCGTCTCCGGAAAAAATTCCGGTTGCTTCCGATGAACAATCCGGCGAAAAAAAGAATGTAGTGGATCGTTCGTTGCTTGAGACGTCGATCCGTTCGATCGAGTCAAGGCTCCAAGGCCTTGGAAAGGAAAGACTCGAAGCGGAGGAGTCGCTCAGGCGCGTAAGCGCGTACCCGGCGCACATGAAGGGGTTGAAGGCTTCACTCGGATTTTTTCTGAAATCGAACGAGGAGATACTCGGAAAGCTTCGTGCCGAGGAGGTGGTATTTCAGGAGAGACTAAGGGTTCTCGATGAAGGGATTTCACGGGAAGGAGAGGCTCTATCGACGCTTCGGTCACAGCTGGAAGTCATGGACGCGTTGGTTATTCCCGCGGCCGAGCCGGTGTTGCGAACGCCTGTGGCATCGACGAATGAAGCTGCTCCTGTCGCCAAGACGGACGTTCCGAGAGGAGCGGCGGAGAAAGAAAGCGAGGGTGTCACGGCCGATGTGTCGGCGGATGTTTCCCGTCGGTTTTACGAACAATTCAAGATAAACAAATCCGATCTGCTGTTGCTCGAGGGATTTGCCGATCTCAAAGCGGAACAACAGCTGTTCGTTTTTGAGAATCTGCGACAGATAGCCGTCGGACGGATCGGTGAAGAGTCGGAATCGGTCGTCCGTGAACAGGAAGCCGCGACGAAGGCTCGTGTGAGCGAGACATTGGGCGGTGGGAAAATCGGGAAAGTCGGAGAGGGTCTTTTCGGAGGGTTGTGGAATTACGCGAGCAGGAACTACCGAGAGGCGAAATCCGAAAAAACAAGTGCCGAACACGTCATGACGGGCGGGATGGATGTGCATGGAGCCGTTCTCAGACGGCTGGTCGAAGGGGTGAAGGAGCAGAATCTGCAGGTCGTCGATCGTGATGGTGTCTTGGAAGTGCAGTTCCTTCAAACGGCGCTCGAAGGGCTTTCACCGGAAGCGGAGGGGAGTATCGGAAGATTCAACGAAGTCGCGAACCGGTTCGCCCGTATCCCCGGCGAATGGGCGCTGACATCGGTTTCAAAAAAACAACATGCCGAGTACCGGCAGGCGAAGAAGGCATATGACGAGGCGCTCGCCGAGGTTCGGAACGAGCTTGCGGGTTCCGGCGATCCGGAACATATGACCCTGCTTCTCGATGCCGAGGGGAAGGTCGCGATGTCGAGGTTCCTGCAGACAAACCCGGACGTGGAACAATATCTGGGGTCGATGCGAAACCGCTCCGTCATACTCGAGGCCGTGAAACGGACGGCTACCGTCGAAAACGGACTCTCGTTCGCGCTCGGTTTCGCGCGCAGATCGCTTCTGACCGGAGCGCTCGTGTCCGGTGCGGTCGCGAGCGCCCCGGTTACGGCGGCGACCGGAGCCTTATGGGCCGCGACGGCCGCATTGAGCGGATTCCGTTCCGCTAAGCGTGAAAAGGAAGACCTGAAAAAAATGGACCAGAGCGCCCTTCGGGGTGAGCGGGACGGGAAAAAGGGAGCGCGAAACGTGGTCAGCGCCGAAATCCTTTCAGGGAAACTCCGTTCCTTGACGCAGAAAGTCGAGATGTTGGCGTTGGATGGTGTGACTTCCGGAGTCGTGCCGGTAGAAGAATTGAAGCGTCTGCAGGCACGTATCGGCTACACGAAGCGGAAGGCGGAAGAAGGACTGATCGATTTCAGCTCCGAAGGTCGTGATGAGAACGGTGAGATTATCGGCGGGATTGCCGCTACGAATCTTGCGGCAAAATATGAATTCATAAAGGAAGTATCGATCGCGGAGGGCGTTATAGCGACGTATCTGAAACAAAGCGGGCCGATGGGCGGATCCCCAGACGTTCAAGAATCGGCCTCTTCGGCGGAAGTTGCGGGTCCGGGTCGGGAACCCAACTTCGAAACCGATTATGACAGACTCGCTGAAAGGCTTACCGGATATCTTGACGTCCGGGAGCGGCGGATAGATCGTGAGCGGGCGGCGCAGGTCGCAAGAAAAGCCGTTTTAGGCGTGTCGATTTCCAGCGGTTTCGTTATCGGCGGTTCGGCATTAAGAAGCTTCCTGGATGGATCTGCCGAGCCCGGGCTTGGGGAAGCGATCGAGATGGGAAAGGCGTGGATGAAAAAAGTCTTCGGGAGTGTCGATGACTATCATCGTATCGGAGTCAGCGGAGACAAGGCGAACGTTCCCGGAGCGGGACACGCCGTGGCGGATGCCACTGCGGTCCGCGGGCCCGTAAGGGATATCGCGGAGCGCTCCGCGTCCGGACGCGTGAAGCCTTCAGGTGCCGGATCATTGAAGGACTTGATTCATGGCGAAGACGGGGGAGGTGGTAAAGACGCCGGAGAAATGGCGAAAGAAAGTCTTTCGTCTGCGGAATCGTCTGGCCCGAAAGGGGAGGTGACGGTTCCGGGACAGGAGGCCGTGAAGTCCGTGGTAGCCGATCAGGCGGACGGAAAAGGCGCGAAGATCGTAGAGACCGCTAGCGGCTCGTTCGAAGTGAAGGCGGAAACCGGCGACAGCGTGACTACCCTTGCCCGTCGAGCGCTTTCCGGATATTCCGGAAGCAAGGGGCTTACCCCGGAACAGAAGATATATATAGAAAGTTATCTTGAAAAAAAGGTCGGCAGCCCGAAGTTGATTCGGGTCGGTTCGAAGATGGAATTCTCGAGAGAAATACTGGATGAAGCGATCGGGAAAGCGAAGAAACTGAACGCCGCCGAATTGGAGAATCTGCACCGATATGCCGAAAACGTGAACGAGTTCCGCACGGGAACGAATCCGGTCCACGTAGATTCTCCTACGAATGAGGTGCCTGTAAGGGTCTCTTCAGACGCGGATATTCCGAAAGGGCCGTCGGCTTCCATGGCAGAGGAAGTGACGCGTCGATCGCCGAAAGGGCCGTCGGTTCCGGTTGTCGACGAGAACGTTCCGTCTTCGAAGGCCGCCCCGGTAGGGGTCGCCGATACTTCCAGGGTCGGTATTCCGACGGAAAAGATCTCTGATTCGGCGGCGGAAACGAAGATTCCCGTCGGTTCGTTCAGGGATATGATGCGCTCGGAGGAAGCGAGGGGTTTTCTTGCGGATCCGAATCATGTCGAGCCGTTCCGAAAAGCCGCGGCCGGTACGGTCAGGGAGCTGTTTTCAATATCTTCTGGCGGGGTGAATGAGAAACTCTTTCTGAAAATCGGAAAAATGACTTCGAAGGATGTCTTCGGCGATTGTCTTCTTGCCGTCGCGGATCCAGAACGGATGGCTTCCATGGACGGATTCGACGCGGAAGGGGTGCGGCGTCTCGGAAAATTCCTGATTGCGGCACGGCGGGCCGGGATACAGCCGGAAGTCGGGATTGGAAAGACGGAAACGTTCCGGGTATATATCGAACGTGTTTCCGTCAGGCTGGCTGAACGGGGGATGGATCCGTCGATGCTGATCGCATCGGTGTCCGACCGTGATCTGGATGGTTTCGCCGATAGGGCGCTTGAAACGTGGCGGAATAAGGACTCGTAACAAATAATCGGTAATCAAGGATAATCATATGCCGCAGGATACGAATATTCCGGAGGGGAAGGCGTTTCAGGAAAACGACGGCCGAGAAATCGGACCGATGACCGTGGATCAGCCGACGATCGAGCAGGTGTCCGAGCATGTCATCGAGGTATCGAAGGAGCGTGCGAGCGAAAAGTTCACCGAGATTCTTTCGAAGATCCCGAAGACGGCCGCGCCGGATCTGACCGTATCCGATGACGGACAGGTCGAACTTGATGCGAAATCGGTGTACAATGAAACGGACGAAGAGACGCGTGTCACGATGCTCCTATCACTTGTCGAGACGAAAGGTCCGGTCTATGCGGTAAAGGTCGCGCAGCATCTGAACGACTATTACGTCCTTGACCGGATGCACGACGAGCTCGCTGGGCGCTTCTACGATGCGCTCAAGGCGAAAGGGGTGCTCGGGGACGAGTAGGGATAGAGGCGATATTGAAACAGACGGAAAACAAACATTATGGGCACCGCATTCATTCTCAATCCTGATGTCGTTTTTTTGCCGATTTCACTCGTGTCGGGATTGTTTGCGCTGATATCCGGCGGGCTGCTCGTATCGCGAAGCTTTTTTCGGTTCCGCGCGCAGGTGAACCAGTCCATCTCCATGGATGTCGAATTGGTCCGCGTCACGAAGAAATCCGATCGTCCCGGGGAACAGAAGCAGGCGGACGCGTGGAAGGAGGAGGTGCTCGTCATGGAGAAGCTTCTCGAGGCGATGGCGACGTTCAGGCGCTCCGTGAATCCGATACGACATTTTTTCTACGAGGCGCCGACCATCGTCTTGGAGATATCGAACCCCGCGGGGAGCGAGGAGATTCTCTTCTATGTTTCCATGCCGAAGCGGTTCCGTGACGGGATCGAGAAGCAGATACACAGCTTTTTCCCGGATGCGGTCATAGAGAAGGCGTCCGATTACACGATATTCACGCCGGGGAGCTCGACGGCCGTATCGATCCTCGACCTCAAGACGACGTTCGCGTTGCCGCTTCGGACGTACAAGATGATGGGAACTGATTCTCTCGACGAGATCGCGACAGCGATGAGCAAGATGGATACGGAGGATGAGGGGGCGGTGATCCAGCTCGTGCTCGCGCCGGTCACGGGGAACGAATGGCGAAAGCAGGGAAAGGAGATCGCGCAACGTATGCAGCAGGGAAAGCAGCTGAAGGCAGCCATAGAGAGCCCGCTTTCATCCCATTCGGCGTTCATCAAGAGCGTTGCCAAGGCGGTCGTGAAGGAGACGGCCTCTTCGACGACTTCGGGTCTCTCCTCGCCGTCCGATCCGAACAAACCGAGTCAGGAGGACAAGACCGTCTCGCTGACGCCGGAGGAACAGGAGCTGGTGAAGGCGATCGAGAACAAGGCCGGCCTCCCGGCATTCCGGGTGAACATCCGCCTGCTGGCTTCCGCAAAGACCGAATCGCGCGCCGAGGAGATCCTCTCACATATGGAGAACGCGTGCACGCAGTTCGAGTATACCGGCGTGAATTCGCTCCGGGTGAAAAAGAGAAAAAAGAGCAGGCGCGCCGCCTTCGATTACATTTTTCGGAACTTCGACGCGGAGCATGCGATGCTCCTGTCCGCGGAAGAGGTCGCCACCATCTTTCATTTCCCGATTTCGGTCACGGAGACGCCGAAGATCAAATGGCTCAAGGCGGGGGCGGCGGCGCCTCCGATCAATATCCCGAAGGAGGGGCTTCCGCTCGGGTATAACGACTATCGCGGCATCCGGACGGATATCCGGCTTACCGATGACGATCGCCGTCGCCATCTGTACGTCGTCGGTCAGACGGGCACGGGAAAGTCCCATTTCATCGAAGGGCTCGCGAAGTGGGACGCGCGTGCGGGACACGGTTTCTGTTTCATCGATCCTCATGGAGACGCGATAGAAAATATCCTTGCGAGCATTCCGCGCGAGCGTGCGGACGACGTAATCGTGTTCGATCCGTCCGATATCGGCCGTCCGATCGGACTCAACATGCTCGAATACGATCCGAAGCATCCGGAACAGAAGACGTTCGTCATAAACGAGATGATAGGTATCTTCGACCAGTTGTACGACCTCAAGTCGACCGGCGGCCCGATGTTCGAACAGTACATGCGTAACGCGATGCTGCTTATCATGGAGCATCCGGAGAGCGGATCGACCCTGATGGAGATTTCCCGCGTATTGGCCGACGAGGAATTCCGCCGCATGAAGCTGTCACACTGCGCGAACCCCATCGTGAGGGATTTTTGGACGAAGGAGGCGGAAAAGGCCGGAGGGGACGCGGCGCTCGCGAACATGGTGCCGTATATCACCTCGAAACTCACGGCCTTCATTTCCAACGATATCATGCGGCCCATCATCTCTCAGCAGGTGTCCGGCATAGATTTCCGCGGAATCATGGACGAGGGGAAGATCCTGCTCGTCAACCTCTCGAAAGGAAAGATCGGCGAGATCAACGCGAGGCTTCTTGGCATGGTGATCGTCGGGAAACTCCTGATGGCGGCGCTGTCGCGCGTGGATACCTCCGAAAGCGAGCGAAAAGACTTCTATCTCTACATGGACGAGTTCCAGAACGTGACGACGAATTCCATCGCGCAGATCCTTTCGGAAGCGCGGAAGTACCGGTTGGATCTCATCATCGTGCATCAGTTCATCGGCCAGCTGCAGGAAGAGATCTCCAAGGCCGTGTTCGGAAACGTGGGGTCGATGGTCGCGCTCAGGGTCGGTCCGGAAGACGCCGAGTTTCTCGAGAAGCAATTCGCCCCGGTTTTTTCCGCGAACGATCTCATGAATGTCGATAACCGGCAGGGATTCGCCAGGTTGCTCATCAACGGCGAACAGACGAAGCCGTTCAATATGAAAACGCTTCCGTCCGCCCCGGGTGATCGCGAAGTGGCGGAGGCCCTCAAGGAACTCTCGCGACTCCGGTACGGTCGTGACGCGGGAATCGTGAACCGGGAAATCCTTGAACGCGTGAATCAGTTCATGCGTGTCGCCCGCGGTTTCGGGGAATGACTTGTGGTAGGTAGGGCCGGTCCCGTAAGACATGAAGAAAGCCCCGCTTTGCGGGGCTTTCTTCGGAAAAAAAGAACTTCTGGAATCCAGTTTCGGTATCCGCCGACCTATTTCCGGAACTCGGAAACGCGGGCGGAATACTTCTTCAGGTTCTCAAGCTGTCGCTCGTTGAGATTCTTCGATGCGTCGATAGCCTCTTTCACGAGACTCTTCGAAAATTCCACGTTGGTGCCGGTCTTCACGCCTCCCTGATGGGCCACCTTTTTCCGCAGATAATCCTCGATATAGATCCGATGTTCGGCCGTCAGCGACGAGTCCGCGTTCTTGTCGAGATAATCCGTCGCGGCGCGTCTGGCGAGATGCGTAAGTCCTTCTCCGCGATTCGCGACCTCGATGAATGACGTCTCTGTTTCTTTGCTGGTCTCGGCCGGTGCGGCTTCGGCCTGTTTCGTCTCGTCGGTTGACGTCGAGGTCTTTTCCGCTTCCTCGGACGTTACGGCACCCGTACCTTCCTTCGTGGTTTCGGATGACGCTATCTTTTTCAGACCCGCATCATCGGACGTGGCGCCTCGACCGGAATACGAATAGATCCCGAACGCGATCACCGCGACAATGAAGACGCTCGTGATGATGCGAAGATTCTCCTGAACCCATACCCGCACCTTCTGCGCCGTACCCTCCTCGTAACTCATATCTTTGTCTTCTTCCATGTGATTCACCTTCCTTTCTAGTTTACTGATTGTGGAAAGGAACCGCTTGCGTTGAAGTTCGGTCCTCGATTCCGCCGTCGGCTTGCGCCGTGGCGGATCGACCCCCTGCGTTCCTATGGTACGTTCGACGGGGGAGGTCGTCAACTTTACAAAATGGCCGTTATTTACCATTATATGGGGATTTTACCGTCGTAAATGCGTATTTCACCGAAATCGTCCCGACGGGACAAGTGTCGAAAGTCGGTCCTCGGATGCGAAACACCTTTCCTTACTTTCGGTCAGTCATCTCCGGTGCCGGTGCGCTTCATGGTTTCCGAGAAAATCGTATTCGGTTCTTCATGTCGGATACGGGAACGTCGAATGCGAGATTTGTTCCGAACATACATCTACGCACGCGGAGGCGGGAGAACCGAATGCGAAAATATTTTTTTCACGTCGTCGTCGGTTATAAAAATAATTTCGTGACGTATCGTTCGCGATGATAACGCTTGACAGGAATTTATTTCGCTTTGATTTTTTTCCAAAAAAACATATAATGAAAACGCGAAGGAAAAATATTCCTCGCGAAATAAAAAACGCACGGAGGGAACGGTGCAACGATTCATTCGCTCCATCGTGCAAAACAAAATCCGCTTCGGCGGAATTCGAAAGGAGGTGAACACACTATGGCAGCAAAGAAAAAGGTCGCGAAGAAGGCCGTCAAGAAGGCCGTCAAGAAGGTCGCGAAGAAGGCAGTGAAGAAGGTCGCCAAGAAGGCCACCAAGAAGGTCTCCAAGAAGAAGTAGTCCTCACAGATTTTTTTGGTTCTTCAAGCAGAAAACCCGCCGATCGGCGGGTTTTCTGCTTGTTGATTCCGGTTCAAGCGCGTTTCGGCTCCGCAATATCGAAACGAAGGATACGGGCACGGCCGGACAGATCGTTGATGAACCGGTATCGTGCGCCGGGAATGAATCGAAGAAGTTCCGTCGCGATCTTCGATTCCTGTTCGGGACTTATCTCGAACAACCCAGTGATCGGCACGCTCATCAGACCCTCTTTTTCTCTCTCCGAGATATCCTTGAAGAGACGGATATAATATGCAAGTCCGTCATCGTTCGCGACGAGTGCGGATTCCGGTTCGTGCAGACGGACATCGTCCATTGCGCCGTCATACAGTTCGTGTGAAAGATACGGGAGATTGGCGAGGATCAAAACGTGTTCCATGCCGTCGTATTCCGTTTTCGGAATGGGCTCGAGCAGGTCTCCCTGAAAAAACGTGACACGATCGATCACGCCGTGTCGTGACGCGTTTCGCTTCGCGACGTCGAGCGCTCCGCTCGAGATATCGGTCGCGAAAAATGAGAAACGTACGGCGTCGGGATCGTCGGTTTTGAGCGCGTGCGCCACGGAAACGATGATGTTTCCGCTTCCCGTTCCGATATCGGCTACGAACACCTTGCCGTTTTCGTGCCGGAGCGACCGTATCGTATCCTCGACGAGGAATTCCGTTTCGGGTCGGGGGATGAGTGTGTCTTTCGTAACCGAAAAGGGGAGACCGAAGAATTCCTTCTCGCCGACGATATATGCGACCGGTTCCTTATCCGCCCTGCGAAGGAGCGCGTCTTTGAGTTTTTCCGACTCCGCTTCCGTCGGGATGTAGTCCGGTTCCCGAAAAACGAACTCCTTCGTTCTTCCGAGAGCGTATGCGGCCAGGACGCTGAAGTCGGACGCGATGACCGAGTCGGAATATTCGCGTGCCAGCGTGCGAAGCGTTGTCATACGGACGCCCTTTCCGATTCTTCCTCGAGTTTACGGCGGATATCCTCTTCTTCGAGCGCGGAGGCGATATCGGCGATGCCGCCGTCGAGAATGCGCTCGACCCCGCTCCAGGAGATTTTCACGCGGTGATCGGTAACGCGGTCTTGGGGAACGTTGTAGGTGCGGATTTTCTCGCTTCGATCGCCGGTGCCGATCTGCGAGCGTCTTGCATCGCCGAGCTCCTTCGCCCGCTGGTCCTCACGGAGCTGGAGCAGCCTGGATCGGAGCACTTTCATTGCCCGCTCCTTGTTCTTGATCTGCGATTTCTCGTCCTGGCACGATACGACGAGGCCGGACGGCATGTGCGTGATCCGGACGGCGCTGTAGGTGGTGTTCACGGATTGACCGCCGGGACCCGACGAACAGAACGTGTCGATGCGCAGGTCGCTCGGGACGATCTCGACGTCGACTTCCTCGGCGGCGGCCAGGACGGCGACGGTCGCGGTCGACGTGTGGATGCGTCCAGCCTTTTCCGTTTCGGGGACGCGTTGGACGCGATGAACGCCCGATTCGTACTTCATTTTCTGATAGACGGGCGACAGGGACCGTCCGCGGTTCACCTCGAAGACGATTTCCTTGAAGCCTCCGACCTCGGTCTGGTTCGAGTGGATGACGACGAGCGTCCAACCGAGCGCCTCGGCGTATCGTGAATACATCCGAAACAGGCTTCCGGCGAACAGGCTCGATTCGTCTCCGCCGGCGCCGGCCCTGATCTCGACGATAACGTCCTTGTCATCGTTCGGATCGCGTGGCAGCAGGAGCTTTTTCAGTTCCTTTTCGAGTGAATCCCGACGGACCGACAGCGAGATGTTTTCCTCGATGGCGAGCGAGCGGAGTTCCTCATCATCGGTCTCCTTCAGTATCTCGGCATTGTCCCGCATCGAGGATTCGACCGCGGCGAACTCCCTTGCCCGGTCCATGATGCCTGCAAGTTCCGATTTCCGTTTTCCGAGTTCGGCAAGACGGGACGGTTTTTTGGCCGTCTCCGGGTCGGAGAGCTCGGCGTCGACCTGGGCCTCCTGTTCCTCTATGTTTCGTATGAGTTCATCCATATACGGATATGATCGTTCGTCCGGCAACTGCATGATATATGAACCGGGAAAGAAAGGGAAACGAAAAGGCGCTTCCCGAAGGATGCGCCCTTTCGATCCGGAAACTACGCCGCCTGCTTCGCGGGCTCCTCGGTTTCGACGGACTTTTTCACACGCACCTTCTTTCCGGTCCCGGCGACGGCCTGCTTCTCCTTTGCGCGCTCGGAAAGCTGCTTGAAACGTTCCACGCGGCCGGTGGTGTCCACGTACTTCTGCTTGCCGGTGTAGAACGGATGACACTTGGCGCAGATTTCGATGTCGATCGACTTGACGGTCGATCCGGTCGCATACTTCTCGCCGCAGGCGCACGTGATGACGGCGTCTTCGTGGTAGGTCGGGTGAATTCCTTGTTTCATACGTCTCTCGCGCTCGATGCGCCCTCAAAAAGTTACGGAAAACGTCTTTCCTTCGAACGAGGGGCATCGTATCACGCTTCTTCGAAATTGACAAGGCGCACGGCTTCGGGTATCCTTCGAAGTACCGTTTCGCCGATACCGGCGGGACGGGAACCATTCATGTTTTCCGGAATTTCCGGCTGTTCCTGCTCCGCTCCCTCTCGGGGTGAGGTCGGAAGGAAAACAGGTGATGCGTCTCTCCGTGGTCCTTCCGCTTGTCGGAAGCGATCGGGACAGGCTTCCGAAGCGGACGACAGAGGGTGACCGGCTTCGGAATTAAGCGATAAGGAAATAACCGTATGACGAAGAGTCAGACGGAATCCGCCAAGACGGATTCCGCGGTGCCGACCGCAAAAACCGGACAGTCAGAGGCCCCGTTCGAGTCGTTCGATTTTTCGGCGCTCGATTCCGGTCTCGAGGCGATGCTCGTCGCCGGTGTCCACTTCGGACATCTTAAGTCGCGACTGCATCCTTCGATGCGCGAGTTCGTGTTTCTCACGAGACAGAACGTGAACATCATCGACCTCGGAAAGACGAAGCAGTATCTCGACCGGGCAGGCAAGTTTCTCGCCGAGACCGCGAAGGCGGGGAAGCCGATCCTGTTCGTCGGAATGAAAAAACACACGCATCCTTTCATACTTTCGCTGGCCAAGCGGCTCGGTGAGCCGTACGTCATCGAACGATGGCTCGGTGGGACGCTCACCAACTATTCCGTGATCCGCACGCGAACCAAGTATTTCCGCGAGACGGAGGAGAAGCTCGATCGCGGTGAGTTCCAGATGTATACCAAGTTCGAACGGCAGCGGAAACTCGAGGAGGTCGAGCGCCTTCGCAAGCGCATGGGTGGCATCAAGGAGATGCGCGAACTGCCGGGTGCGGTCGTGGTCGCCGACGGGAAAGAGGGCAAGCTCGCGATCCGCGAGGCGCACGCTCTCGGCATTCCGGTCGTGGCGATCATCGATACCAATACGAACGCGACGGACGTCGAATATCCGATTCCGGGGAACGACGACGCGCTTTCCTCCCTTCGTCTCCTGCTCGGATCCCTCGGAAAGGCGGTTGCCGAGGCCAAGGGGCTTCCGGCGAAAAACTAGGGGAATTGCCTGAAATAAAACCGATACATTTCACGAACGAGTATGATAAGCATGGAACTGATCAAGGCGCTTCGCGAGCGGACCGGTGCCGGAATCGTCGAAGTGAAAAAGGCGCTCGAGGAATCGGGAGGAGACGAGGAGGGGGCGATCAGGATCCTTCGGGAACGCGGAGCGGCGAAAGCCGTGAAGAAGACGGACCGCGAGGCCAAGGAGGGCGTGATCGCGACGTATCTTCACTCGAACGGCCGCGTGGCAGCGATGGTGAAGCTCTATTGCGAAACGGATTTCGTCGCCAGGAACGAGGATTTCCAATCGCTCGGTCGCGATATCGCGATGCATGTCGCCGCGATGAACCCGTCGGTTCTCCGGCCGGAGGACGTTTCGGAAACGACCGTGGCGGGGGAGCGAGAAGTATGGACCGAGGAACTTCGGAAGGCCGGAAAGTCCGAAGAAATGATCGTGAAGATCCTTGAGGGGAAGGAACGGAAGCTTCGTGAGGAGAACGCCCTTCTGACGCAACCGTTCGTGAAGGATCCGGATCGACTTATAAAGGACCTTCTTTCGGAGAATGTGCAGAAGATCGGCGAAAACATCCAGATCGGCGGATTCGTCCGTTACGAGATCTGATTTCCAAGATCGATACTCGTCGTTCGGTAGCGCACCGGAACAATACGAATCGTCACGGCCATGTGGTATCTCATCATCCCTCCGTTCGTCATCGTCCTTTCACTGGGAGCATTGCTCTGGTTTCTTTCCCGCAGGATGGGCGACGCCGATATCGCGGAGAAGCTGTCTTCAATGAAGGGGTCAACGCAGGCGGAATCCCACTCACGTTCGCTTTCGCGTCGTGCCTTTTTCCTGAAGCTGCTTGAAACGCTGGCATCGAAGTTCAAGACCGGAACCCTTCGTATACACAATTTTTTCCAACATTCGTTGGAGCGGCTTCGAAGACAGCGTACCGAGATTGATACGATGCGGAAAAATCTGAGTGAGGGAATCGGTCGTGGAAAGGAAAAACGGACGGAGAAACCGTCGCTGTTCGATCGGCGAAAGCCTGCGGAGGCGGCATCCTCGAAAGAATTCCTGGAAGAGAAACTGTTTTCCGGCGAGGATGCCGACGTGTCCGCCGTCCGTCCCGGGCGGTCCTCGGAGGGCGCGATGGCGGGCGTGGGAACGGAGGGGTTCGTATCCCGTCCGATGCTCCGCGAAAACGTCACTCATCCCGAAGCGGCGTTCGGACGAAGGTCGGAGAGCCCCCGGGAAGAGACGCTTATCGCGAGAATTGTCGAGAATCCGCGGGATGCCGCGGCATACGAGGAGTTGGGGGACTGTTATTTTGCCGTCAGGAACCTGCAGGATGCGAAAGAATGTTATCGTCAGGCCCTCAAGCTTCACCCGACCAATCGGGCGGTGAAGATCAAAATCAGGAGATTGGAGAAGGTGTTTGAGGAACGGTCGCGATAGGCTATACTGGTCCGGAGGGGGCTGCCACCTTAGCTCAGTGGTAGAGCAACGGTTTTGTAAACCGTCGGTCCTCGGTTCAAATCCGAGAGGTGGCTCAGGGGAATATTGAAAACTGAAGATGAAGATATCAAAATGGGAAATGACCGCGCATCTTCGGGTCGAAGCGCCCGATTTTTCATTTTGAGATTTGCATCTCGCATTCTCAGCGGGTAGGTGCCAGAGCGGTCAAATGGAGCAGACTGTAAATCTGCCGGCTTCGGCCTTCGGATTTAGGGTTCGCCCGGCATGCGCCGGGCGCCCCGCGCAGGCGGGGCGAATCCCTCGTTTCATAAATATGTATTACGTCTATATCCTGAGAAGCGGAAAGGATCAGATGTTCTACACCGGCATGACCGGAGATTTGAAAAGAAGGATGCTTGAACATCGGACCGGTAAAGTTGAATCGACTCGGTCGAGACGTCCGCTTGAACTGCTGTGCTATGAGGCATATACTCGAAAGGAAGAGGCTGAGCGGCGAGAGAAATTTCTGAAGTCAAGCGATGGGAAAAAGGATCTGAAAAAAAGGTTGAAGGAGAGTTTGGAAGAAGAGAATGGGTAGGTGCCAGAGCGGTCAAATGGAGCAGACTGTAAATCTGCCGGCTTCGGCCTTCGGGGGTTCGAATCCCTCCCTGCCCACAAAATGCCGTTGTAGCTCAGTCGGTAGAGCACGTCCTTGGTAAGGACGAGGTCACCAGTTCAATCCTGGTCAACGGCTCAAGGAAAACGTGTCCCACGGGGACGCACGGACCGTTCAGGTTGACGGATTCGGTATTTTTCCGTACACTGAAGCAGTTATATTTTTGAACGGACTATGGGGAAGATCAAGGACAACATGGCCAAGATGAAGTGTTCCGAGTGCAGCCGCATCACCACGTACACGAAGCGGAACAAGAAGAAGGTGAAGGAAAAGCTTTCCCTCAGCAAGTTCTGCAAGTTCTGTCGGAAGCACACGCCGCACAACGAGAGCAAGTAGGAAGGGTCAGGAAACAGTGATCAGATAACGGATAACTGGGTTCGGGATCCCGAATCGATCGGTTCATCCTGTTGACCGTTATCTGTTTCCTGTTGACCGTTTATCGGTTCCAGGGGTGTCGTATAGTGGTAGTACAATGGTCTCCAATCCCGCCTCTCGCGAGAGGCGGGGCGATTCCTTCCCTGGTATGCATTACGTATATATCCTGAAAAGCGAAAGGGATGACGGATATTATATCGGAAGTTCCAGAGATCTGAAAAGAAGGAAAGCGGAGCATGATCAGGGTTTGGTTGAAGCCACGCGTCATAGAAGACCTCTCATATTGATTTATTATGAGGCGTATAGTACAAAAGAAAGAGCGCAAGAGCGGGAAAGGAAACTGAAAGATTTCGGTTCAGCGTATAAGGGGCTATTGAAGCGGTTGGGTGAGTGTTGAAGGATGAGGGGGTGTCGTATAGTGGTAGTACAACGGTCTCCAAAACCGTTTGTGTAGGTTCGATTCCTACCGCCCCTGCGTGGAGAGTGCAGACATGAGACGTGAGAAATCATGTACAACGGTCTCCAACCCCGCCCTTCGCGAAGGGCTGGGCGATTCCTACCGCCCCTGCGTGGAGAGTGCAGACATGAGACGTGAGAAATCATGTACAACGGTCTCCAACCCCTGCTGGAAAAACAAAAAGACCGTTTGGATACTGTTATCTGTTGATTGGTTATTGAAGCGTAGCGTCATTGGCCCTATCGTCTAGCGGTTTAGGACACCACCCTCTCACGGTGGGAACAGGGGTTCGAGTCCCCTTAGGGTCACAGAAAGAAAACGCCTCGGCATCCGCCGGGGTGTTTTTCGAGTTTTCGGATTTCCTACGGACTCGTGTCCGTGGTTTTCTGCTCGGATAAAAAGATTCCGCACGGCCTATTTGGCGCATGCGGAATCGGGGTCGCTTTCCAGTCTTATTCAGGAAA
The DNA here is from genome assembly GCA_903854995.1 of Candidatus Moraniibacteriota bacterium. GTDB lineage: Bacteria > Patescibacteriota > Minisyncoccia > Moranbacterales > UBA1568 > JAAXTX01. The sequence continues at coordinate 2,337 of CAINXS010000087.1, read as the reverse complement.
TCTGTTGCTGGCTTTGGAACAGGAGGTCATTGAGATAGTGGTCAAACTCTTTGAATTCTTCGGGAAGTTCGCCGTCGAATGTCTCGACAACGTGGCAGATATCCAGGCAACTACACTGGAGAATCCCGGAGAGAATCATCACATCGACTGCCGTGTCTTCGGGCTCCTGAAGTCCCGAAGTAGAACATTGAAGCAGTAGAGTGCTACCGTCGGGCAGTGTTATGGGAATCGTGATGCAACCCCCGAACTGGAACCGTTCAGGATCTCGGCTGTTCAGTGAGGAGAAATCGAAAAAGTACGCTGACCTTGCGGCATTTTCGGAACAAAAATCATTTGATGCCTCGGAAGGGGATTCGATGGCGAATTTCACGATGTTGCTCGTGCCTTGTTCTTTGAGCATGACCCAGATTCCAGTCTGCTCTTTCGGGTCCTTCCTTATCCCGGCAGGAATGCTGACAATCGACTGGTATGCCCGGTCCGCTATTTCTTTGATGAGGTCTCGGTGAGCACCGAGATTTTTTAAATCAACCGCAATGTTTTCTGGCATGGTTTCTCCTGGGAGGTTTGATTGACAAGTTACCATTTGTTATCTCTACGATAACGATTCACTATAGCGAGGGCATGGGAACCTGTCAAACGGCGGAATCGGGAGATCCTCTCCTGAAACGCAATTTCCCTATCCGTCCGACCAAGACCTCTGCCTCCTCGGGATGCTCCTCGATCCATACCGGCAGCGTAAGATTCGTCCCCGACATCGTCCCGTTGTCCTCACAGCGAGAAAACACCCCGGCACATGCCGGGGTGTTTTCGTATTACAAGAAGTCCGATCGGGATCTCGATGACGGTCACGCGGAACGCTTCCTCGACGCGTACGCGGAGGTCGGCATGCGCATCTTCTTCACGGCATCCGGGAGAAACAGGGGAGAGAGGTGAAAATGGCTTTGAAAAGCGAATCAAGCACCCTGATGTTCGTCAGCTATGGACATGAATGAAGAATCGTGCTATGATAATGAAAAGTCATTTACAATTCTAGAAACCTTAAAAAAGGAGGCGGTTATGGGTTTTCTTGTTAAGAACCTATCCTCTGGGTCCGTGTACATTGTTGTGGCGCGTATGCGTAAGGGCTGTTCCCTTTCCGTTGATGAGGTCCTTTATCAGGGGTGGCTGTCGCAAAATAGTTCGTACACAGATCGGGGAGGTACTGTTGAGTTACATCTGGTCGATGAGCGCACTAACGAGTCCGCTGAGTCCGCTTGCGCGTATTCGGTTCCGCAATCAGGTGAGCATATAAGCGTGCAGGTTGATGGAGTGGCAGTATTTTTTTCTGCAGGCGTGATAACCTGTTGAAGGTAAAGGATTCTAAATTTGAAAAATGCCCGGAGAAGAGCGAAAGACTCTTTCCGGGCCTTTCGTTTTTTATCGGGTACGGTGTCGATCTTCTTGGGTGGGAAATCGGGAATTTATGAGTCGTTCCTGTCGCGGTGTTCTTCCCGGTGTCCGATTTTCCCAATCCACCTGACCAGGACCCCCGCCTCCGTCGGATGCTCCTCGACCCAGGTCGCAAGGGACGGATTCGTTCCCGACATTGGCCCGTTGTCCTCACAGCGAGAAAACACCCCGCATATGCCGGGCGTTTTCGTATTACAAGAAGTCCGATCGGGATCTCGATGACGGCCGAGCCGAACGCTTCCTCGACGCGTACGCGGAGGTCGGCATGTGTGTTCGTCACAGTACATCAGGGTAGGAAGCTAGTCGGAAACGCTTGACTTTTTTATTATTTCATGATAAATTTAATTTTCTTTTACAACCCAATAAAAGCAAGGAGGAATCGTGATGATGAAGAAATTTCAATCTCAGGTAATCGCCAATAAATACCTTTTCAAGGCATTTATGTTCGGTACGTTTATTTACGTGGTCGGAATGACCATGTTAAATATAGGCCTCATTCATCAGACATTTCCGTCATTGGAAATGCAAAAAGAGATGTTAGACATCTCAAAAACGACGATCATGGATCTGTCTGTATTTTATCCGATTCTATTCGCCTCGCTTATGGCGAATGGCGGTACGCTCGCAGTCTTTTTGCTGCTGAGTCGTTTTGTCTCGGTTACGTATTCTCGGTGGGTGTTTGAAGTATGGACTCTCACTGTTTTGTGCGTAAGCGCAATTATTGCGTTGGCGTTTCCTGTGACGCTTCTGTTCTATGAGAATGAGGTTTTTATAAGATATGGCGCTCTTTCGGTTGCTATGTCAATGTTTGGTGCCTTGTTTGTGGCGCAGAGCCTTGTGTTTTACAAGGTCATCAGGCAAAGGGACGAGGAATTCTCCCCGTTCGAG
>CAINXS010000086.1 GCA_903854995.1 Candidatus Moraniibacteriota bacterium | reverse complement strand
GAGGAACAGCGCGGCAAGCATGAAAAAGACAACCAGGACATCACGAACCAATCGCCGATTCTTCCGTTCGATGAATTCCTGGTTGGGCCAGCGTTCGTGCGGCGAATCGGGCGATTCGTCGGAAACGGGAGGAATGTTCTCATTCATGATCGTTCGTGTTTCGGCAAAGGTTTGCCAAGGTATTTCAGGAAGTATTTCGCGGCGCTTGATATATGGTACCATGTCAGCTTATTGAGGAGAAGCGAGCCGAAGAATCCGCCTTTCGCACTGCCCTTGCCGTGGTAGTGGTACACGGAAACGGATGGGACATGTATAACCTTCCAGCCCGCTTCCCAGAACCGTCTGCACCAGTCTACATCTTCCATGTACATGAAAAACCTCGTGTCCATGGGGCCGACGGTTTCGACTGCCTGGCGGCGTACAAACAATGCGGAGCCCATGATCCAGTCCACCTCCTTCGGTCGACTTCGGTCGTACTCCTTCATCAGGAACCAATCGAGGTGCCGACGTCCGAAAGGCAGTTTTCCGAGTGCGGTCCGACGATAGACGATGGTCCAGGGCCTATAAAATCGGAAATACGAGGGTTGCTCCGTCCCGTTGAAGTTAATCTGTCTCGGCCCGAGGATGCCGATTTTCGGGTCCGTTTCCATGAACCGCAACAGATTCGAGACCGTGTGTTCCGTCAGAATAATATCGTGGTTGATCAAGAATAGAAATTCCCCTTTTGACTCCACGAGGGAACGGTTCAGGAGAACCGGAAAGCCCACGTTTCGGTCGTTCGGAATGAATCTTACCTGCGGGAAATCGTCCATCATGAGCCTTGTCGACTCTTCCGTGTCGCTGTCGACGACCAGTACTTCGAAATCGATACCGTTGACATGCCGAAACACGGATTCCAGGCAGAGCCTGAGCAATTCCGGATTCCGGTAACTGTTTATGGCGATGGTGAGTTTCGGTCGCATGGTATCGGTGGTCATCATCGTCTATTCGCGTGCCCGAAACGTATCGATGCCGTTTGTGTCGCGTTCAGGTACGGTTACTAGGGCAGGCTTGAGAAAAGTGCCTTGATCTTGTCGTAGGTATCGCCCTGCGGGAGAAGTATGTATCCGGCTTCGGGAGCGCTGTTCTCCGGATGGTACAGCAGTCCTTCTTCGGTCGTATCGAGCACTTTCTGCGTGAGAGCGGCATCTCCGATCTTCTGATAGAGATCGAACATTCGCTTCATCTCCCACGCTTCCATATCGGTTCGCACGTTGTCTCCGAGGCTGTTCATGACCCCATCGATCTTTGTGAAGTCAGATAGCAGCCCCAATGAAAGCGCCTGGGTCTTAATCTGCTTGATGACTTCCTGTTGCCGCTTCGCGCGTTCGAAATCGTTCGACTTGTAGCGAGCACGGGCGTAGCAAAGCGCTTTCTCGCCATCAAGCTGACTGTCTCCGACAGGTAACTCAAACACTCCACCACATTCCTCATCCTTGTTATAGCAGAGCAGGTACGATTTGGTGATATACCTCGATCCATCCTGGCGTACGTACCATTTGTTCTGATACTGCGGTGGCTTGGTCGGGACGGTGTACACGTATGGATCACAGACCTGCGGCTCATGAAACTGCAGTCCCTCCGCGAACGGTTCGTCAAGATGGACCGTTATGCCTCCGATCGCGTTCACGAGGTCCTCGAATCCCTTGAAGTTGATGGTTACCGCATATTGGATCGGCTGCCCGGTGATTTCAGAGATGATCTGCTTCATGTACTCCATTCCCTGGCCCTTTCCTCTCTGCTCTCCGTAATAATGCACCGCGTTGATTTTCTGCTTGTCGGAGGTTCCGGGAACCGTCACGTACAGGTCGCGCGGAACGGATACGAGAGACGCTCTCGACTTGTCTTCTTTGCCATCACCGGGATGGATAGAGAGCACCATGATCGTGTCAGAGAGCAGTCCACCGCCGTCGACATGCTCGCCGCGCATTCCTAGGAGCAGTATGTTGATTCGGCCATCCTCTTCACCCTTGAGCTTCGACTCTGCACCGGGAAGCGACTTCATGACGCTCGAGAAGATACCTCCCTTGCCTATGGAAATCTTGTCCATAACGGATCCAGCCCGCCACAGAAAGAATCCACCGATCAGAACCAGGGCGGAGACGATCGTGATGGCTGCTATCCTGATCCGGTGATGTTGCTTTGAAACCGGGACACCGGGGACACCGGACTTTTTCGTAAAAGGGTTCTTCATAGATATCTTAAAGTCATGATTTATGTTCGGATAATGATTCGTAACACGCCACAATCTCCCGGGCACTATCGCTCCAGGAATAGAGTCTCAGTCGGTTCTTTCCGGACCGTTCTTGCCGTAGACGCGCGTTTTCGTCAATGACAAGAGTATATAACGAATCCGCGCATCCGGCAATATCCGAGGGGTCGAAATAGGAAACGGCATCGCCGCCGACTTCCCTGAAGGGGGGTATATCCGACGCCGAAACAGGTGTACCCGCCGAAAAGGCTTCAAGGAGCGGTATTCCGAATCCTTCATACCGCGACGGAAAAGCCAATACGGTGGCTGATGCGTAGAACGCGGGCATATCCTCCTGGCAGACATACCCCGGGAATATGATCGAATCCTCAAGACTTTCTTCGCGAATCACGTCATCTATGCCGTGATCATAGTGTCGCCCGCCCTTTCCTCCGACAAGCACGAGTTTCAATCCCGGATCAACTTTTCGTATCCGGGCGAATGCACGCACGAGGAACGCGATGTTCTTCCTTGGCTGCATGGTTCCGACCGAAAGGATAAATCGATCCGGTAGTCCGTAGGTTGAGCGGATCCTGGAGAGATCATCCTTCATCGGTTGAACCAGAAAGCTCGGATCGAGGGCGTTCGGTATGACGGCGATCTTATCCGACGGAACGCCGAATCGTTTCATGATTTCGTCTCTCGTGAATATCGACGGTGCCACGAGTTTATCCGATCTGCGCATCGTTTTGGGTATGAACGCGGTCAGGAATATGCGGTCCATCAGGCCGATATACTTGGGAAACGCCTTGAACGATACGTCGTGGATATGCGCGACCACGCTCGTCCTTCCCGGAACGAATAACGGGAGAATATATTGCGTATGAAAGACATCGATCTTGTTTCTGACAAGGAACAACGGCACGCAAAAAAGATTCCACGAAAACTTTCCTCCCGCGGACAATGTCACGATTCGAGCATTTTCCGGAAGTGTCCCCTCCGACGCGATAACCGGAAGGAGGGAATTTTTCGCCTCTTCACCCGCAAGATCCGTCAGGAGTACATACTGATTGGTACGGTCGAGCTCGAGTACCGACCGTACCAGATTCCGAAACACGGCCTCGTCGCCGGTCCTGTGTCTTCCGATGAGACGAACGTCGATGGCGATGGTTTTCATAGCGTTTCTGAAAAATCGGCTTCATTGAAGAGATATGAACCAGAAATGCCGAGAAGCGCCCAAACGAATCCGAGGAGAATGCCGGAGTTGAAAAGGTCAAACGTGAGGATTCCGGCAAACGCCGATATGATGAAGAACGCGAAAGCGCCCCTGAACATAAGAAAATCGCGAATCGAGCGGTATGCGAGCAGGACGAGAAAACCCGTCAACCCCATGAGTCCGAGTAGGCCGCTTCCGAGCCACGTCTCGAGAAATATGTTGCTCGCGTTCAGTCCTGCTCCGCGCCCGTCTTTCCCGAGTACGGACGTTATGGTGCCCCACCCTATTCCCAAAATCGGACGCTCCATTCCGAGCGCGATCGAATGGGCGTAAATCTGTCTGCGGATCGAAACGTTCGGATCGTTACGGTCGACTTTGGTGACATAGTTTCCGGCGGCGCGCTCGCTGTCGATATCCTCGAGATCGATGTGTCTGCATCCGTAGAGCGCGAGTGATTCGGCCGATATTACGGTATCAGGCAACGCCGTTTTCCGTTCGCATGATACGGTGATCGACTGTAATCCGGATCCGATGCTTGTTGCGCGACCGGATACGTCAAAATTCGTCAGCGGAACGACGAATGTCAGTATCAGCGCGACAAGTCCCGCCGACACCGCGAGCAGGCAAAGGCGTCGTCCGACGCGGGGGCGATGCGAAAGCAGAACAAGCAGAAAAGCGATAAGCATCGTCATAGCCGTACCGAGCCACGCGCTTCTGCTCATGGTGATGATGAGTACCGTAAAAAAAGTAGTCAATCCCAGGAACAGGAATCCAGATCGTTTCATGCGGATGAATTGGCTCGCGGATTCCGATCGCGATGCGATGAGATATCCCGTCGCGATCAGTATCGAACACATAAAACCGATGAACATTCCGAGCCAGTCCGCCTCTGCGAAGGGTCCGTTCGGCCGACCCGGCATGACTTCGAACGATTCACTTCCCGATAGGAAGAGCAGGTTCTGCGATATCGACAAGACGGAGGTAAGAACGGCGGAGAGGATGAGAAACGGCAGTATTTTCCCGACGTCTGACGAGGTACGAACGTAGATGCGAAAGAGGAAATAGAGCGCGACGAATGAAAATAGAATCACCGAAAGATGGAGCGAGATGTTCCGATCGGCGGCGTTCGAGACGGCGAAAATCGATCCGACCGGGATCAAAAGCAGAAACAGGTCCCCTGCGTTTATCCTCGGCCATCCCGGAAGCGGTCGGCGCGCGAAAAAACGTATGGCTAATCCCGCGTAAATCGCCGCCATCAGGAACTGGTACGGACGGATGTTGCTTCCGACCGCGGCCGGGGCGAGATTTACGATTTCGAGCGGCAGTACCGAAACAAGGAGGAGAAAAATCCATCCCGGACGATACGTGGCCGCCAGCGCGGACAGGAAGAACAGGAACAGAAAGTCCGTCAATCCGAGCGGCAATATGCCGCCGTAGGAGAGTAGGAGAAGGGCTGCGGTCACGATGCCGCTCCCGAACAGAAGGGACTTCGCGATAAGGGACATCGAAATCGTCGGAACGAATGCGCGTATGTTCATATGTGGATGGACGCGATAAGGGCGATCTTGCTATATTGACGAGGTTTCCGGAAGAACGGCATCTTTCGGGTCGTCATTTTTCAGGGTTTCGTCGAGCAATGACTGCGCGAACTTTTCCCAG
>CAINXS010000085.1 GCA_903854995.1 Candidatus Moraniibacteriota bacterium | reverse complement strand
TATGAGATGGGCTTCCTTACCAATGAGGAGCGTAAGAACCGGGTCATCGAGATCTGGAACGAGGCGAAGAACAATATCACCGATGCGGTCCGTGCGTCGCTCGACAAGGAGGGCCCGGTCTATTCCATGGTCTACTCCAAGGCTCGCGGAAGCGAATCGGTCGTCGTCCAGATGACCGGTATGAAGGGTCTCATGGCCGGTGCCACCGGCGAGACCATCGAGCTGCCGGTCAAGAGCTCGTTCAAGGAAGGGTTCAACGTTCTCGAGTACTTCATCTCCACGCACGGCGCCCGGAAGGGTATGGCGGATACCGCGCTCCGAACCGCGACCGCCGGATACCTCACCCGACGTCTGGTCGACGTGTCTCAGGATATCATCGTCCGCGAGGAGGATTGTCACGATACCGTCGGCGCGATCCTCTACCGCGAGGATTCCGAGTCGATCGGCATGAGTTTCGCGGGACGGGTCCGCGGCCGCGTGGCGCTCGAGACGGTCAAACATCCGGAGACCGGAGAGGTCATCGTGAAGAAGGGCGAGCTCATCTCGAAGCCGAAGGGCGCCGAAATCGAGAAGGCCGGTATCCAGAAGGTGAAGATCCGTTCCCTCGTCTCCTGCAAGGCCAACCGCGGTATCTGCCGCAAGTGTTACGGTGTCGACCTCGGACGCAACGCGATGGTCGAGATCGGCGCCTCGGTCGGAGTCGTCGCCGCACAGGCGATCGGTGAGCCGGGAACCCAGCTTACCATGCGTACCTTCCACATCGGAGGCGTCGCGGGTACCGACATCACGCAGGGTCTCCCGCGCGTCGAGGAAATCTTCGAGGCCCGCACGCCGAAGTCCGAGGGACTCATCTCCGATGTCGCCGGAACCGTGCAGTCGATCTCGAAGGACGGGGAGAAGACGATCAAGGTCGTCATCATGACGGTCGACAAGGAAGAACGCGAGTTTTCCGTCCCGGCTAACCTCTCGGTCCTCGTGAAAGAAGGCGATCTCGTCGGTGAGGGCACCGTCCTTTCCGAGGGGCACCTCGACCTCAAGAAGCTCTACGAGATCTCGGGCAAGGAGGCGCTTCATCGCTATATCATCCGCGAGATCGAGGAAATCTACGCGAGCCAGGGTGAAGGAATCAACGACAAACACATCGAGGTGATCATCCGCCAGATGCTCTCGCGCATCCGCATCACCGATCCGGGCGCGACCGAGCTCCTGCCGGGAGATATCGTCGAGACCGCGCAGTTCGGCGAGTCCAACGACGAGGTCGTCGCCGCGGGCAAGACTCCGGCCACGGGCGAACAGCTCGTACTCGGTATCACCAAGGTGGCGCTCTCGACGGAGTCCTTTCTCTCGGCCGCATCCTTCATGGAAACGGCGCGGGTGCTTATCAACGCGTCGGTCGCCGGCAAGGAGGACCGCCTTCGGGGCCTCAAGGAGAACGTCATCATCGGACGTCTCATCCCGGCCGGTACGGGGTTTCGCGAGCACGTCGAAGCCGCTCCGGATGCGGAAGCCGCCGAGGAAGTCGTTGAGTAGGAAGTCCGACACGCATGTCCCAAGCCCCCCGTACCGTACGGTACGGGGGGCTTTCGGTTCCCATCCCGGCCTCCGTCTGCTACCATTGCCTCATGACACAAGAGCAGGCATTCTCCATACTCAAGACCGGAGCGAGCGTTTTCCTTACCGGCGAGGCCGGTTCCGGCAAGACGCATGTCGTGAACCGGTATGCGGCGTATTTGCGCGAGCGGGGCATTCCGTATGCGATGACGGCTTCGACCGGGATCGCGGCGACGCATATCCGCGGGATGACCGTCCACTCGTGGAGCGGCGTCGGCGTGCATACGGATATCGACGAGGAGGGCTTCCGGAAGCTCGCGAAAAACGGTCCGGCGATCGGGCGGATCCGGTCGGCCCGGGTGCTCGTCATCGATGAGATCTCCATGCTCGATGCGCGGGCGTTCTCGCTCATCGAGCGGATGTATCGGCACGCACGCGGCGGGGGGATCGATTCCCTTCGGCGGACTCCAGGTGGTCCTCGTCGGCGACTTTTTCCAGTTGCCGCCGGTCTCGCGTGAGGGCGCCGCGCAGTTCGCGTTCGAGTCGTCCGCCTGGGAGGCACTCACACCGGTCACCTGCTACCTGTCGGAACAGCATCGGCAGCAGGATCCGGAACTCCTCGATATCCTCTCCTCGATCCGCCACGCGACCGTCGGAGAGGAACATCGGGCACTCCTTGCCGGTCGTATTCTCGGTTCGGACGAGTATCCGGACGAGGATCAGCCGAAACTCTTCACGCACAATCGCGACGTGGACCGGATGAACCGCGAAGCGCTCGCGCGACTTCCCGGGCGGGCGAAGGTCTTCAGGATGATGACGCGCGGGGCGGCCGGGCCGCCGCGATCGCCGAAGCCGCCGTCGCGGCAGAAACTGTCGTCCCGGAGGCGAAGGAGGTTCCGGACGAGACGGAAGCCTGAGGTCGGTCCCGATGCGCATGTCCCGAAAGAACGCCCCGCGAAAGCGGGGCGTTTTCTGTTTCTGTCCGATAGCAGCTTTCGCGATCCGTGGTTTCGGCATATGGAATGGATCGAGTCTCTTTCTGAAGGATATGATCTGGACGGTCGAGCGGCATCAGACCGAAATCGTTTCCGAAAATCGGAGGAAATCAGATTTTGAACTGTAAAATCTGAAAGAGCGATGGAAATTGACGTGCGTTATATATCGTGTTATTTTTGTTCGACAGTTCATTCACAAAATCGTAGACAAAAGACAAAAAAGGAGGAACGGAATATGCCGTGTAATAATATGAGAGGATTGGAAGAGCCGACTGCCCGCGTGTGGCACGTGATTGCGCGTGTGTATATCGACCGCGAAGATAAACAGACGGTTTTAAATGAAGTATTAGGCGGGTTCGATATCGATGGGACGAGGTCTTTGGGAACACCGAAAGGGTTATCCCGTCATGTCGGGTCGGATGAGCCGGCGGAAAGTCTCTTAAGAGACGCGATCGATGCCCTGACCGGGAAAAACGTGTCAGCGTGATCGTTCAGATCCATGAGCTCGACCGTCTGGATCGGAGGAGGAGCAGTTGTGTCACCGTCTATTCGCGAAGGAAGCATAACAGCTGGGCGACGTCGGAAGAAGCAGCCGAGTGGATCAGCGACGGCTTATCCCGGAGAGCTTAGCGGTCAGCAGGGTCATGTGATCGCCGGTCCCGCGGATCGTTTTCCGGAACATCGTTACGATTCCGATCGGGAGTGAGCGAACGAATCGGCCGCCGACGACAATGTCGGCGGCATTTTTTGTTTTCCGCGTTCTCCTGCTACCATGTCCCTATGACACAGGACCAGGCATTCTCCATCCTCAAAACCGGCGTGTCGGTCTTTTTGACCGGCGAGGCCGGATCAGGCAAGACGCATGTCGTGAACCGCTATGCGGAGTATCTGCGTTCCCGTGGTATCCCGTATGCGATGACCGCGTCGACCGGGATCGCGGCGACGCATCTTCGCGGTATGACCATCCATTCCTGGAGCGGCGTCGGCGTGCATACCGATATCGACGATGAAGGGTTCAAACACCTGTCGAAGAATCGCGTCGCGATACGAAGGATTCGAGAGGCGAAAGTGCTTGTCATCGACGAGATTTCCATGCTTGATGCCCGCGCATTCTCACTCGTCGAGCGGATGTGCCGGCATGCCAAGGGCTCAAAATCGCTTCCTTTCGGAGGATTGCAAGTCGTATTGGTCGGCGACTTCTTCCAGCTTCCGCCG
>CAINXS010000084.1 GCA_903854995.1 Candidatus Moraniibacteriota bacterium | reverse complement strand
TCCAGGACTTGCAAAGGAAGATGAGACGGTGGAATATGTATTACAATGATTTGGAGCACTGCGGATTGAACGGAAAGAGTCCGAACGAATTTCTGAAAGAATTCGAATTAATAAATCCGCCAAATGTGTGTACTTAAAACATCTCAGAAGGATATTGCACAGCAATCCTTTCTGAAAGAGTATCCGATTTTGTTGCGTTTCGTGATAGTATGAACCAGATGGAATCGATAGGACACGAAATATGACCATGAACCAACCCTCGCCGCAGCAGATCCAGATCAAAGCAAGCGACGAAAGGCTGAAGGGGGAATATGCGAACACGATGCAGGTCATGCATACGAAAGAGGAGTTCGTGATCGACTTCCTGAACGTCTTTCCTCCCTCGGGCACGTTGAATGCCAGAATCATCGTGAGTCCGGGACATTTCAAGCGCATTCTCCTTGCCATGCAGGAGAACCTGAAAAAATACGAGTCCGGATTCGGCGAGGTCGCACCGTCGGATGCCCCGAAGACCCGGATCGGTTTCGGCGAGGAATAACTGGCGTAAACGATTCGGATATGCATCCGAGCAACGAGGAGATAGAAGTGGTGTTTCTCGAGATCGACCAAGACGACATGGAGCGTCGGTTGGCGGGAATCGGGGCGGAGAAGGTGGGCGATATCCTGTATCGTCACACCGCTTTCGATTATCCCGATTATCGGCTGAACAGCGACAATGCGTGGATACGTCTTCGTGACGAAAGGGGCGAGATTGTCCTGGCATACAAGAAGCGTCTCGGGGTCACCTCTCAGGATTGCAGCACGAACGACGAGGGAATGGAAGAGATCGAATTGGTCGTGGACGATTATGATATGACGAAGGAATTTCTTGCCAAGATAGGACTCATCGAGAAACACGAGGGAGAAAAGAAAAGGACACGATGGCGGAAAGGGGAGACCGAGTTCGATATCGATACGTGGCCGGGGATACCGACCATGCTCGAGATCGAAGCGCCGTCGTGGGACGACATCGACATCGCGACGGAGGCGTTGGGACTCCGAAAGGAGGATCGGAAGATCTGTTCGGTGAACCAGGTGTATCAGCTGTACGGAATGAACGTGAACGATTATCGGACGATCGCTTTCGATGGGCTGGTACGGAAGGACGCGGCGAAGCATTCAACGAACAGGGACTAAAGGTGCATTCTTCATTTTACGGTCTTCTGATATACTGGATGGGTCGGAAATAACAACGTAAGAGAAAACTGTGAAAAAAAGCATATTGATAGGTGCGCTCAGCGCGCTCGCAGCGCTGTTCTTGGTAGGTGTCGGATCCTTTATGATTTTCAGGTCCGGTTTGGTGCGATTGACCCCTGGGAAATCCGTCATCGGGGCCGAAGCCGCGAAGGCGAAAATGGAAGCGTTCGTCCGAAGCGGTCTCGGGGTTCCGCCGACCGCAGAAGTATCGGTCTCCGCCGCGACCGTGGAGGCGGGGGTATACAAGGCGACGGTGACGATTCAGAAGAAGGACTACCCGATGTACCTTTCGCTCGACGGAAAGAAGTTCTTCCCGAACGGGATGGACACCGAGGTGAAGGCAGCCGAAGCGGCTGCCACCAAGGCACAGCCTCAGGATATTCCGAAGTCGGCTAAGCCCGCGGTGCAGCTGTTTGTCATGAGCTATTGTCCGTACGGTACGCAGATTGAAAAGGGTATACTGCCCGTGCTCGAAACGCTCGGTAACAAGATCGATTTCACGCTCGAGTTCGTCTCGTATGCGATGCATGACAAGAAGGAGCTCGACGAGAACCTTCGTCAGTATTGCATTCGGACGGAAGAGCCCTCGAAACTGAACGCGTACCTCGGCTGTTTCCTGAAGAAGGGGCAGGGGACCGAGGCTTCCTGCCTGAAGACTGCCGGCGTGAATATCGCGAAGAACGCCGCGTGCACGAAGGCGACGGACACGAAGTTCGAAGTCACGAAGAACTTCAACGACAAGAGTACCTATTCCGGCTCGTTTCCCCCGTTTAACGTCGACAAGGCGGACAACGACAAGTATGCGGTGGCCGGATCCCCGACGCTCGTAATCAACGGCGTCTCGGCCGATTCGCAGCGCGATCCGGCATCGCTCCTGAAGACGATCTGTTCCGGATTCGACAACGCACCCGCGGAATGTTCGAAGACACTTGCGACGACCGCGCCGGCTGCAGGATTCGGTGAAGGTGCGGGGAGCGGCGCGTCGAACGCCAATTGCGGAAGCTAGTGTTTCATCACTGATTCTCTGGTATGAACGAGAAACGGATAACGGACTTTTTCTTCGAGTTGGCGTCATTGCGGCGTTTGACACGCTCTCATCGTCAGTTGATACGGGGTTCTGATGACAATATTTCAGATCACAGTTTTCGTGTCGCGGTCATCGGGATGATGCTGGCTGAATTGGAAAACTGTGACTCGAATTCCGTATTGAAAATGTGCCTCTTTCATGATTTCGTGGAAGCACGTACGGGGGACGCGAACTTCATCAATAAGCTGTACGTCGAATTGCATGAAGACCGCGCCCGGATGAATCAGATGAAGGACCTACCGATCGGTGAGGAAATCCTTCGTCTGATGCGGGAGTATGAGCAGCGCGAAAGCAGGGAGAGCATCGTCGCAAAGGACGCCGACTTGTTGGACCAGATGATTTTGCAGCAGGAATATTTTTTCGAGGATGCCGTGAATCGGGAGCCATGGCAGGCACACACGGAGCAATCACTGATGACGGAGAGCGCGAAGCTGTTGGCGAAACGTATCCGTGAAGCGAACCCTTTCGAATGGCTGTATGCGCTGGCGGAGGAGAACACAGGCGAAAAGGTGAAGCGATGAACGCATGAAGTGCTCGTCAGAAGGTTTGAAAGCCGTCCTGTTGGGCGGCTTTCTTTTGCGAAGCTATTTCATGGCGTGATGGCGAGCAGCTGCTTTGCGGTTACGCATGCGGACCTGAACAGGTTCAGGCCTGTGCAGATACATTCGCCCAGGAGCCAGACGAACACGTCCGGAATAGGATTCGGCGAAAGTTCCCAGTCTTTGAATTCGATGACCTCGAATCTGAATCCGAACTCCTTCCCTCCGTCCGATTCGCGAACCGGTTCCACGAAGACCAGCCCGACCAGACTCAGTCCGTACCTCGGATATGGATAAAAATATCCTTCGACGATGAGCTTGCCGGTAGCGTCGCGGTATTTGTAGGGTCGCGTGTGGACGGAGCCGGCGCTATTGTCATTCAGCAGCCCCGCGAGTTGTAGCGCCTTAATAAAGGCGAGTCTGGCTTTCTTTTCCTGATGTTCCTGATTCATTGTGTCTCCCGAAGGTTGTTAATTCAGGCCGTGATAGTGCCCTTTTGCTTGTGGTCGGCATCATAGGGAATCAAGGGGAATCCGTCAATCGTATAGTGGACCGACGGGCGTAAAATAATACCATTTCTAAATAATGCATTCCCTCTATAGCTGTCGTTCGAGTCCGTACTCGGGCGGTCTGCCCCGTGCATGCCGGAGTGGCAATCCAGGATTTATAGCACAGACCTGGACCGCCACGGATTTCCGAAGACGTAAATCCTCGCGGAGACAGGAGGGCGGTTTCTTAGAAATGGTATGACTTTCGCTTCCCCTTCCCGCTTCGGCGTGCTATACAAGGGAAAGACTCTTACTCTATGGAAATACGGGACGTACAATTCATACGGGGGGTGACGGGATCCGAGGGGCTTCCCGAGGTCGACCGGCCGACGGTCGCCTTTTTCGGCCGCTCGAACGTGGGAAAGTCAAGCGTCATCAACGCGCTCGTCCGACGTAAGGACATGGCCCGCTCCAGTTCGCGTCCGGGTCGTACGACCGAAGTGAACTACTTTTCCGTAAACGATTCCTGGTACCTTGCGGATACGCCCGGATACGGATACGCGCGGCTTTCGAAGGTGTTCATGGAAAAGATCGCGAAACACCTGTCCTGGTATGCGGGCGCTCCCGAGGTCACGCTTCGCCTTGCGGTCGTGGTGATCGATGCGGAAATCGGACTGCAGGATGCGGACAGGGAAACGATCGCGGTGTTGCAGGATGCTGGCCGTACGGTGTTGATTCTCGGGAATAAAAGTGACAAGGGACGTCGGAACGATATTTCGAACCATATACGGGAAGCGGAACGCGAGTTCCCGGATTGCCGCGTCATCCGGTATTCGGCAAAGACCGGTGAAGGGAGGTCGGACCTGCTGGGCGCCATTTCCGATGTCATCGGATAAACGGTGCGGATAGCGGAACGGACTGCGAGGGTTGACCTGCAGTCCGTTCTTTGTAGCCGTTCGTTACTCCGAGTGTATCGGGGTGATCTCGTTGAAGGGGCTCGCTATCGATCTGTTGACGTGTCTCATCGCTATTTGAGACAGATGGAGCGGGATTTCAAAGAGGCAAACCAGAGATGTTCCGACGGCTTGCCAGAAATACATCCCATTGTTTACATCCGATACGAACTGCCAGAAAGGTTTGCCACTGGCCCTGTAAAGATCATAGAGCGCGGCACCTTTGTACGGCGCCATTTCGAGGAATCGGGCGACCATCACAGTACTTTCGTTCCCTTGGTAAGGTCCATCTCCGAAGAGATAAAATCGTGCCAATAAGGTTGTCAGTTCGTAGTGACCATCAATGATCTCGCGAGAATCCTTCAGCTCAAGGGGAAGAATTGGTTGTTTCATGGCTGAGTTCGGTTTTTGGTTTGATGTAAAGGTAGAAATTGACTTTCGAAACTATCATAGCATGCCTATTCCGTCAAGGGTATCCGTGGGTGAGCAGTCTTGTCGCGATGTCCGTATTTGAAAAAATAGCCGAAAAGGACCACAATGGGCGAACCACCGGATCAAGACGTACTGATAGCTATGAAATCAATCCTTATCGTCATCTGCCTGCCGTTGCTCTTCGTCGTGTTTTTCCATACGCGAATATTCGCCGAGTCCGAGTCGGAGCTGCCGAAAGCGGAACTGGTTTCCGAGACGAACAAACCGTCTGCCGGTTTCTATCGTTTTATTGCGGGACTGGCAGGATGGAACATTGAAAATGGCGAGAAGGAATCCCCAGAGTGGTGCCACGAGGGAAATAGCATGCAGGAAGAAGCCAGCGTAGCCGTTGTAGGAGGCTCTGTCGAAGTGTCCGCGAAAGAAACTTACATGATTTCTCGGAATGCCGACAATCCGACGGGAGGCGAGAGGCCGTCTTCGCCGTCGACAAAGTCCGTCGTGCCGGTGAAGATCGTTCGTCCCGTCATCTCGGCGCCGTACCCGAACTCGTATAAGAAGGTGAACGGACGACTCATATGTGCGAAGAAAAACGATCATCCGGAGAAAAGCAAAAAGAATAAGAAGAAACACATGGATATGGAGTGTTGTCTTGATCCTGACGAGATTCCGAATCCGCACTGCTACTATCCTCCGGAAAAGTATGGGAAGTATCTTTAGCGGCTGAAATGGAGAAAGACAGGCCGTTATACCAAATTAACATGAACTATGGTACAATAATCAGGTAACCATCGAATACAAAAGGCATTCGGATTCAGATGGATTCAAGAGATTAAAGGTACAACTGATTAAGTTAATTTGGTATTAAGTCTGTCTTTCGTTCAAACTCTTCCCTGAGAGTCTCATTCTGCCACGGCTTACCCGCCGGTTTCTGGAGGTTTTTGAGGCGAAGGCAATTGGTCATTGGTTTCGGTAGCCGCTGATCCACAGCCTTGCGTTGAAAACTTGCAACCATTACATTTTTGGCCGCCGAAGTTTTTGCAGCCTGGTGTCGTGCAAATATCGGAAGTATCCGCCATGAGCATTCTCCGTTAGGGTTCTTGAAGTCAAGACAACAATAAGGCTTATTATAGACGAAAACCTTTGTTTTGTCAATTGTTGCCGAAGAACGGGACGTGGTATGATACAGGGCCGAAACAAGTAATTCATGACGCTATGACTGGAAACGCGAAAGAGATACTCGCGAAGCTCCGAGCGAAGGCGGAACCCATCGCGCAGGATTCGCTTGGAAAAGTGAAGGCGTCGGTCTGTTCAGCGCGCGGGTACGCGTGTTCGATCGTCGGTCGAATGACTGTGAAGGAACGTCTGTTGGTATTGTTCGCTGTCGGAGTCGTTCTCGGCTTCGGAGTGAAGACTGCCGCCGGTGGATTCATAACGATCGGCTACCAAGATTATTCCGTGAAGGGTAAAGGCGGAGCATACGACCTGAACCTTTTGCAACGGAAGGTCGCGGAGAAGAACGCGTCCATGACGTCGGATCAGGCGGATGCGGCGGCGGTGCCAGCTGGCGGACAATGTCAGTAGACGGACGCAGATATCCGGGAGGAAGGAGGGGATAAGTAACGAATGGAACGATATGTACGGAAATGACATCGAATCGGGAGAGATCGTGACAGGCGGAGCGGGAATCGCGCCGATCCGTGACGAGAAGGAGATGAAGATCCAGAATCTGACCGCGATACTCATATTGATCGTCGGTCTGTTCGTGGGAAGCCTTTTCGTTGATATCGGACAGCTGGTGACTCGCGAGGGATATTCTCCGCGTGCGGTCCGGGAGAACAACATCCTCGAAGCGGCCGGTAAGACCTGGGTCGCATACACCGATCCCAAGGTCGACGTTACGGTCATCACCGACGAGGCTTGCACGAAGTGCTCGCCCGATGAAGCGCTGGTCTGGTTCCGCAGAATCCTTCCGACCATGGAGGCGAAGCCGGTCGAAGCGTCGTCCGATCAGGGGAAGGCGCTTATCGAGCAGTACGGTATCCGGACCCTTCCGGCATTCATATTTTCCGACAAGGTCGCCAGCACGGACTTCTACAATGCCGCCGCCGAGATTTTCACGGCGAAGGACGGATCATTCGTCCTTGATACGGCCCGTCTCGGTCTCGCGCCGGGGAAGTACCTGTCCACCCCGGAGGTGGGGGACGGCGCCATCGCCGTCGGACCGAAAGACGCGAAGGTTCGCGTGATCGAGTATTCCGACTTCCAATGTCCGTATTCTAAGGCCTTCTATCCGTCCGTGAAGAAGATGCTTGCCGAATATGGCGACAGAATCGAGTTCGTGTACAAGCAGCTTCCGCTCGCGTTTCATGCGCAGGCCGAAAACGCGTCGCTTGCGAGCGAGTGCGCGAACGAGCAGGGTAAGTTCCAGGCATATTCCGACGTGCTGTTCGCCAAACAGGCCGAATGGGGAGCGACGCAAGGGGTGCAGAAATTCAAGGACTATGCGCGGGTACTTGGAATCAAGGCGGCGGATTTCAACGCCTGTCTCGATTCGAAGAAGTTCTCCGACAAGATAGCGGCGGATTCCGCGGAGGCGGCATCCTTCGGCGTGGACGGAACGCCGGGCATTTTCGTGAACGACGAGTTCTTTGCGGGTGCCGTCCCGTACGAGAGCCTGAAGGCTTCGATCGACGCGAAGCTGGCGGAGTAGCGTTCACTATTGGCGACGCACAAAAAACGCCCTACGTGGGGCGTTTTTTGATAGCCGTATTCATTCCAGACTTCCGACCGTTACCCGTCTCGTTCGCCGTTCTCTGTTATCTGACACTGAGCCGATGGCCGGATTTGAACCGGCGACCTACGCGTTACGAGTGCGTTGCTCTACCAACTGAGCTACATCGGCAAACCCTTCGATTGAAAGCCCGATCGGGTTCTAGGAACCAGAGTACCGGAATATTGCGAACTTGGCAACCGGAACGTCGGTGCGGATTACGCTTTCATTTTCTTCAAAAAATGGTATACTGAAAGCGTTATGGAAGCACTGAAAGAAATTATTGAGGCGTTACGCGAGAAACTCCCGCATCTGCGGGAATATCTTTGACGTGCCGACGAAGGAACGGAAGCGGCAGGAGCTGAGGGCGGAGAGTTCGAGAGCGGATCTCTGGAACGACCCGGCCGAGGCGGGGAAAATGCTCCGAGAACTCGAGTCACTCGATCGGGAGCTTGGTTCTTTGGAACGGATCGAAACGGAATTGCACGATCTCGATGAGTTGTCGCGACTGGGGGACCTCGGCGCCGATGAGGAGAAGGATATTTCCCGTCAGGTCGACGCGCTCGAGAAGGAAATAGGGGAATGGGAATTCCGACTGCTGTTTTCGGGGGCGCATGATCGGGGCGACGCGCTGGTGTCCATCCATGCGGGAGCGGGAGGTGTCGACGCGCAGGACTGGGCAGAGATGCTTCTGCGGATGTATCTGCGATATGTCGAACAGAGCGGCTTCAAGGCTCACGTCATCGACGAATCCCGGGGCGGGGAGGCGGGAATCAAGAGCGTCACGATAGAAGTATCCGGGGAATACGCGTACGGATATCTCAGGACGGAAGCCGGGGTGCATCGGCTTGTCCGGTGGGCGCCGTTCAATGCCAATCAGCTTCGTCAGACTTCGTTCGCGCTTGTCGAGGTGCTGCCGGTGCTCGAGGATACCGCGGAAGTCGCCGTAAAGCCGGACGAGTTGCGGATCGATACGTACCGGGCATCCGGAGCCGGCGGGCAGCATGTGAACAAGACCGACAGCGCCGTGCGTATAACACACCTCGCGACCGGCATAGTGGCCAGCTCGCAGAGCGAGCGTTCCCAACTCCAGAACCGGGAGCAGGCCATGAAGCTCCTGATCGGAAAACTCTACAAACGTCAGCTCGAAGAGCGGGAGCAGGAAACGAAAGCACTCAAGGGCGAACACAAGAGTGCCGAGTGGGGGAATCAGATACGTTCCTACGTGCTTCACCCGTACAATCTCGTAAAGGATCATCGGACCAAGGTCGAGACGGCGGATACGACGAAAGTGCTCGATGGGGGGATAGGTCCGTTCATAGAAGCGGCACTCAAATCCGGAATCGTTTCAAAAGGATAAACAAGGAATACGAATATGGACATTGCAAAGGCCACCAAAAAGAAAGTCGTACCTACGATCGACCCGATGCGCGAGGAGGACGTGACTGATTTCGAAGTGTCGTATTCCGAGGAACTGCAGGAGGAATCCGCCGTGCCCATCATCCGTTTCGATTCCGTTTCGAAAGCGTATTCCAACGGAGATCCGGCTCTCGAGAATATCAACCTGTCGATTTTGCCCGGGGAGTTCGTGTCGCTCGTCGGCGCGAGCGGGGCCGGAAAGTCGACACTATTGAAGCTGATCTATTCCGAAGAGGTGCCGACGACCGGGACCGTGTTGTTCAACGGGCGCGATCTCGCCGCCATCAAACGCAAGCATCTTCCGTATTATCGGCGCAACATCGGGACCGTTTTCCAGGACTTCAAGCTGTTACCCCAGAAGACCGCATTCGAGAACATCGCGTACGCGCTCGAGGTGTACGGGAAGCCGACCGAAGAAATACTCGATGAGGTGCCCCAGATACTCGAGATCGTCGAGCTTGAAAACAAGGCGAACAATCTTCCGAAGCAGCTCTCAGGAGGGGAGCAGCAGCATGTCGCCATAGCCCGAGCGCTCATTCTTCAGCCGAAGATGATCATCGCGGACGAGCCCACGGGAAATCTCGATCCGGTATCCGCCGAGGGGATCATCGACCTGTTGCTGGAGATCAATCAGCTCGGGACGACGGTCATACTCGCGACGCATAATCAGGCGCTCGTGAACAAGGTCGGACGCCGCGTGGTGGCGCTCGATCGTGGACGGATCGTGAGTGACGTTATGGAAGGACAGTACGTGTTTACGGATCGGAGACGTCCCGCGAAAACCGTCTGAAACAAACGAACAAGCCTATGAAAACGATAAAACTCTGGCGGACATTCCGTGAAGGCGTGGACAATTTCCGCAGGAACGGATGGTTGACGTTCGCGACGGTGAGCGTGCTGGCGCTTTCGCTGTTCGTCATCGGCCTGACGGCACTCATCGGTTTCGCCGGCGGGCTCGCGGTGCGCAACCTCGAGGAGAAGATAAGTATCAGCGTCTCTTTCCGTCCGGACGTTTCCGAGGATAGGATCATCGTGATCCGTGATGAGCTCACGAAGTATCGGGAAATCTCGTCGGTCGTCTATGTTTCCAAGGAGGCCGCCCTCGAAGAGTTCATGCGCGACGGCAACCCCGTGATTTCGGATGCCGTGGAGGAAATCGGGGAGAATCCGCTGCTGTCTTCGCTCATAATCCGTGCCGGTAACCCCAAGGATTACGACCTGATCGCCACCCAGCTTCGAAGCTCGACCTACAAGGATGACATCGAGCAGGTGAACTACGAACGGAACCGCAAACGGATCGAGGGCCTGAACGACCTGACGACCCGTGCCCGGGCGATCGGTCTCGCGCTCGGCATTGCCTTTACCCTCATCGGGGTCCTTATCACGTTCAATACCATCCGCCTGACGATCTATTCGCACCGGCAGGAGTTCGAGGTGATGCGGCTCGTCGGGGCATCGAACCTCTATATCCGCATGCCGCTTTTCTTCGAAGGCGTCTTTTACGGGCTGACCGCCGCCGCGACGACCATCCTTTTCCTGACGCTCACGGCATATGCGTTCTCACAGAACGCCGGTCCGCTTCTGGCCGAGATCCTGGGCGGGAAGACCTTCTTTCACGTGTACCTCTCCTTCTTCTGGATTTTCGCTCCGGGAACGATTATCACGGGCATCGTACTCGGCGTGGTTTCCAGCCTTATCGCCATCAGGCGATACTTGCGGATTTGAAGACTCGTCGGAAAAGGAGTTGATAGGGGGTCCTGAGTATACGGGATCCCTTCGTCGCATATGCGAAGCTTTTCCAAGCCTTGATTTTTTCCGGACCGGATGATATCGTATCCGAGGACTACGGAGTCCCGATTTTAACTTTGGGGAGTAGCCAAGCGGTAAGGCAGCGGGTTCTGGTCCCGCCATGCGTAGGTTCGATCCCTACCTCCCCAGCATCAAAAATATGCCCAATTCCGCCGTTGAACGATGGTTCTTGTCTCTGAAGAATATTTGGATCAATAAGGACATCGAGAATATCGGAAGCCTGCTTTCCTCGGAATTTCGGTACTACGAGGATCCTTTCGGGCCGCTACTCGTTACTTTGGATGAGGTGAAGAATGCATGGAAAGGGGTGTCCGACCAGGATATACTCAAACTCGAAATCTGCACGCTCATAGAGCATGAGAACGAGGGGTGTGCGACGTACGAATTTTCCTACAAAGATGTGCAGGGCAACACGCATGACTCAAAAGGAGCCTACTTCGTTATGCTGGACGGTCGGGGCAGGGCGATCGAGTTCCGGCAATGGTGGGTCAGTAGATAGACGCAAAAAAATGGAAGAAAAAACTATTCGTGCACTTCATTGGATAGTCGGCATCCTTGATGCACACAATGTTCCATATCGGATCGGTGGTGGTTTTGCGGCGCACGTCTATGGAGCGAATCGACCCGTAAATGACATAGACATTACGCTGCCTGGAAAGTATTTTCAGGACATAATTCCGGAAATGAAAAAATATATTAGCGCGAATCCGGGCCACTATTCGGATGCGAAATGGGACTGTGACGGTTTTTCTCTCGAGTATCACGGCCAAGAAATAGATATTACCGACATCGACACATTGCGTATGAGCGACAAGGAGCGGGCGAAGTGGTTTCAGACGAAAGACAGTTTCAGGACGTTTCCAAACGTTCTCATACAAGTGGAAGGTATCGAAGTATCGCTTATCGACCCCCGTGACCTTGTCGCATACAAGAAGCACCTGGACGGAGATCATCAGCTCGTCGATATCGCTGCCGTTTCGAAATACGTGACGGATAATGATCTTGAAGTCGGATCCGATCTGATGCCATAGTTTCGCTAAGTAAATCACCATAGCCCCTTGTGGGCGTGGTGATTTTCTCTTATCCTGGGAAGAACGGTACTGACATACGAATACACAAAAATGGATAACCAGACACACGGGAAGGGATCGGTGACCGCAGCGCTCTTGGGCAATACGTTCGTGACGGTGATGAAAGCGGCGGTCTTTTTCGCGACTGGTTCGGCGAGCATGTTCGCGGAGGCGACTCACAGTTTCGCGGACACGCTCAACCAGTCTCTTCTGTTGATCGGGATCAAACGTTCGAAAAAGCCGGCCGATGACGTCCACGGATACGGATACGGCATCGAGCGGTTCTTCTGGTCGCTCATTTCGGCTTGCGGGATTCTTTTCATCGGTTCCGGTATCACCATCTATCACTCCGTCGATTCCCTGATGACGAGACATGTGACGCATGCCTCGTTCAACGTGGTGAGCATCGTGATACTGATGGTGGCGTTCGTCATCGAGGGTGCGACCCTGCTTATGGCATTGAAGGAAATGCAGAAAGGCAGGGCGTTGTCGAAGAGGATGTTCCGGGATGCCGACCCGGTGTTCCTTGCGGTCATCTATGAGGACGGGGCGGCGGTACTCGGTGTCTTTATCGCCATCATCGCCCAATGGATGGCATATATCACGGGTGATGTCGGTTACGACGCGGCGGGCGGGATCGTCGTCGGTCTGATACTCGGCATCCTGGCGATCGTGTTGATAATGAAGAACCATCAGTACATCATCGGAAAACCGCTCAACCGGGAGGTTACACAGAAGATCATAAAGAGCCTGCTGAAGGACCCGTGCATCGAACAGGTACTCGAGTTCAAATCCGTCGCGATCGATATCGGAAAATACCGCATATTCACGACGGTGGAATGGAACGGGTCGCCCTTGTACGAGGAAATTTACGAGGCCGGTGATCTGCAACGGGAGTACGACGCGATACGGGACGACTTCGGGGAATTCGCTCGACTGATGTTCCGGACGACGGATCGGATCCCGCGATTGGTCGGCAACCACATCGACAAGGTGGAGAAGAAGATCGTCGAGAAGTTCCCGCAGGTCGTCTATGTCGACATCGAGATAAATTGATATGGGCATGAAAAGGATTGCTCCTTTTGCCTATTCCGTCCATCTGCGTGATAATGGATGACATACGGAAGAACCGAAAAAGAAGTATGCGTTTTGGAGAATGGAGGCCGACACCGAAAACTGAGGAGGAGGGCGATTCTTTAAAGTTGGAAGCATTCGGTGACGGTTCACCGGAATTGGAGCATCCCCAAAGCGATGAGGTCGCCGCGACGTGACGGATGTTGGAGCGTGTTGAAGGACTGAGTGAGGAACTTGATCAGAAGGTTTCCAAAAAATTCGGGAAGGAATTCCTCCCGTTTCTTCTTGAAAAGGGAGACGCAGCCGTCGAGTATTTGTTCGTCAAGATAGCGGATGCGGTAGATTGGGGGGATTCGAAGGGGCTCAAGGTCAGCGAGGGCGCGAAGGTCGTCATGTCTTCGGCCGACAGTCTGCTCACGAAGATGGAAGACATGGGCATTCCGATCCCGAAAAAGCCTGTCGGCATTCGCGTGGTATCCTCTGCGCTCGGCGTGGTAGGCTGTGTGCCGGGTCTCGGTGTCCTATGGGGATTGTCGGCGCTGCTCCTCAAAAGGGATCCGGCCGTTCAGGCGTACTTCGAATCGAAACGATCGAAATTACGGAAATCATATGAATAGTTCCGACATCTTCAACTTCGGCCTCCTGATCGGCGGATCGGATCGGATAGTAGCCCTCCTGGGAATCGAGTCGCTTCCCGAGGAGGAACAGCTGGTTCTGGTCGGTCGTTTTTCGGACATCGTGCTGAAGCGGATCCTACTACGGGTTCCGGATGAAAACGTCGAGGACGTGAAGCGGGCACTCCTGTCGGACGGCGGAAATCTGGAAGCGTTCATAACGGCTTTAGAGGCTTCCATCCCGGACTTCGATCGTTGTTTGGAGGAAGAACTGGAAAAGACAGTGGCGGACTTTCGCGCGTGAAGCGGGCCCGATTAACGATGTGCATGAACGTATGAAAGCATTCACCGTCATTTCGGAAACGGAGGACTATCGTTTCAGGGACCGGCTGTCGGTGCTGCGCGCGCGACTTGGCACTCCGGATGGAAAGGAAACCGAGTGGGCCTACGTGAAACAAAACGATGTCGTCGCGGTGATCGCGTTCGATGATGATATGCGCATCCGTATCAAGCGTGAATGGCGATTGAACCGCAAGGACTTCGTATGGGAACTTCCGAGCGGGTTTGTGGAGGTATCCGATCCGACCGAGCAGGACATCCTGGACACGGCGAACCGGGAATTGCAGGAAGAGGTCGGTGTGAAAGCGGATCACCTGACACTGCTCCGCACGTTTTATCCGAGCAATCATATCTCGAGCCGTTACCATGTCGTGCTCGCCACCGGTCTTACGGAGTCGAAACTGCCGTATGACGAATTCGAATTCGTGGAAGCTCAAACGGTTCCGTTCGCCGAGGCCTCCGAGAAACTGTTGGAAGGGCAGATCCCGACGGGCCTGGTCATTATCGCGCTGGAATGCGCGAAGGAGTACCTGAAGGGGAAAGAATGACGCGATTTCGAAGGGAAAGCGACCGTTTTCAGCATGACGTTTTTCCAGCTGCCGAAGAACCGGCGACGAAGCCGGTGGTCCAGCAAAGCTGGAGGCTGTATCCGCCGGACGGACGATCGATGTCAAGGATATCCCCGGCGAGATAGAGATTCGAATGGAGGCGGGAGCGCATATGCTTAAAATCGACTTCTTTGGGCGTGACGCCGCCACTGGTCACGATTGCCTTATCCGTGTCCAAAAGGCCTTCTACGGTCATTTGGAGGCCTTTCAGGGCCTTTGCGATCGATTGTCGCTCTTCCCGGGTTACATCATGGACCGGTTTCTCCGTCCCGATGCCGGAAAGCTCCAAAATGACCCCGATACAGGAATAGGGGACGATTCCTTCGAGCCCGTTCAAGACCGACTTGTTTTTATGGAGATCGAACCGTGTCCGCAGCTTCAGATCGAGTTCGGAAACGTCGATAGCGGGTAGGAGATCGATGGAGAGCGTGACGGGTCCGTTTTTCAACAGTTCACCGATGGCTTTGCTCGTATTGAGCACGAGGGGGCCACTCAGTCCGAAGTGCGTGAAGAGTACTTTCCCTTTTGCGACGGACAGCTTCTTTCCATCTTGAAGGACCGTCAGTTTCGCATCCGAAAAGCTGAGGCCCGAGAGAGACCCGACCCACGATTCGCGGATGCGGACCGGAACGAGGGATGGGCGTGGTTCGAGTATCGTGTGGCCGAGCTCCTGCAGCCATTTGAATCCGTCACCGGTCGATCCGGTCTGCGGATGTGATTTTCCACCGGTCGTCACTACATACGAGTGGGCGTGTACGATATTCCCATCCTTGAGGCGTATGCCGCATATGGCGCCGTCGGTTGTTTCGAATCCGTCGACTTCCGCGTCGGTTCTGACAGTGACGTCTCCGTCCGCCATGTAGCGCCGGAGCGCCTCGAGGACCGATTCGGCCCTATCGCTTTTCGGGAACACCCGATTTTCTTCTTCGGTCTTTGTCGGGACACCGAGATCCGCGAAAAAATCCAGCGTGTCCTGGATGCCGAACGTCGAAAGCGGGGAGTGAAGGAATTTCGACGCGCCATGAAATTTCGAAAGGAAGACGTTCCGATCGAAGGTCGCGTTCGTCAGATTGCATCTGCCTCCACCGGTGAGGAGCAGTTTTTTTCCGAGCACCCCGTTCTTTTCGAGCAGAATCACGCGGGCACCGCACTCTGCCGCCCGCCCCGCGGCCATCATGCCTGCCGGCCCTCCGCCGATCACCGCAACGTCGTAATTGGTCATTTCTCGTACCTAAGAATCCATATACCATAGGATATTCGTCGAAATATGGCAATATTCACGATTGCCCGGAGGACCAAATTCTTCTACTATGGGAACAAACGAGGATTCGTGAACGGCAACGATATGGATGACAACGATTCGAAATACCTTGCGCTTGCGATTGAAAAAGCCGAAGAATCGGTTTTGGCGGGCGGTTTTCCTGCCGGCGCCGTCATCGTGTCGGACGGGGTCGTCGTCGGGTCGGGTATCAGTGTCGGAAATCTGATCGATGATCCGACCGCTCATTCGGAAACGGTCGCGATCCGGGATGCCTGCTCGAAGCTCGGTGCCTCCGACCTGACCGGCGCGACGCTGTACGCGTCCTTGCAGCCGTGTGCCATGTGCCTTGCGGCTTCCGTCTGGGCGAATGTTTCCAGGATCGTCTATGCCTGTGCGAAAGAGAAGGTGTCCGACGACTATTACGGTCGCGTTTCATTAGTCGTCGATCCGGATGTCGCCATCCGCCTCGACCATGTTTCCGAGATGGAATCGGACGTCGTATCGCTCGTAGAGAAGTGGGAAGAAATGCAGGAAACGTCTGGTAGGTAATGTTATTCCTGTGATTTACGAAGACAAGATATTTTCGGAAGAGGAATCCGACGGACGGCAGTTTACGGACTGTCGATTCGTGCGGTGTTCTTTTCCGGGAGCCAAATTCCGATTCACGGTCTTTCGGCATTGTGTTTTCGAGTCATGTGATTTTTCGACGGTCGTATTCGAGGGAACGAACTTTACCGGTTGTTCCTTTCCGGAAAGCAAGCTTTCCGACCTGAACCTCTACCAGGTGACGTTTCGGGGGTGCGATTTTTCCGGCGCGGTCATGCGAAATTGCGTCTTCCAGCGGCTTCGGGGTCCACGGAGCCCGTCATCGAAGAAATTCGATCTGCGTACCGGTTCGTTTCACGAGGCGGACCTGACCGGGAGCGTGTTTATGAATTGCGATCTGGCAGGAACGGATTTCAGCTCGGCAGTATTGGAACGCGTGGCATTCGACCGGTGCGCGGTGAAACGCACGGATTTTACGGGGGCGACGATGGGCGGTGTACGGTTTTCGGATTGCCGGATCGAGAAAGCGAAACTTGATATGCCAGGATTTATCTCGGTCGGGCAATCGATCGGGTTCGAATTGGGAGGATGAAGCCGGCATATCATCGGTTTCCTTCTTCAGGAAACGATCGCGTCCAAAAGTGGAAATATTTAGATATCAGAAAATCCCCCGTCACGTCGGTCGCCGAACATGACACCCCCCTTTTTTCAAAGGGGGAAACCTGATAGGCCGCTTTTTTACTTTGGGAAAGGGAGTGCCGAGTGAATGAGGGGAGGGATTTGAAATGATCATGTAACCGTCAATCATGAAATATATGCGTGAAACGATAGTAACCTTAGTCGAAGCCATTGTTCCGTTCGATGAACTCGAACGGGAGCACCGAAATGACGCACTCGAGTGGGTGCGGAGCGGCGCGGAGATATTCCGCATCGCCAAGCCGGATACTCCGCCGAAACATTTCGTTTCTTTTTTTGTCGTCGTGGACCAGCAAAATAAGTCGATCCTATTGGTGGACCATATCAACGCCGAGAAGTGGCTTCCGACCGGCGGACATGTCGAGCGCGGCGAAAACCCGAAAAGAACCGTGGAGCGTGAATCGATCGAAGAGCTCGGAATGAAAGCCGAATTCCTGTTCGATCATCCGATTTTCGTTTCACAGATAACGACGGCCGGAAAGGCTGCCGGTCACAGGGATGTCTGTCTGTGGTACGTAATCAGGGGAGACGTCGGTGATCCGGTCACCTATGAGGAGCGGGAATTCAACGGGATCAGGTGGTTCACATTCGACGAGGTGCTGGAGACCGACGTCGCCTTGCTCGACGAACATCTCCATCGGTTCGTGTCGAAGCTGAAAACGTTACTAATAAGGTAAACCGTATGCGTCATGTCATCGAGTCCCAGCAGTTCGATAGGAAGTCGATCGATGGGTTGTTTGCGGTCGCCGATGCGTTGGAAAAAAAGAAAGACGCTTCCATGAAGGGAAAGATCATGGCGTCGCTTTTTTATGAACCGAGTACGCGTACCCGGTTCTCGTTCGAATCGGCCATGCTCAGGCTCGGTGGGAATGTCATCACGACGGAAAACGCGAAGGAATTTTCTTCGGTGTCCAAGGGCGAAACACTCGAGGATTCGATCCGGGTCGTGAACGGCTACGTCGACGTCATCGTGCTGCGTCACGACGAGGAGGGTTCGTCGAAGCGTGCCTCACTCGTTTCGGACGTCCCGGTCATCAATGCCGGCGACGGGTCCGGACAGCATCCGACACAGGCACTTCTTGACCTGTATACGATCCGGAGGGAGCTCGGGAAGATCGACGGGCTGCGAATCGCGTTCGTCGGCGATCTGAAACATGGCCGGACGATACGTTCGTTGTCGTATCTCCTGGGAAAGTATCGGAACATCACGATATGGTTCGTGTCCCCGAAAGGGTTGCGGGTCGGGGAGGACATCAAGGAATACCTCGGGAGGCACGACGTCTCGTATTCGGAAACGGAAGACCTGGACGCGGTCGTTCCGGAGGTCGACGTGTTGTATCAGACGCGCATTCAGAAAGAGCGCTTCAAGAACGCGAAGGAGTATTCGAGATTCAAAGGATGCTACAAAATCGATATGGCCGTCGTGAAGCGGATGAAGCGGAAGTCCATCATCATGCACCCGTTGCCCCGCGTGGACGAGATCGCGACCGAAGTGGATGCGTCACCGAAGGCGGTCTATTTCAAGCAGGCGCGCTATGGGCTTCTTATCCGTATGGCGCTGTTGAAGCTCGTCGTGGGGAAGAAATAGTGCCCGTGCGTGGCCGTTTTGACGACCGGATCACGCTTTATCCGAATATAACCTTATATAAAGCATGTCTTCGTAGCATGTCGTTATTGAGTGCGTTTCCTAGTCAATACCTTTGCATCACTTCTTCGGGTGTTTGGTACCCGATTCCCATATGAATCCGTTCCCCGTTGTAATACGGGAGATATTCCAGAATCGCTTTTCTCAAACGTGCGACAGACCTCGGAACGTAGTCC
>CAINXS010000083.1 GCA_903854995.1 Candidatus Moraniibacteriota bacterium | reverse complement strand
AACCATTCGACTGTCTGCCGGAGCCCCTCGTCGAGCGTGACGGACGGCTCCCAGCCGAGTTCGTTCCTGATTTTCGAGAAATCGATCGCATATCGACGATCGTGCCCGGGACGGTCCTTCACGTATTCGATCCTGTCCTCGCTCTGTCCCAGAATGTCGAGCAACGTCCGTACGATATCGATATTCTCGCGTTCGCCGTTGCCGCCGACACAATACGTCTCCCCGATCCCACCCTTGCGAAGTACGAGGTCTATCGCCCGGCAATGATCCTCCACGTGGAGCCAATCGCGGACCTGTTTTCCATCACCGTATACCGGCACGTTCTTCCCTTCCAACAGGTTCGTGATCGAAAGCGGGATAAGCTTTTCCGGAAAATGATACGGTCCGTAATTGTTCGAACAGTTGGAAATCGTCACCGGCAGACCGTAGGTATGGAAGTAGGCGCGGACAAGATGGTCCGAACCGGCCTTCGACGCGCTGTACGGGCTGCGCGGATCGTACGGGGTCACCTCCGAGAACGGCGCATCGTTCGGCCCGAGCGCGCCGAACACCTCGTCCGTCGAGACATGATGGAACCGCTTCCCGCGATGGTTTCGCGCCGCGTCCAACAAGACCTGCGTCCCGATCACGTTCGTCCTTACGAATGCCGACGGCTCCATGATGGACCGGTCCACATGCGACTCCGCCGCGAAATGCACGACCGCGTCGCACTCAGCGACGAGCGGATCTGCCGCTTCCGGATCGGCGATGTCGCCCTTCACGAACCGATACTGCGGATTCGCTTCCGCATCCTTCAGGTTCTCCAGATTCCCCGCGTACGTCAGCAGGTCGAACACCACGACCTCGTCCTCGGGATGTTCCCGAAGTACATGATGCACGAAGTTCGATCCGATAAACCCCGCCCCGCCAGTAACAAGCAGTTTCATATGGTTCCGACTAACAACTTACAACGATCCGGAAACCGTCTTTTCCAGACTTCTTCATTCATTTACAGTATACATGAATGAAGAATATTAACTAAAATAAGCCTTAAAACGGTAACCTTACCGTTACTCCGCAAGCAGAAATTTCCTTGCCAAAGCAAGCGCTGCGATCGTCTGCCCCTCCGTGAACGCGCCGTCGTCAAGCATCCGATACGTCTCGTCGACTTTCAGACGGACAAGCGATAGGTCTTCGGTCTCTTCCGGATTTCCGCCGACATTCCGGAGATCGGTCGCGAGATAGACCGAGCAGAGCTCATCGGTCGGCCCGCTCCACGGGCAAAACTCACCGATCTTACGTAAGACGCCGGTAAACCCGAGCTCTTCTTCGAGCTCCTTCCGGGCAGTTTTCTCGGATACATCATCCCCTTCTACTGCGCCTCCCGGAGCCTCAAGGCTCCATCGCTTTGTCGGATACCGATACTGCCGTACGAACAGAATCTCGTCGCCGTCGACTGGAACGACCATGACCGACCGACTCCGCTCCTTCGTATGAACGACATAGTAATTCCCGACATTCCCTTTCGGAGTTACGAATTCCTCCTTCATCACGGAAAACCACGGATTCTTATGAACTTCCTCCGCCGAGAGAGTCGTCCATGGTTCCACACCGTCTTTCCCGACGATATCCGATGGCATACATCATGAAACAAACAGTAATTCCTCCCACCGAGCCGGGTCAGATTCGAGTGAGGCGAGAAATATCAGGCGGCGGGTCCTTTCTGAACGATCATCATCTGCTCCGCTTCGATATTCTCGTCCGAAATCGCCACGACCTCGCACTGTCCGATCGGATTGTCGTATTCTCCTGTCTCTGCGTCGAACTTCATTCCCGACAGCGCCATCTTCGATATGATCCGCCCGACGATTTCCGGATTCCTCAATACACCGGCTTCAATGATCCGCTCGGTCCGATCCTTCACCGCGCCGCTTCCATGTTCCAAGACATCCTTGTGCATCCGTGTGTCACAGGATCCCGGTATGACCGAAAAAATCGCGATTCCCTCATTCTCAGGTCGTTCGGAAAATTCCTGTAGCCATTCCTCGATCCGTTTCTTCGATGCCCCATACGACTCGGCCCCTTCGATGTTCTTGGCGGCAGAAGATAGGAAAACGACTCGGCCATGATTTTTCTTCAACGCTTCAGCGGCTTCCCGAGTCATCGCGACCTGTGCGACCTGGTTCACTTTGAACACCTCTACGTCATCCTCAGTCATGCCCGTGACGGCAGCATTGAGAATAAGCGCGTCCAGTCCGCCAAGATCCCGGATGCTATCCACGACGAATGACGCTGCCGCACGCCTATCCGACAAGTCCACCTGTAGCGCGACGGCTCCCTCGTTTTCTTCGGCAAATCGGTCGACAGCTCGCTTCGTCCGCGCACAAATCGCTATATCGCCTCCGCCAGCGAAGAGATCCTTCGCGATGGCGTTCCCGATACCTTCCGTTCCACCGGTGATGATAATCCGCTTCCGTTCGATTTCATTCGCCATATGGCCGGAAGCGGGCTTTTCTGCGGAGTTTCCAAACATAATCGTCACTCATATTCTTCCATTGTCAGTATACACGAGCGACAAATCGATGTGAAACACGAGTTCGGAAGATAGTGTCCATGTCGTTCCAAATCGGGACATCCCGACAATGCATGACTTTCTTCCTGCCAATAGCATTCCGGAAAACCTCAATTTGCGGCTCTGTTAAAGGACTTTACGGTTTGGAACATTGACATGGATGCTAAATTAGGCACTGGTAGGAGATCAGGTGGCTCTCTCCCCGTATTCCTTCCGAAGGAAGGTCATCCAATTTCTGATTTTCGGCAATTCGCACCCAGCCAATTCCAACGGTGATTTCCCTCTCCGATCGGCGAACTCGGACGAGGAAAGGGTGTGGAACCTCCAGTCCAGAAGGATGAATTTCAGCCACCGTTCGATATTGTCTTCCTTCTTGAATCCCTTCATCAGTCTCGTCTTCCGCTTCACGAGATAGTTGAACCCTTCGAGCGTGTTGTTGTACGGGCTCATCTCGGGATTGTCAAAGTGGGTCAAGAGCAAATCAAAGTTCCGTTTCAATACGCCGACGATCTTTTTCAACTTCTCGTACTCCCCGTGTTCCCGTGAATACGCGTCCAAAGAGGCAAGCTTCTCGATCGCCTCTTGTTTCGTTGTGGCGAACAATACCGATTCCACCCTTCGTTTGATCTCCTTGTCCAGTTCCGTTTTCGGATGGGTGAACGGGATGATCTGCCCCGCTCTTGCATATTTGTGGAAGACGCAGAGCTGGATGGGAATATCCGGATACGTCTCTTTCAATACCTTGAGCAGTCCCGGCTCCCCATCACAGAAAAAGCCTTTGAGTGAGCCATTGATTTCTTCACGTACCTGACTCATGAGAGTCAGGTAACTTTCCTCGGATTCTTCCTCGGCCACGCACCAGGAGACGATATCGAGCGTCCTGACATCAAGGACGACGAGCAAGACGAAGTCTTCGCCCTGAAGCTTCATCCAGGTGCCGTCGAGTGCATAGTATCCGGAGCGTTTCGGACGGAGTTTCTCGGTCACTTCCCGGTGACTTGGCAGACGGTCGGAGAGTTCTTCTATGTGCCCGATGAGCACATCCTTCGAGAAGATATCCTCGTCGAACCAGCTCCGCAGGATATCGACGATCGACTGAAACGACATCGCGCGGAGGTACATGAAGGCCGCCTGTTCGATCATCTCGTACTCGAACATACCGATGGCAGAGAGTGGATCATGGAAGACGTGATGGCAATCGGAACACCGGTATCGTTGCTTCGCGATGTTCTTCCAACCTTGTTTCGTGAAGAGGGAGAGGAGGCGTTTTCCATCACGTTTGACATCGACGCTTCCGCATTTCGGGCAGGACTTTTTTTGGGCATATGTTTCTTCAAAAACGGTCGTTTTTACTTTTCGAAACAAAAAAAGCGCGTTTCTGCGCTTATCTTAGCATCAAAGAGGCATTCGGAGCCACCTGATCTCCTACCAGTGCCTGAATTT
>CAINXS010000082.1 GCA_903854995.1 Candidatus Moraniibacteriota bacterium | reverse complement strand
AGCCTGATACTGATTTCCTCCCGTTCGGCGTCGGAGAGGCGGGTATATGGTTTTTGCATACGGGTTTCTGATTACGATTGAATCATCGTACCCGTTGCGTTAGAAGTTGGGAACCGCCATTCTTTTATAAACTTTCTCAAGAATGCTGTAGAAAAATAACAGTGTAGCTGAAAAAGTTAACATGAAAATAAGAGTCAAAAATAACGTAAACGATACTTCCAACTGGATGAATACATTTCTGTACGCTTCATAAAATAGCGATAGATATTTATTAACATCTACATAAAAAAATATAAATAAGCTAAACAATAGGCTGAGAATGGGTACTAATTTTTTATCAACAATAATCCAGTTAAAACTATCTCGGTTGAAATAGCTTTTAATTTTCTCTTCATACTCAGTAGCCATTCCCTTTACTGTTGATTGTACTTGTACTGTTATGCCGCAATTGGTGCAGGCATGAACAAAAATGCTTGTTTCTGGATTACTATATTTAATATCAAAGGAAACAATCTTTGTGGCGTTCCTGCCGATTTCATCCATCACTTCACTGGAGCTTAACTCTTTAAATACTTCATCTTTATAAAATATTGAGATTTCTTTTTTTTCAGATTTTTTTTGATCGTTTATATTAATTATTTCATCGAGAAATACAAGCATTTTTTTTATATTTGCTATATAAATTATCGGGGATTTTATTTTTTTTGGTAACAAATGAACTTTCATAAATAGAAAATTTTCGAGTACATATCCATCAAGGAAACTGATTCAAAAAAGCGGAGGGAAAATCCCTCCGCCCTTAGTGCCTTACTTCTTTTTCCCATCACCGGCCGGGGCGCTATCGTCCACTTCGGCATCCTTCGCTCCTTCCGAATCCGATGTTCCGCTTCCCTGTTGTGAGTTGTCAGTTGTCGGTTGTTCGTTGGCGGCCTGAGCTGCCGCATACAGCTTCTCGCCGATCTTCTGCGCCGCTTCGGAGAGGGTCTCACTGGCCTTCTTGATGGCTTCGAGATCGTCGCCGTTCTTGACCTTGTCGAGCTCGGCGATGGCTTCTTCGACCGGCTTCTTCTCGTCTTCGGTCAATTTGTCGCCCGCATCCTTGATGGCCTTGGCTGTCGTGTAGGAGAGCGTGTCGGCGATATTGCGTGCCTCGACGAGTTCCTTCTTATGCTTGTCCTCCTCGGCATGAAGCTCGGCATCCTTCTTCATGCGCTCGATCTCCTCGTCCTTGAGACCGGTAGAGGCCTCGATACGGATGGACTGGCTCTTGTTGGTTGCCTTGTCCTTGGCCGTGACGGAGAGGATGCCCGAGGCGTCGATATCGAAGGTCACCTCGACCTGCGGAATGCCACGCGGTGCCGGCGGGATGCCGTCGAGGATAAACCGTCCGAGGGACTTGTTGTCCGCGGCCATCTCGCGCTCGCCCTGCAAGACGTGGATCTCGACGGATGGCTGATTGTCCGCCGCGGTCGAGAAAGTCTGCGACTTGGACGCCGGGATGGTCGTATTGCGTTCGATGAGCGCGGTGCGCACACCGCCCATGGTCTCGATACCGAGCGTGAGCGGGGTGACATCGAGGAGCAAGACGTCCTTGACCGACCCTTCGAGCACGCCGCCCTGGATCGCCGCACCCATCGCGACGACCTCGTCCGGGTTGACCGAGATATTCGGCTTCTTGCCGAAGAACTTCTCCACGGTCGCCAACACGAGCGGCATGCGCGTCATACCACCGACGAGCACCACCTCGTTGATATCCTTGGCATCGAGCTTGGCATCGGCAAGCGCCTTCTTGACCGGCACGAGGGTCGCTTCCACGAGGTCATGCACGATCTCCTCGAGCTTGGCCCGGGTGAGCTTCATGACGAGGTGCTTGGGTCCGTCGGCACCGCTCGTGATGAACGGCTGATTGATTTCGGACTCCTGCGCGGTCGAGAGTTCGATCTTGGCCTTTTCGGCCGCCTCCTTGATTCGCTGCAACGCGAGCGGATCTTTACTGAGGTCGATGGCTTCCTGCTTCTTGAACTCGTCGAGAATCCAGTGCATGATCCGCTGGTCGAAGTCGTCACCTCCCAAGTGCGTGTCGCCGTTGGTAGACTTCACCTCGACGGTGTCTTCGGCCACCTCGAGGATCGAGATGTCGAACGTACCGCCTCCGAGGTCGTACACCGCGATCTTCTCGTCTTTCTTCTTGTTGAACCCGTACGCGAGCGCGGCCGCCGTCGGCTCGTTGATGATGCGGCGCACATTGAGGCCCGCGATCTCGCCTGCTTCCATCGTCGCCTTGCGCTGGGAATCGTCGAAGTACGCCGGAACGGTGATGACCGCTTCGGTGATCTTCTCGCCGAGCTTCTCTTCCGCATCGGCCTTGAGCTTGCCGAGGATCATTCCCGAGATTTCCTGCGGGGTATATTCCTTGCCGCCCATGACGATCTTCGTCCCCTCACCCGCCTGGATGATCTTGTACGGCAGGGTCTTCAGATCGCGCTGCACCTCTTCGTCGTTGAAATGGCGTCCGATGAGCCGCTTGATCGAGAAGAGCGTGTCGCCCGGGTTCGTGACCGCCTGTCGCTTCGCAAGAAGACCGACAAGGCGCTCGCCCGTCTTGGAAATGGCGACCATGGACGGCGTCGTCCGGTTGCCCTCCTTGTTTTCCACGATCGTCGGACTTCCGCCTTCGACGATAGCCATCGCCGAGTTCGTCGTCCCGAGATCGATTCCGAGTATCTTTGCCATATTCGTCATTGAGTCCGCGAAATGCTACGAATATGAGCATCCCGCGAGCTTCGAATTATCTCAATTATTATGCATCTTCCGGCTAAGCCGTAGGCGCTTCCGTGACAATGGTGAAGTATATTCTCTCACCGAGTTCGGAAGCTTTGCGGGGAGCCATACCGTACGTACGAATTCATTATAGATTTTGTCTTAGCACTCGTCAAGTGAGAGTGCTAATCACGTGATAAGGCTTTGTAAACACTTCATATCAACGCCGCGTTCAAAACATTTTCTTTCCGTTCGGGACCGACTTGTCCGGAACGGCCAGCACGACTTCCCCGCTCTCGTCCGAAAACCCCAGCGTCAGCACTTCGGAAATGAACGGGCCTATCTGCTTCGGCGGGAAGTTCACGACCCCCATCACCTGTTTCCCGACCAGCTCGTCCTTCGCATACCGTTTCGTGATCTGCACGGATGACCTCTTGATGCCAACATCCGGACCGAAATCGATCGTCAGCTTGTAGGCGGGCTTCCGCGCCTCGGGAAACTCCTCGGCGGCCGTCACCGTCCCGATCCGTATATCCACCTTCTCAAAATCCTCGTAGGTGATCATATATTTGTTTTATTAACGCCTGACCTCTTCATACATATCTGTCCCCCGGACTACCATATATTTCCTTTACAAAAGGGAGATGCACCGCAAACGTCGACGATCGCCGATTTCCACCTTTGAAAAAGGGGGACGTCCCATATCAAGATGGGACAGGGGGATTTTCTGACGATTCAAATCCCTCCCCCGGACTACCGGGTACTCCCTTTCCGAAAGGGAGAACTCCGACTTAACCGACTTTCAACTTTTGACTTTATAGACTTCTGACTACTTTACAGCTACCTTCGCCGCCCGGACCACCTTGTCCCCTATCATGTATCCGTTTTGCAGGACTTTGGCGATCACATGACCTTTCTTTCCTTGCCCTTCTTCCGCCTCCGTCGAGCTGTCACTCAAGGCCTCGTGCCGGCTCGGATCGAACGCATCCCCCTCTTTCACCTCGATGACGCGGACCCCATGCTGGGCAAGAGCATCCTCGAGCTGCTTTTCGATATACCCGATGCCAACGACCCAGGGATTGTCTTTCGATTCTTCCGGAACATGGGACGCCGCCGCATGGAAATTGTCGAGTACCGGAACCAGATCGTTCAGGAGCCGCTCCACCAGATACTGCCCCATCTCTTTCTGCGAAGCCTCCTGCCGCTTCTTGTAGTTATCAAAGTCCGCCAGGCACCGCTTCCATCCCCCAAGGGAATCCTGCAGCTCCATATATTCTTTGGCCCGCATGACCGACTCTCGCTTATCCGCTTCGAATCCCTTGTCAGACAGCTTGGCAATCGCCTCGTCGGGGTTGAGCCATTCGAACTCGGAATGCTCGCGCGGATCGAGCGTCACGTCGCTGGAATCGGAAAACGCGATGAACCGGACTCTCTGAAGTTCGCAATCACCGGTCTTCGTATGTCGATAGACCGGAAGCGGAGCGATGCCCGTCACGGAAAGACCGGCTTCCTCCATGATTTCTCGCCGGACCGCCTCCTCCACCGTTTCCCCCGAATCCACGCTCCCTCCGGGCAGATCCCGTTTCCCCTGCGCACTCGTCTCATGCTTGGAGCGGGTCAGAATCAGGACTTTCCCGTCGGGTCCGACGACGACCGCCTTCGCGGACAGTTCGAACCGGAAATTCGGTTCCTCCGTTGTCTCCTTGTGTTTCGGCATAACTTTTTCGTGCGTGTTACGGTCTGAATTATCGTATGAATATGATCAGGACGAGCGAGGCGGACAAAAGCTTGCGCATGTGTTCCAGCAGGGACTTGTTCTTGGCATACTGCATACGCTTCGGGCCGATGATCGCCAGAATTCCCCGACCTTCCTCGTTCTCGTACGGCGCGACCATCATGGAACAGTTCGATATCTCGGCGATCGGATTTTCCTTCCCGATGAAAATCTTCGTCTCGCCCTGGGAAAGTTCCGCCAGGATTGTATCGAACTTCTCGTCGAGCGAATCGAGTGCCTCCACCAACCGGCAGAGCTCGTCGAGTTCGCGGAACTCCGGGTTCTCCAGCAGTTCCTTCATGCCGAAATCATACAATCCTTCGTTATCACCGAGACCGGCGACGGCCAGGTTGCCTGAAAGCGCGGACAGGAGTTTTGCGGTGCTGCGACCCAGACGGGTATGTTTGGCGCGAAGCGTCAACAACTCCTTCTGCATCGACTTCTGTTCGGAAAGCGAGAGCGACTCGTCCGGCATGATCTCCTCGACGAAAAACCGATACCCTTTGTCGGTCGGGATGCGCCCAGCCGAGGTATGCGGCTGATAGAGCATCCCGGCTTTTTCGAGCGCGAGCATATCATTGCGCAGGGTCGCCGAAGACACCTCGAATCCGTACTGCTCCAACAGGAGCTGGGACCCGACCGGTACGGCGGTCTTGCTATATTCCTCGACGATCGCGGCGAGTACTTGTTTCTGTCGTTCATTCATATGGGAGCTTCGAGAGCTTCAGAAGCTGCATGAGCTTCAAAAGGTGTTAGACGGGAGTGGGATCAGGGAAGCTTCTGAAGCTAAAGAGGCTTCAGCAGCGTACGCAGCTTCATCAGATACAGTATAAATGCTTGATTAGCACTCGTCAAGTCTGAGTGCTAATCGAAAATCGGTAAAATTTCTCCCTTATCCATGCCACTTTCTGACATTTGACAGTTTTGCCACATTATGCTACTGTGGCATCTCCAGACTTTCTGGAGTAATAGTATTTCAGGCACTGGTAGGAGATCAGGTGGCTCTCTCCCCGTATTCCTTCCGAAGGAAGGTCATCCAATTTCTGATTT
>CAINXS010000081.1 GCA_903854995.1 Candidatus Moraniibacteriota bacterium | reverse complement strand
TTCACGGGAACTCTTTCCTGATCTGAGCATCTTCACGGCTTGCCAGCGCACCTTCGGGATATTCGGATTCGAGGTGTATGCCATATCTTTGCATTAAACAGGTCAGTCTAGCAGGTGATGCAAAGGTATTGAAACATTACGTGTTCTTGACTGATATTAAAGAATAGTATATAACATACTGTTTGATCATTACCATAACCAATAGCTGCCATCGGGAGGTGGATTATGAAAAAAATACCATTACTTGTTTTGCCTCTCTTGCTCTGTGGTTGCGCCTCTTCGGAAGTAGCACAGTTCGGCAGTGAGCTGGGATTGAATCTGCTCTGGTCGGCTTCGTTCGTCTCGGTTGTCGTATTCGTCATCTTCGAGATGAACAAGCGGATACTGCACCGACACGGCGGTACGAACAAGAGGCTTTGTTCCATTGTCGGAATCGTTGTCATCCCGCTTCTCTTCGTCGGAGGCGTCGGAATCCGTTTCGGTTTCGGAGTCTGGCCGGTTTCGATTGCCGTCGTATTCGGATTGATTATCGGGTGGTTTTCATACGTGATCGACGAGTTGCTTCTTGATGCATGGGAGAACCGGGAGACGACTGTTCCTCTCGGACTCGGTATCGTCATGGCGACATACATGACCGCGATGCTGTTCGCGCATGTGTGGCTTGAAGGGGACATGTACGTGACTCGGAAAGCTTGCGTGAACCGGGTGGTCGTCGAACGATATACGCAGAATACGCACGTGGATGACAAAGGAAATGTGAGTTATTCCTATGACTGGGAGTATGAGTCTCACGCTGACCGCAGTTCGGAAGGTTGGGAGCTCCCGGCGATTATCGAGGGGCAGGACTATGTTCTGGGTACCGGGGCACTCGGAGAGACTGATCGGATCCGTAGGGAGGCCTATTATTTCATTGGTGGGCATTTCTTTTCGGAGAAAGACAATGTCTGGAGAACGTTCCGCTGGTTGCGCCTGGGATGGAAGATAGATTTCGAAATCGGAGAAGTCCAGCGGGTGCAGTCGGATTACTTCGGTCATCCGATCCGGAATTCGGGAATCGTCCCATCACCGCTTGCGTACCTTCCCGAACGACCGGAAGCGGCGGAAGCGTTCCGATCGAGCGATGTGCCGGGGCCGACAATGCTCCATAAGAGCCTCGAGACCACCTGGACTGCCGCGAAGCTCATGTTTGTCGAAGAGGAGTATCGGGACTTTCTCTGGGCGCACGTATTTCTCGGCGGAACACTCGTCTTGGTGGCAGTCGTTTTCCCTGGCATGCGTCGTTCGATATTGCTGTTCGTGATCAGCGCCTCGGTCGTCGTGTTCATTGTCATGCTGATGGCGGCCGCGCGGACAGGAAATGTCGGCTCGCTGTTCGACTCGCTTGGTCGGAAAAAATTCCGTGGCGGTGGCGGGCGTTCTGGCGGTGGCGGTGCGTCGGGACGTTATTAATTTCTGCTTTCAAAACGAAAGGCTCCCTCATCTACGAGAGAGCCTTTAAATTTGACACGGAGTCGGATTTTGAAAGTCGAAATCACTTATGGACGATTTTCGAGGCTTGGATGAGGGAATATTTTTGGCTGAAATCAGCCTTTGGATTTTGAAATCAAGGAACCGAATAAGTGGGCAGGTACCTTTTCTTCCTTTTTTGCCGAACTTGAAAAAGTCGGGTCGGAAAAGGTTCCAGGTACCGTTTCCGGATAAATAAACGAGCTATGAAGAAGGGGTGGATCGTATTCGTCATGACCGCCGAACATCTTCCTGTGCTTCTCCCGAAGAGATCTTCCGGGAAACGGAAGCCGGACAGGTGATACGCTGGGAAGAGAACGGATACGTTCCACCCCGATTCCCGGCATCCGAAGGAGGAGCGGTTTTCTCGCGGCGGTCTTCCCTTCGTGTCCCGCTTGCCTTATACTGGTACTATAACTATTAACTCGTCAAGCGTTGTATACACTTCCGGCTATATGGTCGGTGATTCTTTGAATAGGGG
>CAINXS010000080.1 GCA_903854995.1 Candidatus Moraniibacteriota bacterium | reverse complement strand
GGTCATGAGACCAGAATACCATGCTGAAGCCTTCGCCTGAAGGCGAGGGTTTTGACCCAACCCGGAGCGGGACTATGAACAGTCGTCTTTCCCGAGCGCAAATTGGCCGAGCACGAGAAGTTTCCCCTGCGAGGCGGAAATCGTCCGTCTCTTGTAATCGTAACGGACATCGACATGCGGCCATTTCGATTTCTTGCCCTGCTTCGTGACGGTCGCCTGATAGAACAGGCTCCGAAGTTAGGGATTTTCCGCGAAAAACTGTGCTAATGCGCACCAGAAGGCACGATTAATGTTCTGTTCCACATATCAGAGGGCTAGATTGTTAAAAGGGAGAAATGAAGTCATAATGCAATCGAAAAAATTTCAAAATTGAAAATTATTCTTCCCCGAATTTCAGGTACTTCCTTCCCCTGAGCCGTTCGGGCAAATAGTCCTGTCGTGCGTCTTCTGGACTTTCAAAATCGGGAGTGTATTTGTATCCCCTCCCGTACCCGACCGTCTTCATCAGCTTGGTCGGCGCGTTTCGCAGATGAAGCGGAACCGGATCGTTCGGCAGTTCGCGGATATCGTCTTTCACATGTCCGTATCCGACATACAGCGCGTTCGATTTCTTCGACTTCGCAAGATAGACGACAGCCTGCGCGAGGGCAAGCTCGCACTCCGGCATTCCGATGAACTGACACGTCTGATACGCAGCGACGGCCTGCGGCAACGCGAACGAGTTGGCCAGTCCCACGTCCTCGGATGCGAACCGCACGAGTCGACGGGCGACGAAAAGCGGGTCTTCGCCGGCCTCGAGCATCCGACCGAGCCAGTACAACGCGGCATCCGCGTCGCTTCCGCGCAGGGATTTGTGCAGGGCGGAAATGATATTGTAGTGTTCCTCGCCGGTCTTGTCGTAAAGAAGATTCGGACGCTGCAGTATCTCCTTCACCGTCTCGGCCGCGATCTGATCCGATTCGGAGGCTGCCGCCTCGAGCGTACCGAGCGCCATACGGGCATCACCGCCGGCGAACCGTACGATGATGGCAACCGCCTCTTCGGTCACCTCGATGTCACCGCCACCCAATCCCCGTTCGGTATCGGAAAGCGCCTTCCAGACTATCTCCTCAATCGCTTCGTCTGACAATTTTTCCAGGATGAACACACGTGCCCGCGACAAGAGCGCCGCGTTGACCTCGAAGCTCGGGTTCTCGGTCGTCGCACCGACTAGCGTCACCGTCCCGTGTTCCACGTGCGGCAACAACGCGTCCTGTTGTGACTTGTTCCATCGATGGATCTCGTCGAGGAACAATATCGTCCTCTTTCCCTCGGCGCGGGACCGCTCCGCCGCCGCGATCACGTCGCGCAATTCCTTGATACCGCTCGTCACCGCAGAAAGTGCCAAAAACTCCGCCCGAGTTTCATGCGCGATGATCGTCGCCAAAGTCGTCTTCCCGCTTCCCGGCGGACCCCACAATATGATTGACGGCA
Source organism: Candidatus Moraniibacteriota bacterium (assembly GCA_903854995.1). Taxonomy (GTDB): domain Bacteria; phylum Patescibacteriota; class Minisyncoccia; order Moranbacterales; family UBA1568; genus JAAXTX01. Next base: position 13,861 of record CAINXS010000080.1, on the reverse strand, counting down.
CCGTATCGCTCCCGATCGCCTTGCGCAAAAAAGTTCCCTCACCGACAAGCGAAGATTGCCCGAGGAATTCCTCGAGCGTCCGCGGCCGCATCCGATCCGCGAGCGGCCTTGTCCGTGTTGTCGACTTTTTCATGCTCATATAAAACGGTCATCGCTCCTTTAGGTATCGTTCCGCCACCGAGATATCCTGCTCATGCTTCGGGTTTTTACGCAGATACGCACGCTTGAATCGGATCATATCCGAGACGGCGATAAACGGTACGCCATCAATCAGCTCCGCACGCCCAATCAGCTCCACAATCGTCGGATTCATATCACCGCAATTGACATCCAGGTACAACTCGACAATTCCTCGCCTCAGATAGCTCTGTCCTATCTTTTCCGGATAGGTCCAAGGCAAAATGTCCCAGCCGTCTGAAACGCAGCGTTCGAAAAGATCTTCCGTAACGACGATGTCGATATCACGCGCCTTCTTGAGACCGCGGACTACCAACGGACCGCTGCCAACAACGACATATTTCCCTACCGGAAAATCCAGTTTCCTAATCTCCTGTATGATATCCATACCATTCGAAGTTGGAAGAGAAACGAAACACAAATACGCAACACCGAAACAAGAACATTTTCGCACCAAAAAACCCGCCTGTAAAGCGAATTTTTTGCCAGATATTCGATTTCAGAACCCATATCACACCTTTACCCCTTCAAACCGTCGCGCAACCGAAGCACGAATTCACGAACCGGAGACTTTGCCGCGTTCTTGCCGAAGCTGTTCCAGGGAAGTTTGAAATCAAGTTCCTCGAAGTGATCCAACACCCACTGCGCGTAGGTATTGCTGTTCGTCCCGATAAGCGAATATTCCTTGATGGGGTAATGCTCATGGCTCGATGTGATCACGTCGATCATCCGTTTCGCCAATTCGCCATCGACCTGCTTCAATAACGTACCTTTCCACAAAGGTTCAGTGCGAGTGAACGGGATGATCTCGATGCCGGAAAACGTCGGGAAATAGTCCTTGTGCAGATACGCCCATTCCCTGTTCCCGTTCAGCCGATCCAATACCTCCCACCTGGTTATGTTCCCTTTCTCGTTGCACACGAACCAGGGATGCGACGCGAAGTTGAGCGGGAAGGTCACCGGACAATGAAAAATGAACACCTGATACCGTTCCTTGTCGATAAGATCATGATATTCGTTCGTTCTCATAAAATATACGGATAAGAATATGGTATCGGAGTCTCCGGATTCGTACCGACACATCCGGAACGCGACTTCATATTATTTCACAAAAACGACGTATTGTAAAGGGGTATTTTCGCGTCATCACCAACGACAAATCACTCGGCGGGAAGCTGATCGGGCAGTCCCGGTCCCGGGCGGAGCACGTTCCACCGTCCGTCATCACCAAACCGCGCCACAGTCGAAGGCTCACCGGAACGCCGCCCGCCATCGACGAGGAAGTCCGCCATATCCGAAAAATACAGTCTCGCCTCGTCGGCGGTTTCCGCCGGACGTTCACCCGCCGGATTCGCCGAGGGCGCGATGACCGGACCGGTGGAAGCAAGAAATGCACGAAGTTCCGGATCATCCGGAACCCGAAAAGCGATCGTACCGGTGCCTCGGTGGAAATATTCCCATTCCGCCCCAGAGCACGGCAATACGACGCTGACAGGACCGGGCCAGACCTCGGAGAGTCGTCTCCGAGACACTTCGTCCGGATCGATTCCGAACCGGGTAAGATCGGCCATGTCGGCGAGCAGCACGATACACGGCTTTCCCGTGTCGCGTCCGCGAATCCGGTAGACCCGTTCCACCGCATCAGCATCGAACGCGGAAGCGACGATGCCGTATAGCGTATCCGTCGGCATGACACCGACTCCGCCCGACCGGACAAGATCAGCCGCCTCGAATACCGTGACATTTTTCATATCGCGACAGACATCACCGAAGAATACGAAACGAATGTTCCCGAAGTACCGGTACCAGCTCACGCTCCGTCCGATCCACCCTGGCGTGTGATGGCCCGTGTTCCGCGAAGGCGAGCAGCTCCTCAACCGCTTCCCGACTTCCCTCCGCCTCGATACGGACACTGCCATCCGGCTCGTTTCTGACTAACCCGACCACGCCGAGACGCTCCGCCTCACGGCACGTTGAAGAGCGGAAGTTCACTCCCTGCACCAGGCCGTATATCCGCATCGCGATCCGAACCGTATCCATGACGACAGTATAACGCATATTCCGTATCCGAGAACGAGCCACACGGCCATCGGATCGGTTTGACAGACCTATGAAAATATACGATTATAACCGGCTGAAACAAGCACTCTTCTTTTACAACAACCATAACCGTCGGCCCTCGGGACCGAAAGGAGCCTTATGCAAAAATTGAACTACTTGACGCGAAACAACCGCGGCGAGAAGGGCATCGACGGCGAACGATTCTCCGAAATCGCATTCACCGGGGAGTTACTGCGCGTTCATCGGGTCGTGGCGGCAAGCGGTGACCGGAACACGTGCGTCATCATGTGCACGAGTGACGGAGAAATCTTTCTCTTCAAGGTTCCAATCTCATCACTCGATCGGGCGGGTGATACGCTGACTCTGTCCGTATTCTATGCCAAACCGCAGATCTATACGGTTCAACCGACGTACGAAGAGAAGACGGGAAAGCTGGTTTTCCAGTTACAGTGCCACGCGAACATGAAAGAGGTCGACCCGAACGATGCCGCCTTCTCGAATCCTCCCGAAACACTGCGACATCCGCCGAGCTCAGAGCAAGATTCCTCTCAAACGGGTGGAGCACGTTTCTTTGTTATGCGAAGCCATGCGTTCGTGACCGAGGAATGGGATACGTTGCCCACGGGAAGCGATACATCCGAAAAGCCTCACCGGATAGCGATAGCCGGACAGCTGAAGGACTACTTCGTCGTACTGGAAAACGGTGACGGGTATGTCCTGTACGGCATTCCTGAAATGTTCATCAAGCCGATCCTGTATCAGGTCATCCAGATACGGCATGTCCTTTACTGGAAGAAGGAACGAGGATTCTTCTTCCCAGACATCAGACGAGCTGATGCCGCTCGTTGAACGAAGCGAAATCGCGACAAGAAGCCGCCCTGTACCATACGGTGCAGGGCGGCTCTCTCGTTCTTCGAACGATGACGATCAGACCGAAAGTGTCACGCCGACCGGACAATGGTCGGAACCCTGAATGTCAGACAGCACGAACGCGTCCCGTACGGCATCGGACAAGTTCGAGCTCACGAAAAAGTAATCAAGGCGCCATCCGACGTTCCGCGAACGCGCCCACGTCTTCAGGTCCCACCACGTATAGGCGATCTCGTCCGGATGCAATGTCCGGAACGTATCATGAAACCCGGCCGGCTCAAGCCGGTCCATCCAATCGCGCTCGATCCGAAGGAACCCGGTGTTCCGCTCGTTCTCTTTCGGCCGGGCAAGATCGATCTCGTTGTGAGCCGTATTCACGTCCCCGCAAAACACGACTTTTTTTCCGGACGCGACCAGTGCTTTCACATGTTCCAGGAACGCGTCATAAAAACGAAGCTTGAATCGGAGACGCTCCTCGCCCGACCCACCGTTCGGAAAATAGATGTTGAGCAGGGTGAACTTCGGAAATTCCATCTCTATGATGCGCCCTTCCTTCGACAGGAGCGAGTCATCGCCGAAGTGCGTCCGTACGACCCGCGGCTCTTCCTTGGTATAGATGGCCGTGCCGCTATACCCCTTTCGCTCCGTGGCGCAATGAAAATACGCGAAGTACCCGTCCGGGCCCTGCAACTCGTCCGGGAGCTGGTCGACGCTCTGCAGTTTCGTCTCCTGGATACATACGATATCGTATTCCCCTTTCCCGATCCATTCCGAAAATCCCTTCCGCCCGGCGGCCCGAAGCCCGTTCACGTTCCACGAGACGATGGTGATGTCGCGTTTCTTCGGCATATCCCCATGGTACCCGTTCCGACAAAGATTGGGAAGGTCAGTCAAAAACAGAAAAACAATAGCGGGGCAAGGCATTGCCTCATCCCGCTTTTATGGAACCAACCCTTTCAACGCTTTATGCCGAGATCCAGACGAAGTCGTGCCCTATAAGAATACAGCGCCGGATCGGCTTCGATAGTCCTCAGCAGTTCGGCGACCGCCTTGATATGCTGACTTTTCGCCTGGTAGCGCAGCTCGAAGTCGTCAAGCTTTCTCTGTCTCTTCACCAACTCCTGATATTGCTCGGAATCGCATTCGAGTGTCCACCCGAGAAGAGATATCAATTCAAAAAGCTTAAGAGTATCATTCCGCGGATTATCGAGCCATGCTCCGATCTCCCGGTCGCCGACAAGCAATTCAGCCTGGGTTCCACGATAGTCTTTCCACTCCTCCTTGAGACGACTCTCATTCTCACATACGGATTCCAGTAAAAGTACCGAGATGTCGAGATACTTCTGCGCGATTTTCGACACGATAGCCTGATCCGGAGGCATCGCCGCGTATTCGATACCATGACCGTGGTGCGGAATGCAGACACATTCCCCTTCTAGAAGGTGTTCCAGAACAAGACTCAGCGTTTCTCCGCCGAGCAAATTCGATTTACCGTTAATCGTACCGATGAGCCATGTTTTTTCGCTCCCAGGGATGAATTGCGACGAACCGTACTGTCCCTTAATTCCCTTGGTCGTCCGTGAGGTATCTCTCTCGGTCCGGATTACGAGATGTCCGCCGGAATTCGAACGGATACGTTCCAGAAAGTCTCGAATGATACCGACCATTTTGTACTGGGCCGTTCCCGGAAAATTTCCATACCGGTCGTTTACGAATCGCCTAAGCTGGACTTCATCCATGATGATCTTCTCCTTCTGATATTTTCGAAATTTAAGGCACTAATTTTGACACTGCCACCATAACAGATACCGCCTGAATGTCAAAACGGAGAACATAAAAAACGGCCTCCGTATGAAAGGTTTCGACGCATCGATCCCGCCGGGACACCCTACTTTCCCAACGTGTTTGCCAGGTCACGACGATGTTCCTCCTCCATCATGAGGATATCCTCGAGCAGCCGACGGACGCCGTACTCGCCGAGCGCCTCCGCCTGCGCGATGCGCTCCTTGTACCGCGAGATGGCCAACTCCTCTCCGGCCAGGTCCTGTTCGAGCATTTCCTTCGATATCGAGGACGTCTGGCGCTCTTCAACATCGACTCCGGGCACCCCGCCCAGGTCGCAGATCATGTTCGAAAGAGAAACCGCGTGCATCATCTCCTCGTTCGAGTGGATGATGAGTTCCTTGGATATCGCGTCATACTCGGCGCCCGTCACGGTCGCCGCATGCTGGACATACTGCACCGCCGCACCGAACTCGTATGCCAGGTCGTGATTGAGTTCCGCGATGAACGCCTCCTTGGTGATTGCCATACGTTTTTTGCTACGGATTACGCCACCAGTATACCACATCGGGAATTTCGAAAGGCCCTGCGTTTCACACAAGGCCTTCGATGATTTCGGATTACCGGGAAATCTTTTCCCCATTCTCCAGAGGTGGCATCCAGGGTTTCGACAGAACCAGGACGCTTTCCGCATCGAGAACAAGACCGTCGAGCTCTACCAGTTCAGGCGAAGACATCATCCCGTCGGGTCCGACCCGGACACAAAGGATGCAGCCGACCTGGTCGGTCGAGAAGATCTCCGCCGTCGATGAAAAGTACAACCATTTCCCGGCGTATTTTTTCATCTTTTTTCCGTTTCGAAGCTGCCGGAACACCTCGAACGGCGCGCAAAACGGAGCAGGTCTGAATCCCATGTCGGGGGCGGTATAATACTCGATCGCCTCACCGAATGGTATCTTCTTCGCCGGACCCATATTGCACTTCGGGATGGCTACCAGCTCGACTAGTCCCGAAATGGGATCAGGATCGAACAGGTCGTCAATATTGATAATCCCGCTGAATACCTCGGGGTAATCGTTTCGCAAGCGAGCCGGATCAGCACCGACCGCAATCTCCAGGAACGTCCTCGTCAGAATGGAGGGCGCCCTGCCCGGAATTTCATACTCGTGCCGAAGGAACTTCCGTATCTGATCCTCGCACACATCCTGCATCTTCATTGCCCGGAGCAGGATTTTCCTTTGGAACCTCGGAAAAAACTTAACCAAGATCCCATAGAATAAATCCAAAACCGCTAAGTCATCATGCGACATTCTCCCTTCAGTCATATCTCCTCCGAGATCTTGGGGTTGATGGTTGTGTCTGCTTTGTTAATCTCCTGAAATATCCGAGACATTCTAGTCCCGTCACGATACGACCGTCAAGTAGGGTTCCGCCAAAAACGACCGGATGAATGCCGACGGATCGGTCCAGTGTTCCGGTCGTGTCCGGTCGGATCCCTCCCGGAAGTAGCCCGGCAGGACGCTTCCCGTCCAGGGACCCGTATAGATAGCGAAATGGAGATGGGCCTCCCACCAACCGTTTTCGGCCGTATACGCGGCTCCTACGGCCCCGAGAGGCTCTCCGACCGCGACGAGGTCGCCAGCCGGCTTGGCGCCCGGACCCAGATGCCCATAGAGCGAAAAGAAGTCCGCCCCCGAGACGGGATGCCGATGACCGACGATCACGATATTTCCCCAATTCCCTTTCTCGGCCGACCCCGGATGAAACCCCGAATAGACCACCAGCCCGTCCGCGACCGATCGGACGACCGTTCCGGCAACGGCACAAACATCCTCACCGAGATGAATACCGAAAAGTCCTCCGGCGCCCCGTACGTTTTCACCGAATCGGGGGTCCGATGGCTCGTACGGCTCGACAGGAAAAACAACCCGCGTCGCGGCAGGATACGGAGCAGCCGAAGTTTCCGCAGGATTCGTCATACGGAAGACATCCAAAAGAATCAGGAAATGATCGCGTATCCGGTCGGATTACCCGATCGGATTATCCGACGATAGGTCACCGAACCGTCGGCGGTACGGATCCGGACCGGCAGATATTCCTGCCTGGTGTCATGCAGCGGTTTCTCGGACTTGCGGAACGCCTTCAGGAATTCTGGAAACACTTCCTCGGAAAATACCGTCTCCAGATAGGACTGTTCCGCCGGATCGACCGGTTCGGAATCGTTCAGCCGTTCTGACATGAATTTCACACTCTTCCTGTACATCTCGTCATTGAGGCGATTCACATCAATGTTGAACTCGAAACGTTTTCCGAAAAGTTCGTTCCCCGAAGACGGACAGTATCGTATCCTGTCCTCATGCTCGGAGGGTCGGATCATGAACGCCGGAAATGTCATTTCACGTCCGTTCTGTTCCAGCGTGACGGCGTCACCGAACGAGGCGTAGCCAAGCGGGTTCTTGTGCGGATCGATCCCCTTTGAGCGAAGCAGTGCCAGTTTCTCGGCACCAAGCAGCGCTTCGGCGTACCGCTCCCCGAAGCCGCGGGCCAAAACGTTCCGTGCCCTTTGGAAAAAATACGTCTTTCGAACGCGACAACTCTTCCGACGCGGCCATCGTATCGGAGAGCACCGGATGTTCGACCTCAAGGTCGCCATGCGCCCACGGCTTTTGCTCCCCGGCTGCGAGCACGGAAAACGAAGCATATCCGAACGATTCCATGAGGAGCGCCATCGTCGCCTCGGCTTCGGAATCATCCTCGTGCAGCGCATTCACATATTCGATCTCATGAAGAATCACACCTGCCAGTCGGAAAAACTGGCCGAGTCCCTCTTGGTCCGAGATCTCCTTTCCCCGATAGGCAAGGAGTGCGTCCGTCGACTCCGCGAGTCGGTGTTTGCTTTCGATCAGTATCTGATTCCGATCGCCGGCATCCGGACGGAAGTCACCGGTCACCTCGGGCATCTCACGCATACTCGGCAATTACGGCTTACCCCTCACCGCAATTCTCCCGCATCGCCCCGAACCCGTCAAACCCCGTTTTTCCTGCGATTCTGCCGATTCGAAAATCGACCGTTCCTCATCGCCGTCCCTGCTCATTGTTTATTGTTCAATCTTTCCTATTCACTGTTCAGTTTTCGACCTCCTTCCTTTCTGGTACAATAGGACTCGTTGTTCATAATCCGAAAAAACGAACGATATGAAGGATATCCAGGAGGTCTTCAACGAGATTCAGGAACTGAAGCAGACCAAGAAGGAAATCGGCCGCGAATATCGGGATATTCTCGCGCAGGACGAAGACTTTCAGGAAATCAAGGAGGAGTTGGAAAAACTCCGCGAAAAGAAAAAGACCCGGGAGCAGAACGCGCAGATCGGCATGGGTCGCCGGTGGGAAGAGTACGAACACGCCGTTTCCGAAATCGCCGAGCTCGAGCAGATGCTGACCGATATCGCGATGACGAACCTGATGGACGGAAAAAGCATCCAACTCAAGGACAAGAACGATACGGAATACGAACCGTCCTACAAGATCACCTTCAAGAAGATCGCCTAGGGAACGTATGCGAAAACGCCCGGCATCCCCTACCTCGAACTGGTTACGTAAAGAACCGCTCACACGGAAAAGAAAAAGACACGGCAGCGCAACGCTCGTCGTGTCTCTTTCTTTTATCTCCCAAGACCGCCCGCCGCGTACCTTTGCCATCATAACCACGCAGATGCGATAAAAGCCACATCTTCGATGCGGCTTTTATGCTTTTCTCACGTCTTACGCCCGCGACATCGTCGCCAGCTCTCCGAGGTACGGCCAGACTTCTTTCGGTACCGATCGGAAAAAGTCGCGCACATCCTGCGCCATCTCTTTGTGCATCAACGACTCGTAATCATTTTTCAGCCGCAGGAGATGGCTCGATACTCCGACATAGTCGAACTCCTTGCCATGCGGACGAGCCTGGATCTTTCGGATAAGGACGTCATACTCGATCTGCAGATTCTCCAGCCGTTCCCGGTTACGTTCGAAACGCTCGCCTTCGGTGCCAATATACCTCATCACGGCAGTCACGTCCCCGTCGATCCGACGTATGAAGTAGGCGATGTCTCTCGCAAACAGCGGTGCGTGGACAAGGTACCAGCTGGCGATCTCGGTTTCTTTCGTAAGATCTCCCAGCTCTTCCGTCCAGTCATCCAAAGCGCCTGACTCATCTTGTCGGACGACTTTTGACAACCGCTTCTCAAGTTTGCGAAGCCGACTCCCGGCATCAGAATGAAACGTCCGGTACTTTTTCATCCGCTCATCGGTCATGTGCGGCTCAGCCTCGTCCAATCGGGCGGGAAACTTCCAGAACGTGGAACGGTACCGCTCGAGCGATATCTCCGCCTCGACGCGACGATTCCAAAGTCTGCCCCGCCGCCTGATAAACCGGACAAACCATGCTATCGCCCACAGAACGGCAATCGCTGCCGCAACAAGGAGTACCCCGTCGAGCCTGGGCGTTTCGGGAACTTCTCCACGCGATACTGCCAGGGCGTTGCCCTGAGGAAAAAACGCAACGGCACAAAAAAGGACGCCGATAATCCGATATCTCTGCATGATCTGACTCCGTCTCGTTATAATTGACTCAATGAACAATACGCATTTCATACCATTCCCCGCAGAATACGTCAACGAAACAATCAACGCATCAACGTTCAACATCGCTTTTCTCTCCACGCAGAGCAACCGCGAACCCCGTACCGATCGAATATCACCCCGGTTTGACACGACGCCCCTCGGACGGTATCATGGCGGGTCTTTTTAACATCCATCAACCTCAGCAACCACGGGAGCATACACCATGAACCATGACTATTTTCCGATTAAGGAACTCTGGGACCCGACCCTGAAGACGGGCGACATGGTCCACCTTCGGTCCACGACCGCGCCCGGATCGACCATGCCCATGTTTCAACGGGCGGTCATGCCGTCGAATGTCGACGAAGTCAGATCGTTTCGGTACGCGTACGCGCCGAAAAATCTGGATCTGAAAAAGAAACACTGGAAAGCGAAGGTCGTATCGGTGATTCCGGACGACACCGCAATTAACGTCGACGGTCAGAACGGACTTCTGGTTCCGATCCGGGTAAGGATATTCGATATCGCCCCGATCGACTTCCGAACCGAAATCGTCCGTGGGGAAAACGCCATCGGACACTTCTTCCTCGGAAGATACTTCGACGGACCGGAATGCATCAGAGAAAAAGCGGTTCCAGTATCGCGTGAAGACGTTTCGTACCTCTCCGAAAAGTCGGGAAACATCATCCTGCTCCGCAACTACCGTATCGGCGACCAGATCGTGGGGCGCTTCAAGGTCGGCGAGTTCGTGCTCTCCGTGCTTGACAAGGCGCTGCAGGAACATGCGAGACGTCTCCCGGCCCTGAGCCGAAGCAAGGAAGCGGCACTCGACCGGTACTTTGTCACCTTCGAAAAGCATGTGCCTCCGGGCCAAGCAACTGAGACTGATCTGACTCCGCGGCAAAACGACGCGGCAACGAAAACGGAAAAACCGCAGCATGCGAACGCGCTGCGGTTTTTTCCATCGTCATCGGGCGGTGACAAGGCCGGCCGCGGCCCTGTCGGCCCCTTATTTCCGTCCCGGGACTCCGAGAACGCACGTAGCATCAGTGACTTCCGTGCTGTGGTTCTTCTTTTCCCACTGCGCCGGATCGCCGTACGCGGCGAATCCGTCGTACAGCCGGTGAGGCGCGACCGGTCGGCTGACCGACTTGATCGGGCACCAGTAGAGTTCGGTCCGGGCGCCCACCTCCACGAAGTAGGAAAATAGTCCGTTCAAATAGCTGCAATACCAGCAGTTCAACCGCTGCACGGGACCCAGATACCGCAGGTGCTTCCAATCGAACACGACGTATTTCGAACGGTCGACGACCGGCACGCCATAGAGCGGGAACGCGACCTGGTTGTAGAGCGAGACGAACACGTCCATGACGACCGCGGGAAAGAATACCCCGTAGATGAACGGGATCGACAGACAGTGCTTTATATACCGCACCACATCGTATTCCCGCAAAAAGTCGTCGAAGGGATTCTTCATCTCCTGAAAGTTTTCGAGCATATTCGGAAGATTCGGATTAACCGGTATTCACGGACGCCCGCGCCCACATCGGTACAGTATACGAAAAAATGCCGAAACGCGCCACGGATGACCCGCGTCCGACTCTGCCACGCAGTAGACTATGACTTCCCCATCGTGCCGGGCGTTATTCCGGCCGGGTTCTCCGATTCCAAAACGTCACCCTTTATCGTGGAACCGAACAGGAGCGAGAAGATGAACAAGATCAACGGACAGATGATAAGCGGATAGAGCCCGAGCCGGTTCGGCGTGGAATCCGGAATCCCGGGCGTATGCGACATCTGGAAGAACAGCGCCACCATTCCGGCGGCCACGACCATGTTCGCCGCGGTGTTCCACAGAAGCTTCCTCCCCCATATGGTCCACAATCCGAAAGCGGTTCCGCCGCCGAGAAGGAGCATGGGAATAATGATCCCGTATCGCATTGCCATATCCGTCAGGGTCACCTCGCGACCATCGAGAACGGTAACCGGAACAAAGAATGGGACGGCAAGCGCGACATAGAGCACCGACAGAAACAGATTGTACCATCCCCCGATACGCGAGTTCCCCCCTCGAATCGAACCGGGTGCGAAACGCGTTCAGTCGTTCACGATTCCCGGGCTGCTTCAAAAACAGGAAGAATGACAACGAGATGATGGACAGGAGCAATACCGACCCGACGACCAGATCCACGACGCTTTCGTATCGGACGAAGGATTGGAACGACCAGAGTCCGAGCGCGATGATCCACACGTAGATGCGCGGATTCCCTCTGAAAAGCTGCACGAGAACAAACACGATTATCGCGACGGAAAAGCACGCGGTAAGCCAGCCAAGGATCGGACCGCCCAAGGGTGTCATATACATGCAGGTATCAAGACCCTTCGTCAGTCCCATGAACACGAGCAGCACGACCAGGGTATACAACGCGAAGCCGCGCCCCCTCGGAACGGATGCCACCGCGGCTCCGGCCGCAATCGCCGCCGATCGAGCGGCTTTCTTCGCCGCCCAGTCGGACATCCGCCGGTTCACGAGCCGAAACGCCGCCCACAAGAGCGCGGAGTACGTCACCACGAAACAGAGCAGGAACCACATCGAAAAGCCACCGATGCTCCCGTAGCTCCGAAGCCCGAACGTGGTCGTCATCAGCACCGTGAAAAAATATCCGGCAAACAAGGCCGGTAACGACGCGACCACCGCGAAAACCGCCTTCAACGCGACCGATTTCCACATCCCGCTCCGCATAGGTTTGTCGTTATGACCCGTTATCGATTTCCACGTCCATCATACCATCCCGCGACCGACCGGACGAGGCACACATGCAAAACGTCTCGGTCGGTCGGAATAACGATCCGCACCGTTACCTGCTCCCTTCCACCCTATCCCGGATCAAATCGATGTTCCTCAAGACATTCTTGACATCGTGCCGCTCGCTCCAAATGAAATCCCGATCGATGACGGTCATCTCATCGGACATACCCGGTAACGTATTTTTCGCATCCGACATGAGCACCGAGTCGACGGACCGGTCGATCAGTTTTCCGGCAAGATACCGCGCTTGCGCCTCTATCTCCTCTTGGGAAAGCCGTTCCTGCTTCGGCTTCAACAATGAGTTCATTTCGGGATACTCCATATCCAGTTCCGTCAGGAAATCGTCCGGCGTCTCCTTGTCCGTCACGCGAAGCCGCTTGGCAAGATTGAACCAGCCGCTGACCGCCGTCTCGCGTCGCGTCTCGTCCCGGATGGGATACAGTTTCAGGTAGAGGATGATGAGCCAATACCTTCCCAGAAGCGGCGCTTCGTACGAAAGGTTGTCGGTATGAATCGGAAGCTGACAGGCCTTCCCCCGAAGCAGGAACGAGAATGCCCGATACAGACCCACGCGGTTCACGAACTGCTTGCCGTCCGGAAGCGTTTCGGTGCCGGCGCTGAACAGGCCTCCTTTCTTGTCCGAAAAGCGGAGCGTTCCCGTCCGGATATCCTCAAGCGCCTGCTTCGTATAAAACAGCTTCCCGTTATGGAGCACAGACTGATTTATGGAAAAATCGACTTCGGCAAGCAACCCCGGAATGCTGCTCGGGAGGTCCGGGACGATCTTCGTCCCCACCAACCCGGCGACAGCCGATGATCCCGCATGCCGCTCGACATCCTCTTTCGTCCGGATGATATCGAGATCGCTCGGCGGGAAATCGACATTCACCCCTTCGTGCGGTTCGTCGGCCGACCCCTCGGAAGATGAAACGAGCATCCGCAAAGCGAGACGGGAGACTCCCCCGTACATGCCGCGCCCGGGATTATCGACGATGTTCTCGCCCGCCAACGTATTCACGTATTCGGAAAACGATTCGCCGGACGGGACGGTCAGCATGTCGACGGACGATTCGAACACCTCGGGCACTTCCGCGTGTTCCGGCCCGAAGTACCGCTGCGCGAACTGGTCGAGATGCCACCTGATCAGATCGAAATCACCGGGAAGGACCAGGTTTTCTTCGGCGTATTCGGACCACGCCCGGACAACTTCGAACAGTTGCCGCTTCTTCTCTATCGGAAGTTCCGGGTCGCGCGCGACGACCTCCGCGGCAGCGATCGCCATATCCTGAAACGATTCCCGTTTCGGAATCTCCTTCAAGTTCTTCCGCATCGGTTCGAACGGCTTTTCCATACGGAAGCACTTAGGGATAACGTCTCACATTGTATCACGAAAAAAGCCCCGTTTCCGATTTCACCTAAAATTCGTGGCTTATCCAAAGCCTCATTTCTCGCCTTTTTCAAGTTCGGCAAAAAAGGAGAAAAGGTACCTGACCTTTCCGGATCCGTTCATCGGGCGGACTCGAGATGAACGTCGAAGTCCACCCCACTGCCACGGAG
>CAINXS010000079.1 GCA_903854995.1 Candidatus Moraniibacteriota bacterium | reverse complement strand
GGAGCTTATCCGTGAGGCGTATTCGCTCCTCGGACTCGAGACCTTTTTTACGACGGGGGAGGACGAGAGCCGTGCCTGGACCATACTTCGCGGTTCGACCGCGCCGCAGGCCGGCGCCGCGATCCACGGGGACTTCGAGGAGAAGTTCATCCGTGCCGAAGTGATTTTTTGGGAAGAACTTATCGCAGCCGGCAGCTGGAGCGCCGCCCGCGATGCCGGGAAACTCCGTCTCGAGGGCAAGACCTATATCGTCCGGGACGGCGACGTGATCGTGTTCAAGGTTTGAAAATGGACGCCATTCTGGTAGTATTGGGATATGAACAAACAGATTGAAGTCATCCCAGAGGCCGAGCACCCATCCGCGTTTGTCGAAGGCGTGTTTGGTGCTTCTTCCAAGGAAGAACCTGAGCTCGAAAGCTCTGTCGAGAACGTTCTATTTTCAGACATGAGCGATGAGGAGCAAGTCGAGTTGATTTATGAGGTACAGTCGCTCGTCGCGGAACGGCGTGATCTGAAAAGGACCCTACTCAAGAGCAATGACGACGACCAAAAGGGTAACCAAGAAAGAGCTGGTCAAGAAGAAAGTAGCGAAGAAGTCAGCCTCGAAGGAAAAGGCGACCAAGGGGGCACGGAGGCGATCGAAGAGTCGGACAAACCGAAACTCTTACGAGTAAGCTCCGCAGAGGGATCGGGAGACGCCGGTTTCCATCACCGGTCGTTGCTAAATTAAAAATCGGTGTGGCGGCGTCGGACGCCAGGGACTCCGCAAGGAGTCGCCTTGCCGAGGTGGAAAATCGGCTTCATGAAATCGGAACGATTCCCGGCATCAGGGAAGCATACGGGAGGGAAGTCAGTAAGCTTTACTTCTACGGACGGCTTCTCCAGGAACGCGACCGGCTTCTCGGCGAACAGGCCGATCTCGGATACGCGATACGGAAACGGAGGGCTTCGGCTAAACGATCCCATGCCGGCGTGCCGGTCGGTGCCGATCTGGAACTTATCGCTACCCTTGAAAGGGAGCTTAGTGAAGTAGGCAAAAAACTGGATGATTTTAGCGGCGCTCGGAAACGAGATGAAGCTCAGTCGATTTCCTCTGAAATCAACAAGCAACGCATACAACTCGGAAAGGTCAAACAAGAAATATCCGGTATCAAACAGAAAATCTCGGAAATTGATCCGGAAACAGGAAGTGATGATGAGAAAGCACGGAAGGCATCCGAAAAATCGACATTGGAGAAAAAATTGCAAGAAAAAGAGGGAGCGGCGGACGTCATAGAGGAGATTATTTCGAAGCAGAAGGAGCGGATACGAAAGATTTCCGAAGGACAATCGATCGGCCCGTTCCTTGATCGCATCGCGACACTCCGGGAATATGCCGATTCGTTCCAGGCGGGGCGTATCGTCGAATTGCCGTCGGTGGAGAAGCTTGTCGGACTCGGGCTCGAGAGCCAGCGGGATCACCGGGCTTTCACGCTCGCGGGACATCTGGGGAGCGGCAAGACGGAGGTTGCGTGTCATATCGCGAAACTGTTCATGCTGGAGAATGCGATCGAATCGGGAACTATCGGTCCGGACGAATCGTATGAGGAAGCGTATGATCGGATGCAGCTGGAGTTCTTCTCCGGCTCGGAAGAGGCATCTGTCTATGATCTCGTGGGGAAACTCAAGATCCGTCGGGAGAATGGGAAAGACGTATCTCCCGAGAAGATCGCGAAACTCGTGGCGGAAAAAGTCGAAGAACTGAAAGCATCTTCGGAGAGCGTTTTAGGGATGAGTGAGGACGCTCTCAACGGGCTCAGCGAACGGATACTTGAGCGCGTCCTTGCTGCATCGGTTTCCGGCGGTGATATGGAGACCGTGTTCGCGTACGGACCGCTCGGACGGGCGCTCAAGGAAGGGAAACCGATCATCTTGGATGAAGTGAACATGATTCCGCCGCAGGTTCTGGGACGGATGAACGATGTCGCCCTCGCTGCGGTCGGAAGAAAGATAGTCCTGCAGGAAAATGGTGAGGAGGGATTGACCGTCCAGTCTGGGTTCGGCATCATCGGAACGTTCAATGTCGGTCGGCAGTATCACGGGACACAGGAATTCAATGTCGCGCAGGCCAGCCGATGGAACGGACCGAAGGTGGATTATCCGTCTCGTGAGGAGTCGTTCGACCTCGTACTTTCCGCACTGATCCGAAAGGACCGGGTGCGGCTTCCACCGCAGTTCCGTTCGGAAGATTATGAGAAATTGATTGACCTTACGATCGTGGTGCGGCATGTTCAGGAGCTCTTCTCGGGACAGACCGAAGGACAACGGTATATGGCGCTTCGTCACGGCATGCGTGCCGAGAAGACTCAGCTCGAGAAGTCCGTCATTTCGACACGCGACCTGTTGCGCAAGATCATCCTGCCATGGTGCGACTCCGGATTCCGGGAAGGCTCCCTCGACGAGATTATCGCGGACAATATCCTCGCTACGGCCGGGACGCATTCCGAGGATGACCAAAAATTGTTGGTCGAGATATTCCTGGAGAATGGCTTTTTTCAAGGATGGGATGAGAGGCGATTTCGGGAGCATCATGTCGTGGCAGTCGAGGACGAGGATATTCAGACTATTCAGGGAATCATGAACGAGGACGAGTACAGGAAAAACGATCCGTTCCACGAGATACGCGAAGAGGCGCATACGAGAGCGGGAGGTGACATCCGTTCGATGCTCTTTCTCGGTAGGGAATGAACCTATGCTCCGAAACCCCTTCTCCGAAACTCCCGTCCTCCCTCCGAACGAGACCGATCCGGCCAAGAACGAAGAACTCGTCGAGGACTTCCTCGGCCCCGAAGCGGCTGAGAAATTCGCGCGTCTCGACAATCGGACATATCGACCCAAAACAGACGACTTCCCCGACTACAAAGAAGCCGAGGATTTCAAAAACGAGACCAGAATCGAACGCCTCCTCAACATTGACCAACAATACGCCGAACAGAAGGGACTCCTCCTCTCCCTCGGTCTCCTCGAAAGACTCTCCACCGGAGAGCAGGGGATCAGAGACGAACAAGGAAACGAATACCCCTTTCCGACTCTCGAACAGGTGAAGCAGGAAGTATCCAAAAACAAGGAAATCTTCGCGAAAAAGGCCGAGCAGGGTTTCAAAGAACTCCGCATCACTCCCTTCGCGCTTCCGATCCAGAGACTGTTCGCAGCGATCGAAGAAGAACTCAAACGACAATACAAAAACGGAATCCTCAAATCCACCAACAAAGACAAACTCGATCTCGACACCAGCCAGCCCCTCTATCAGTGGGACGGATACCGGACCAAGACTCCCGTCTATTTCCCCACCGACCTCGAAAGGGCAAACCACGGCGGCAAAACGAAACGACAGCTCCTCGACTCGGACACCTCCTCCTTCCCCGGCTTCCTCGTCTCCTTCGAGGAGAAAGAACAAGACATTCCCCGCGAGGGGCAGGGGACGGAAATCAACGGTCGCCGCCGGCTCGAAGCGGGACTGAGTCCGAAGGAATACTTCGACCTTCTCAAAAAACCGGAATACCAACACGAATCCGGCCTCACGATCGAAGACTGGATCATCCGCTTCCTCTCCACCCTCCACAAAGACGGCACCGTCATCGACGACTGGGATGCGAAGGACGCGGACGGCAACAATATCGCTTCCGCCTGCCTCAATCTCGCCACCCTTTTCCCGGAGGAAGGGGAGCACGGGGTCGTCTCGCGCGCGTTCTGGGATCGGGTCGGCGCCCGGGCGGCTGCGGACGGGTTCGACGTGACGGTTCGGTGTTCGCTCGACGGTTCCCGTTCCTTGGTGAGGGTGGGAAGCCTTTAGCCTTCGGTCTTTCGGTTTTCTTTTCTTCTTTTTCTTTCCCTTTCATATTCCTGCGGTGAAAAGCCACTTGGCTCGGACCAAGCTGCCGGATAATGATTCTGCCGAAAGAAATACCGGAATCGTTTTAAGCCGTTTGAAACGATGTCGGGTGTCTTTTTTCTCCATAGGGATTTTCATGAGGACAAAACTGCCGGCAGGCGGATGGGGGCGAGTCTTGACAGGTAGGTTTAGCAATCTATAATGGGGAGTGCTAATCCTGGGTAACCGATAACTGACAACGAACGACTGACAACCTGCTTTTTACGTGCCGCTCAGCGGTTCCGTTGTAAGTCATGGGTTGTACGTTGTGGGTTATAAGTCGGGTATGGCTACCTCCGCAACGCTTTCCGGTATCGCGTGAGACAAGACGTGATAATCGTCTCGGAAACGCCCGCGGCTTGGCGGTCGGTATTTGATAATTTTTTAACGAAAGCGTGCGGGGTGCTCATATTCGTAGCTTCTCGCTTCGCTCAAAGACGAATATGGCAAAGCAGATCGCATACAGCGAGGACGCGCGACGGCGCATCAAGGCGGGCGTGGACAAGGTCGCGAACGCGGTAAAGGTGACAATCGGACCGAAGGGCCGGAACGTCATCATTGCCAAATCGTACGGGGGACCGACCATCACGAACGACGGTGTTTCGATCGCCAAGGAGATCGAGCTCGAGGACAAGTACGAGAGCCTCGGAGCCGGACTTCTCAAGCAGGTCGCCGAGAAGACCAACGATGTGGCGGGTGACGGGACGACGACCTCGACCGTTATCGCGGCGGCGCTCGTGCGCGAGGGACTCAAGTTCGTCGAGACCGGCATCAATCCGGTCGGCATCCGACGCGGGATGGAGTCCGCAAAGGACGAGGTGATCGCCGTGCTCAAGAAAAATTCGAAGAAGATCTCATCGAAGGAGGAGATCGCGCAGGTCGCGACCATTTCCGCCGAGTCGGCCGAGATGGGCGAGATGATCGCGTCGGTCATCGAGGAGGTCGGCAAGGACGGTGTCGTCACGACGGAACAGTCCAACACGCTCGGCCTTACGAAAGAGGTCGTCGAGGGTATGAACTTCGACAAGGGATACATCTCGCCGTATATGATGACGAGTGCCGAGTCGCAGTCGGCCGAGATTGACAATCCGGCCATTCTCATCACTGATCGGAAGATTTCTGCGGTGAACGACATCGTGCCGCTTCTGAACAGCCTTGCTCAGTCCGGGAAGAAGGATATCGTTATCATTGCCGAGGACGTGGACGGGGAGGCGCTGACGACGCTCGTGGTGAACCGGTTGCGCGGCGTACTCAACGTGCTCGCGATCAAGGCGCCGGAATACGGCGATAACCGCAAGGCGATGCTGCAGGATATCGCGGTCCTGACGGGCGGCCAGGTCGTTTCCGAGGAGAAGGGAATGAAACTCGAAACGGCGACCGTGGCGATGCTCGGTTCGGCTTCGAAGGTCATCTC
>CAINXS010000078.1 GCA_903854995.1 Candidatus Moraniibacteriota bacterium | reverse complement strand
CTCCGATAAGGAATGATACGATGAACCCTATGGCAATCGACGATCCAGGAACGATGAACTCCCATTCGTAGCCGAGTCGAGGAATGACCAGTGCGGCGACGAACGCGATACCGACCCCGAAAACGATTCCAAGTATCCCGCCCAGTCCCGAAACGAATCCCGCCTCTATCAGGAACTGAAGCATGATGTGATGGGGCCTCGCGCCGACCGCCTTCCGGAGTCCCACCTCGCGGATCCGCTGATTGACAGCGATAAGCATCGAATTCATGATGCCGATCCCTCCGACCGCGAGTGATATCGATGCGATGGCCGTCAGGAAATATTTCAAAACGTCCGTCACGCTGGAAAGCGTCTGCAGGGCCTGTTCCGTGCTTCGGACGGAAAAATCCGATTCCTCTCCGTCCTCCAGCTTATGCCGGTTCCGAAGCAGCGTCTCGATATCGGACTTGGCCGCATCGATATTCCCCGTGTCGTCGACTTTGGCTCGGATGAAGTTCAGATAGTCGATACCCAAGAGGATCTTCTGCGCGGTCCCGAGCGGAACATAGACGAGATTGTCTGGGTTCGAAAACGTGGAACCTCCGCGCGATGCGAGCACGCCGACGACCCGAAACGGGATATCCTTTATGACGACCGTTTCCCCTATCGGGTTTCCGTTCGGGAACAGGTCCGATGCGCGCGTCGCACCGAGCACGGCGATACGGGCCAGACTGCCCTCCTCTTCGGCGAAGAAAAAACGTCCGTCGGAAACGTCCATATTCTCGATGGAAACGACCTCCGGCGAGACCCCCTGAAAACTGGTCTGAATCGACACGCCCGGCGATTCTATGGAAGCGGACCCGGACACGTATCCGCTTACCGCAACCAGGTTCGGGACATTGCGCTTTTCCCGCATCGCATCCAGATCGCCGTTTTTCAGGGTCGTAGTCACGATGCCGAGCGCCGACGCCGGCGGACCGTTTTCCTGCGATGCCCCCGGAAGTACGCCGACGAGGTTCGAACCCACCTTCGCCACCTGCGAAAAAATCAACGCCTGTGCCGACGCGCCGATGGACATGACGAGGATGACCGCCGCCACTCCGATGACTATGCCAAGCACCGTCAGAAAGAACCGCAGTTTCGCGGTGACCAGTGAACGGACGGCTATCTTTATCGGATCGGTGATTTTCATTTCGGAATAACTCACAACTCACAACATACAACGCCTCTCAACTCGTTTATGCGTGAACCCGTCAACGAAATAACGTTTACGATACCGAAGAATACGGTTTATCTTCATTTCCGACATTCTGTAGTTCGGTTTTGATTCGAAATTCGTAATTCGAAATTCGAAATTCGAAATTCACACTATTTCAACGTCACCTCCCCGTCACCGGCGATTCTTCGGTTTACGACCGGTTCATCGGAAACGATGTGACCGTCCACGACCCGGATGATCCGCTTCGCATGTTCCGCAGTGATCGTTTCGTGCGTCACAAGTATGACCGTGTGCCCAGAATCGTTCAGGCTCTGCAGGATCCGCATGACCTGAAGCCCGGACTTCGAATCGAGGTTTCCCGTCGGTTCGTCCGCGAAGATGATGTCCGGATCGTTCACGAGCGCCCGTGCGATCGCGACGCGCTGTTTCTCCCCTCCGGAAAGCTGACCGGAGAAATACTTCGCACGGTGCGTCATATCGACCGCCGCGAGCGCGGCGGCTATCCGCTTGCCGTTCCGCTCGGTCGGATCGTCATCATACAAAAGCGGCAGTTCGACGTTCTCCTCGACCGTGGTTTTCGGCAACAGGTTGAACGCCTGGAACACGAACCCTATCCGCTTGTTCCGAAGTACCGCCAACTCGTTATCGGTAAGCTCCGTGACGCTTCGTCCGTCCAAAAGGTATTCCCCGCAATTGGCACGTTCGAGAAGGCCGAGGATATGCATCAAGGTAGACTTCCCGGAACCGGACGGTCCCATGATCGCCAGGAACTCCCCCTTCCCCACGGAAAACGAAACGTCGTGAAGCACGGACGTCTTCACGTCCTCGCTTTCATACGTCTTGCAGAGATCCTTTACGGTGATGAGCGGCATGGAAAATAGTTACAAGTCGAAAGCGAAAAGTCGAAAATCTCAAATCGCCCCACGTTCGCGAAACATAATCCTACTGGGTCGCTTTTTGCGTGACATCCGTATTGTAGCACACCGGACACCCTACCAACGACATAGACGGAGATAAGTGAAAAACCCGCCTGAAAGTCGGGCTCGAGCGTATCGGATGCAGGATTTCACTCCTCGCGTTTTCCCGTATTTTTCATCGGATCGATGGTCGCGACCGCGTTCTTCATATCCGCTTCTTGTTTCCATCGCCGTCGCGATTTCCTCAACGCCTCATCCTCTTCCGGCGACCCCTGAAAACTAAGATGCTCCTCAAGTGCGATACGTTCCGCCTCATTATCCGCCCGTTCCTGTTTGCGCCGCTCTTCGGGTGTCAGCGGTCCGCTCTCGGACAACGGGCCGGCCATCGTATCATCACCCGATGACGGACGCCCGGCGTTCTTGAATGCGACTTCCGCATCGATCTGTTCATCTTCCTTTTCTGGATTGGGAGTCCCACCCGGATATTCGTACGCGTTTCCCATATGCGTCCACGATTACTACCCCCACCGATATATGAAGGTTGTTCCTACATCATTTATACGCGAAATATCACGTTTCGCAAGCTCACGCACATGCGATTATATACCCATCGAGAAACCGGCGATCCTGTTCCTGATGTTCCCCGGAGAGGTGTTCCTTATACTCGCGAAGCACCCGCGGATGCATGAGCGTCACGGTCACGCCCTCTGTCTCCTTCCGAACGTCGGGCCACTTCCCGTAGATTTCCTTGTTTTTGATCCACATCGAATCGTCCTTGTCCCGCAT
>CAINXS010000077.1 GCA_903854995.1 Candidatus Moraniibacteriota bacterium | reverse complement strand
CCGAAATAGACGACTGCCGCGACGATCAGGAAGTCGATCAGCACGCTCACGAAATCCCCCCACATGATCTTCGAATCGCCCACCTGTATCGCGGCCAGCTTGAAGCCCTCTGCCGAGCCGAACACGATGCTGATCACCGGATTGATGATATCCGTCACCAGGGCGGTGACGACCTTGGACACCGCACCGCCAAGGAGGAAACCGGTCGCCAATCCGACGACGCCCTGCTCGCGGACGAACTGCATGAAACCGCCGATATGCGTATTCGCTATCTTTTTGACTATTCTCTTGCTCATATGTTTTTCTCGAATGAATGAATCCGAAGCCGGTCGCGTCCGATCGAATGATACCCTCTGCGGGCCGGGCTTGTCCACCGAGCGGATATCACGCGATGTTCCAGATACGCGTCAGAAAATCCCGGTTTTCAAGGATGAGGTTCATGTATTCCACCTCAAGCTCGATCAGTCCGCGTTCCTTGAACCGGAGCCATTCCGAAAGCCACGCGAACCGTGTCGCGAGCAGCAGGTCGGGAAACCCATTCCAATCGTCCCCGGAAAACACATCCGATTCCCGGAGCATCCGCAGAAATGAAAGCGCCATCCCGCCCTTGAGCGCGTCCGGATCCTCCATGCCGAGACATCCGACCATGTTCGCCGCGTCGTAGAGCCCGGCCTTCATCCCGGCGAATTCCCAGTCGATAACGCCCGCCACACCGTGCTCGCTCCAGATGACGTTTACCGGGTGATAGTCCCCGTGACAGAAAGCGGTCGGAATCGTATGTTCCCGCGGAAAAAAATCCGAGTCGAGATAAGACAGCACGGGACCGATCTCTTCAAGGAGAACGGGCTCGTTCCGTCTGATTTTACCGACGAGTTCGGCAACGTATTCCCGAAGGAGGAAGGGTCTGGGAATAGGACCCGTCTCGTCCGGACGAAGCGAAGCTGACGCGCGGCGCATGGCTATCAGGAACTCCGCCGCGGCAACCCCGCGCCAGTCGTCCCCAAGATAGCACTCGCGATCGAGCGCGACGCCTTCGATATAGGGAACGACCTGTACATGTCGGCCATCGACTTCAAGCACGTGTTCGCCGGTAGCGGACCGGACATACGGCGCTATCGGCAACGAAGGGTCGGCCACGGAAAGCGCCGAGAGCGTCCGCGCGATGGCTCTTTTTTTTGCGAGTCTCGCTTCCGCGACTTCCTCGAAAATATATGGTCTCGCTTCCGTGTCCTCGAATGCTACACGATATTCCGTCCGCTCAGGACTGCCGAAGAGCGGGATATCCTCGCGAAGTTTCCCGAAAACGATCCCGTACGAGGCGACTATCGACGCGATGTCGGTACCGTTCATACGCGTTTCGGATCATCCGGTTCGTCATCCGCTATCTCCGAAATACGCTCGAATGAGAACATCGATCCGAGACGGGGCCGGAGGACGGTCAGATATCCGTAGAACGCCGCAAGAACGGTCACCAATCCGCCGAGACCAAGGCCGTACCGCGGTCCGACATGCTCCCCTATCCAGCCAACGATCGGGCCTCCGATGGCGGTCGATCCCATCATCGCCATCGACCAGAACGCCATCACCCGTCCCCGCATACCCGGCGTACTTCCGAGCTGCATCATCGTATTGCCGGCGGACGTGAAACCGATGGAAAAGATACCGGCCGCGACCATCACGACGACGGCCGTCGCGTGATTCGGAGATACCGATACCAACAATAAGGAGACCCCGAAGAGAGCGGCGAGCCGTACGAGGCCGATACGGTCGACGTGTTTTTTTCCGGCAAAAAGCAGACCTCCGATGACCGCACCGAGGCCGAACGCGGAAGAAAGCGCCGCATAACTCCTCGCATCGCCACCGAAAGTGATCTTGGCCAGCAAGGGAAGGCTGACCTGAAACTCATAGGCCAGGGTACCGATGACCGCGACCATGATGAAAATCAACCGAAGATCCGGTTTCGAAAATATGTATCGGAGCCCGTCGAAATACCGCGATTTTCCGGAATCCCGTTCGGCGACGGAAAGCTCTTCCTTTCGCATGAGGAACAACATCACGATGACGGCGACGTATGACAGCCCGTTCAATATGAAGCACGACGCGATGCCGACTTCCGCGATGAGGATGCCCGCGATCGTCGGCCCGACGATACGTGCCACGTTCATGATGCCTGAATTGAGCGTGATGGCGTTTTTCAAACCTTTCTCACCGACGAGTTCCGAGATGAACGTATGGCGGGTGGGGCTGTCGAGCGCGGCGAAGAGTCCGAGACAGAACGCGATGACGTACACCATCCAGAGACGTACGAGATCGGTCAGCACGAGAACGCCAAGCGTCAACGCCAGGATGCCGAAAACGCACTGCGTGAATACGATCAGGTTCCGCTTCGGAAACCGGTCGGCGATCGCGCCGCCGAGCGGAGCGAACAGGAGTATGGGGAGAAATTGAAGCGCCGAGACGACCCCGAGTGCCGTTCCGGACCCGGTCATACGAAGAACGAGCCACGGCAAAGCGACGGCCTGCATGAAGGTCCCGGAAACCGAGAGCCCCTGTCCGATGAAATAGAGTCGGAAATTTCGGATCTGAAGCGACGAGAACGCGTCGCGACCGACGGTCTTCACGCGCTTCATCATATGCCCCCCTTGAACCGGAACACCTTCCGAAGCCGACGGAAGAACCTGACCGGAGAAAGCCGCTTCGCGACTATGCGTCGGCGCACGGCGGGAATCCGCGCGCGCGTCGCCCGGAAACCGATATCGATGAGTTCGTCCATGCGCTTGAAATCGGATATGGTAAAGCCCTCGAGATGGGGCCGGATAACAATGCCTTCGTCGGATGCTAAAGGAGAGCCGCCACTCTGGTTCCGGACCAGGATCGCATAGGAGTTCGTGACGACGTCGAGGACGTTCTTCGCCGTGTGGATCGTGCGCCAGTACCCGAGATCGATACCGATCCGGACATCGACACGCGACTGTGACAAAGACGGAAGAGGCAGGTTCTCGACGATCCCGCCGTCGACGAGCCGGCGCCCGCCGATCTCGACCGGCACGAAGAATCCCGGGATGCAGGTACTCGCCATAACCGCTTCGGCAAGATTCCCCTTCCGGAACACGACCTTCTCGCCGGTGTCGATATTCGTCGCGACAATGGCAAGCGGTATCGGGGCATCCTCTATCGAAACGTCACCGATCAGCTCCTCGATCAGCTTCCCGACCGGTTTATTAGAGTTCAACCCGAGCTTGGAGTATCCGAAGTCGGAGATATTCGACCAGCTGAGCCGCCTCGACACTTCTATCATCCGCTCCTCAGGTATTTCGAATGCCACGCACGCGGCGACGACCGCTCCCGCGCTCGTACCGGCGACGGAGCCGATGACGACATCCGCTTCACGGAGCGCGCGTACCGCGCCGACGTGGGCGATTCCGACAGCCGACCCGCCCGAAAGCGCCAAACCGACCCTTACGCCGCCAATCGATTTTTGCCGGTCTTTCTTCTGCTTGGTTCGTTCTTTCCTCATCATTTTCGTCTAATAGGTATACCCCATTTTAGCCCATTTCGAGGAAAGCCTCAAAATACGTACTACCCATAACGATTCGTGCGCCACATCACCGTAGCGATGATGCCGATAACGATGCGTGTTCGATAAAAGGACCGATGACGGTCCTTTTGCGCGTGCTTCACAAGTGTTTCCGATATTATTCCTTCGCGAGCGCGGCGTGAATACTCCGCGCGGCGATAGCGCCTTCCGCGGCGGCGGTAACCACCTGCCGGAACTTGTCCGAGCCGTCGGTAATGTCACCGGCGGCAAAAACGCCGGGAACCGAGGTCGACATGTCCGATCCGACATGCACATATCCGTTCTCGTCCGTCGCGACCCCGAGGTCGCGCGCGAAATCGGCATTCGGATCGGAACCGATCTCTATGAACAGTCCGTCCGTCGGAAGCGTGTCCGATCCCTCGTACGGTCGGTCGAGTTTCACGGCCGTAAGCGCGTCATCGCCCACGAGCGAAACGACATTCGTCTCCAGGATGATCCTCACCTTCGGATCGTTCCGGAGCGATTTGAGGATATGCTCTTCCGCGCGGAGCTCCTTGCCGCGGTACACGATATGGACTTTGGAAGCGATTCCGGAAAGATACGCGGCGGCACCGGCAGCGCTGTTGTTTCCTCCGATCACGGTCACGATCCGATCCCGGTAGAAAAATCCGTCGCAGGTCGCGCAATAGGAAACGCCGCGACCGAGAAACTCGCCCTCGCGATCGAGCCCGAGTACGCGGCGCTTGGCGCCGGTCGCCAGGAGGATCATCCGGCTTCGGACGGACGCTCCCCCGTCGAGGGTCACGACGAACCCCCCGTCCTCTTTCCTGATATGTTTCACCATCCTGTTCTCGATGGGGGCACCGTACTTTCGCGCATGCGCCACCAGCGACTCGGCGAACTCGAACCCGCCCGCAGCATCGACGCCCGGATAATTGTCTATCTCGTGCGTCTCGGAAATCTGTCCGCCAGGAAGATGACCGATCACGATGTGATCGACTCCGTAGCGGGAAGCGTAGATGGAAGCCGACAGACCCGCCGGCCCGGCCCCGATGATGGCGAGCGGGTATGTCTTGTCGGTATTCATAACACGATACGCGTCAGGTTTTCTCGCAAACAACACTCCCCTCACCCGCGTAAACGCGGGAGCTCCCCTCTCAAAGGGGAGCAGGCTGAAAAAGAATCTTCTTCCAATGTACGCCGATATTACAACTCTTTGCCAAGCTCGACTTCCAGGACATCCTTCGGACGGAATCCGACGAACTCCTTCACCACCTCGCCGCCCTTGAACAGCTTCATGGCCGGGATGCTCTGAATTCGATATTTCATTGCGAGTTCACGATGTGCCGCCTCGTCCACGTCCAACTTCGCGATCTTAACCTTACCGGCCATCGATTCGGCAAGCTCGTCGAGAACCGGTGCCATCATCCGGCACGGACCGCACCACGGCGCCCAAAAATCCACGAGGACCGGGATATCGCTTTTCAGCACTTCCGCCTCGAACGTCGTCTCCGTCAGATTCAATGCCTGGCCCATACTTTTTTCAGGAGGCACGCCTCGGATCCGTCCGAGTCGCGACCCCATTCATATTACGCGTATTTCTTATTATACTCCTCCGCAACCACTCCGTCATCCGACCCCCCGTCGCTACCGCATCTTGAACAGCGTCTTGAGAAACTTCTCGTCGACGTCCGTTCCCGTGCGATGGCAGACCAGATCGTCCTTGAGCAGCTCGATGCCAAGCATCGAGATGGCCTCGCGGACCGCGGTGATCTGCTGAATGATATCGAGACACTCGCGTTCCTCCTCCACCATCTTCCGGATGCCCCGGAACTGCCCCTCGATACGCGAGAGTCGGCGAAGCAGGCAGTCGCGCGATGCGGAATCCGACAAAATCCGGCCCGTATCCGTGCCATCTTTCTTCGTCATCCGGGATGTATCAACTGCTCGTCCTTTCATACTCCCCTAGAGTATACAAAACGGCCCGGATCGCGTCAAGGGACTATGCGAAGAATCCGAAATACAGGAGGACGAGCCCGAACAGGATCGGATACCAGGGAAAGCATTTCCGATATCGATCGCTGTCGGTGAATTTCCGGGTCGCGCCGAAAAGCGAAGTCGGAAACAGGAGAAGCGACAGTCCTTTGATGAGCGCCGCCCATCCGACGAGCGTAATGATGAGAGATCGATCGAACTGCCATGTGTTATGAAACGCGACCAACGCGTACCCGAGGAAAAGACTCACGAATCCGCTCAGATAGACGGCAGCGGGATCATGCTCCAGGTTCTTGAATATCTTCTTGAAAACTTCGGGATGCGCCAACATCCCTACTCCGATCGGAAACATCGCCAGCCCGAGCATTTGGAACAGTTGCGTATCGGACATATGACCTGGTATTGCACCGGTTATTACGACCGGATTATACCATGCCGGATCCGATCAGAAACGAAAACAGCCCGCGTAGGGGCTGTTTTTTCTGCGGACCGGACGAGACTCAGTCACGAATAGTCCGTCGCCGTCGCGACGGACTTTCTCGACCCCGGCTCGCGGTTTCGCCTACTGACGAAACTCGCTGCGCCCTTCTCGTCCCGACGCAAGCCGAAACTCGGCTTTCTTCCGTTCCTGCAAAAAACAGCCCTTCGCGGGCTGTTTTTTCTGCGGACCGGACGAGACTCGAACTCGCGACCTCCGCCGTGACAGGGCGGCGCTCTAACCAACTGAGCTACCGATCCAACGCATATTGACCGACCGAATCCGAACGAGAGCCGTCCCATGCCGACTTGGTACCAGGGGAGAGATTCGAACTCTCGACCCCGGGCTTATGAGTCCCGTGCTCTAACCAACTGAGCTACCCTGGCATACGTGGGACAGGGAACCGCTCCGATTCACTCGAAACCGGATTCCTCTGAACGATACCCGATTTTCCGTGACCCGTCAAACATCGGTGTTAACTCGTCAAGCGTTGTATACACTTCCGGCTATATGGTCGGTGATTCTTTGAATAGGGGTCTTGTTCCCGATGCCTGAGTGTTTCCGTTCGAAGTTGTAGAAACGGACGTATTCCTGAAGGGACTGTCTCCGTTCCTCATGATTTGAGAATCTCCTCGGACGGCACCATTCCCGCATAAGGGTCTGGATGACCCGCTCCGCTTTCCCGTTCGTCTGGGGATGTCTTGTTTTTGTGAAATGCTTCGATATGTGGTTCTCGGCGCATTTCTCGATGAAGGCGTGGTCCCTCCGTCCCTTGTACGTGCTCCCGTTGTCGGAATAGGCGTCTTCGATCGCGAAGGGTGCGGTTTCAATCACCTCCTCCAGATGCATGGCTCCGGAATACTGACTCTTGTCCGGAAAGATGTCGGCGACGAGATATCGGGAATAGTCGTCGATGGCCACGTGAAGATGTTCCCTCTTGTCCCGGATCCCTTCGCCATATATGAGCGGGAGTCGTTTCGTATCGAAGTGGACCATCTCTCCGGGCCGCTCTTTCTCATACCGTCGGATCCACTGCCTGGCGATCTTCTTTTCAAGTTTCCGTTCCGTGGCCGACAGGCGTCTCAGGCCGTATTCGATGGTCCGGAACCTTGCATTGACGCTCTTTCGGTTCTCGAATTCTCCCATCCTTGCCCGTTCGAGGACCCGGTATACGATCTTTCTCGTGACCTTGTATTCCCGGGCGAGGAAGGAAACGCTTTTCCCGTTCTTCCACTCCTCGTATGCCGCTTTTCGCATATACGGGAGGAGTCTGGTATTCTTGTGCATACAAGAGATCGGTTAATGGTTCGGCTTAGACACCTTCCATTGAACCGGTCTTTTGTTTTGTATACAACGCTAGGAT
>CAINXS010000076.1 GCA_903854995.1 Candidatus Moraniibacteriota bacterium | reverse complement strand
CTCTCCTATCAGTTTGGCGTTGATCACGGAAAGTCGTACGTAAACACGGCGGATTCGGGCATCCTCTCCCCGGGTAGCGTCGTGTTTTCAAACACCGCGTCTCAGGAAAAGACGATCGATTTCTCGCTTTATTGGAAAGTGTGGAACGTGCTCAAGGACAAGTACGTCGATAGGGGAAATCTCGATGCGAAGAAACTGTTCTACGGTTCCATCAAGGGGATGCTAGCGGCAACTGGCGATCCCTATACCACGTTCTTCGATCCGGAGGAGCAGAAATCCTTCAACGAGGATATGTCCGGAAAGTTCGAGGGTATCGGAGCGGAAATGGGGATGCGCGACGACATACTCACCATCATAGCTCCTCTCGATGACGCTCCCGCCCAGAAAGCCGGTTTGAGGCCGAATGATCGGGTCTTAAAAATCGACGGGGAGTCGACGACAAACCTCGGGCTCGAAGCCGCCGTATCGAAAATCCGCGGCCAGAAGGGAACTGAAGTGAAATTGACGATCTATCGGGAAGGCGAGGACGAGTCACGCGAAGTATCCGTCGTTCGCGACGTCATCAACGTGAAAAGCGTGAAAACGACTTTTAGGGATGATGGCATCGCCGTCATCCGGGTAAGTCGTTTCGGCGATTCGACGGAGAAAGAGTTCCGGGACGCGGTTGCGATGACGGTGAAACGGAGTCCGAAGGCTGTCGTTCTCGATCTTCGCAGCAACCCGGGCGGACTGCTCAATGCGGCCGTCTCTATGGCAAGTCTTATGATCCCATCCGGACAGACCGTCGTCTGGGAAGAAAACGGGAAAGGCGACAGGAAGGCGGAAAAAACGGAGGGCGGCGACGTCTTATCCGACATCAGGACCGTTGTCCTCATCGATGAGGGCAGCGCGAGCGCCTCTGAAATCCTTGCAGGCGCACTTCGTGAAGATCGGGACAACGTGACATTGGTCGGGAAAAAGTCCTACGGCAAGGGATCCGTCCAGGAACTTATTCCCGTAGGATCGGACATGTCGGTGAAAGTGACCGTTGCACGCTGGCTCACGCCGAAAGGAAATCAGATCAACGAAAAGGGTATCAGTCCCGATGCGGAAGTCGGAATCACGATAGACGACATCAAGAATGCCCACGATCCGCAAATGGATAAAGCGGTCGAGATACTTGGCAAAAAATGATTATCGAATCAAAGGCCGAAACCGTGATTAGCACCCCTTGACCGGGAGTGCTAATTTTCTTACAATGAATTATGCAGTAATTCGATAATCAAAGAGTATGTCCAAATCAAACGTAAGGCCGCTCGGAGAAAACGTACTGGTATTACCGGAAAAGCCGGAAAAAAAGACATCTGCCGGCATTTACCTGCCTGACAACGCGTCTGAAGAGCGACCGCAGCAGGGAAAGGTGATCGCCGTCGGTAACAGCGACAAGATCAAGGTCAAGAAGGGACAGACGGTGATTTACACACGTTATGGGGGAGCGGAAATCAAAGTGGACGGCGAAGACTACGTTATCGTATCCATGAAAGAAATTCTAGCTGTCGTCGAGAAGGTCTGAACGTATCCGGAATTCCATAGTGCCGGAAAAACGTCCGAAATTCCGGACGTTTTTTCATATCGGTCGTTCGTTCTGAAAGAGATACCGATCCGAGCATCCCTTCTTGGCTTCCTGACCCACGGATACATGGACTGGCCGTCATTTTGTCACGATATCGGGGCACGCGCCGTCAAGCGCCTTTACCGAAAAGAAACCGAGATCGAACAGCCGTACTGCCGCACGATACGCGTCTTCCGCGTTCGAAGCACACAGGGCGATATTCGATGCATACGGTATCTCGGAACGCTTTTTTTCGAGATCAGTGAACGGGATTCCCAACGAACCCGGAACAGGCGACCTCGACGCATCCTCGGTCGATCGCACATCTAAAATCCTGTATACGATATCCTTTTGAGCGAACATCTCTTTCCAGGCATCCGTTTTGACAAACGTCACCTTGGAACGGTCTATCGGCGAGGTCAGACTCGGTTCGGTCACGACCGCACCTCCCGCGGACTGCCATCCGGAAAGTCCGTCGGCGATGAATGCGAATTTTTTGCCCCCCGCCTTCGCGACGTCGGACGTCCGACGATCCGTCTCCGCGTCGCCCGATGAGATAAGAAGAACCGTTCCGCCATCCGGTACGGGAAGGGCCCCGAAGTCGGCAACCGAAGAAGCCGACACGGAGCCGGCCGCGTGCGATGATTTGAATTCATCGGCGGACCGCAGATCGACCACCAGTATCGACGAGGTCGATTTTGCCAACATGCCGCGTACCTCGACGACACTCATCGTTTGAAGCGGCGACGCCGTAGCGGTTGAGCCGGCAGTATTCGCGGTTACGTCTTCTTTAACGCTCTTTGACGGTCCCTTGAGAAGAAAAAAGACGGACGTTGCGATAACCAGACCGAATCCGACCACCATGACGGTCATATCTTGCCCTGACGAATGCCGTTCCATATCGTTAGTGTTTCTGTTTCTTACCGTTGCGGTATGCGCTCACAGTATATCACTTTCCGAAGGGGCGAGGGAGCGTATTTATCAGCTCGTCAACCGAGGATGGATCCGATAAAATCCGGGTGGCCGTTGACGTAATCACGGATCGGCATGGCCCCTTTCGCCTCCGGCTGAATTTCCTCGACATATACGATGCCTTCGCCCGACTGGATAGCCACCTTTTCGCCCGATTCGAAAACCTCACCGAATTTCCGCTTTATCGCGGGATCTGTTTTCTGAATCGTGATCCGGGTCAGTTTCAGACGTAACAAACCGTCGTCACGCTTCCAAAAGGTGAAGATACCCGGCCACGGATGAAGGCCACGATACCGGTTCAGGATATTAGCAGCGGTCTCGTTCCAGAAAATCCTTCCGTCCTCACGTTCAATAAGCTCGCACAGGGTCGCTTTCGAATCATCCTGCTCGACGGGTTCGGTGCGCTTCTCGATCCATTTCGGAATGATCGATATCAGCAGCCGAACACCTGCCGCGGACATGCGCGACAGCAGGGTATCCGTCGTATCGTCAGCGGCGATCTCGAACGACTCCTGCGCGAAAACGGGACCCGTATCCATTCCAGCATCCATCAGCATGATGGACACTCCGGTTTCCGTATCTCCGGCCAATAGCGCGTTCTGAACGGGAGAGGCGCCTCTCCAGCGAGGAAGCAGTGACGCATGCACGTTCAGACAACCGAATCCCGGTATGGACAGGACTGACTCCGGAAGGATTCTCCCGTATGCGGCAACGATGACGAGGTCGGGTTCGTATTCCCGAAGTCCCTTCACCGTTTCATCGTCGAACCGCGCCGGCTGTTCGACGGGAATATGACGCTCCGACGCGAGACGTTTCACCGCGGAGGCCACAACCTCCTGTTTTCTTCCGACCGGCTTGTCCGGTCTCGTATAGGCAGCAACGACGTTATATCCGGCAGCGACGATCCCTTCCAAAACCTCGCCGGAGAATTCCGGCGTACCCATGAACACGACACGGATTTTCGGTGCGGGGTGCGAAGATACGGCACCCTTGGCATCTACCGTCTTTTTTTTGATGTCTGAGATCATATGTTTCACGTTTATTTCTGATTCATGAAGCGGTCTATGACCAGTATTCCGTCAAGATGGTCGTATTCGTGCTGCAGCACGACGGCCAAGAAGCCTTCCGCGTCGATCGACCGGACCTTGCCGTCCGTATCCTCGTATTCCATGGTTATGGAGCGCGGTCGTTGAATCATGAAATACTGTCCGGGCACGCTCAGACAACCCTCCTCCGAAACGGACGTCTCCTCGGAATACGAT
>CAINXS010000075.1 GCA_903854995.1 Candidatus Moraniibacteriota bacterium | reverse complement strand
TAAGGTCGGTTTGGAGGCGACCGTCACGTTCGACGCGTTCACGAAGGACGATATTTTCCGGGCCGGCGTGTATGAGATCGAGCCGTCATCGACGGTCGTCCAGGATGTCGTCTCGTATGTCACGCGATTCAGACTCATCGATACCGATCCGCGGCTCAGGGAAGGCATGAGCGCTACTATCGACGCGATTACGGCCAAGTCCGAGAACGTGCTTGCCGTTCCGTTCCGTGCGGTCACCCGCGAGGGGGGCAAGGCGTTCGTGGATGTCTCTCTGGACGGTATTTCGTCGAAGCGGCGCGAAGTCGTTCTCGGTCTCGAGGGCGACGAGGGAATGATCGAGGTGAAAAGCGGGCTTTCCGAGAGCGATTATGTCGTGACCGCGAAGGTCAAGTAGCGATTTCCAATCGAGGGTATACAAGCGTTTCGTTTTTGACCATTCCTGTTCCGTGAAGCAAGTATGCCATATGATCGAACTTGAGCGGACCTATCTTGCGAAACGTTTGCCGGAAGGTCTTTCCGAGTGTCCGAGTCGGGAAATGCTCGATATCTATCTGCCCGCAGAGTCCCGACACCCGGTGCTCCGTCTCCGCAAGAACGGCGACCAGCTCGAAATGACCAAGAAGACCATAGTCGAGGGGACGGACTCCTCCAAGATGGAAGAGCAGACGATCAAACTTTCCGACGAGGAATATGCGGCGCTCACTGGCATCGAGGGGAAGCGCGTCGGCAAGACCCGGTATCTCTATGAAATTGACGGCCGTACCGCGGAGGTGGATGTGTTCGTCGGCGCGCTGTCGGGACTCGTCCTCGTAGATTTCGAGTTCGAAACGGAAGCGGAGAAGGACGCGTTCCCGATGCCGGAGTTCTGTCTCGCCGAAGTCACTCAGGAAGAGTTCATCGCGGGCGGATTCCTCGCCGGCAAGTCGTACGACGACATCGCTCCCGGCCTATCCCGTTTCGGATATGAGCGGATCGATGCGGCGTACTAGTATCGTGCTGACGTTTACGATTGTCATTCCGACCGACGAGTCTTCGAGGAGTGGAGGAATCTGTGTTTTTGAGGGCAGATCCCTCCGCTCGCGGACTCGGTCGGGATGACACGAAAAATAAGAGAGAGAAGTGACGTGATATGAATATGCGTGATGATAAGGGTCTTCCAGATGTGTATGACAAGATTGCCGAGAAATATGCTGAGCTGTTTTCGGAAGTGAAAGAGCTTTATGAAGAGTATGTCGCCTTGTTGCCGGAAAATGGCCGAGTAATCGATATCGGATGTGGCGTCGGGACCGAAGCGGGGTATCTTTCCGATCACGGTTTCGATGTAATTGGAATAGACTTTTCCGAAGGGATGCTGGAACAGGCGAGGAAGACATATCCTGACGTTGATTTTCGTAAGGCGGACCTTCGTGATATTCCATCCGACTTGGGTATATTCGACGGTGTCTTGGCATCGTATTCACTGATCCATGTCCCGAAGATTGACGCGCTGCCCGCATTGCGGGATATAGGCAGTATCATGAAATCCGGCGGAGTTATTTTTGTCTGCTTGCAAACGGGCGAGTCCGGCGAGAAGTTCATCGACGAACCGCTCGTACCTGGGGCGCGAACGTTTCTCAATATTATGTCGCGGGAGGAGGTCGAACGACTCCTTTCCGACGCCGGTTTCGAGGTCATCGATTCCTTTTCCAGGGGGCCGATATCCGACGAGGAACTCGACTTCGAGAAACTGCACCTGATTGCGCGAAAACGGTAGGGGTATCAAATTCCGTCCGAACTTGAAAACGGCCTATTTTTATGGCTCGTTTGAGCCATAAAGTTTGAACGAAATACAGAAACACGCTTTACACGCTGGTTTTTCGGTGGG
>CAINXS010000074.1 GCA_903854995.1 Candidatus Moraniibacteriota bacterium | reverse complement strand
TCTGTCGCACGTTTGAGAAAAGCGATTCTGGAATATCTCCCGTATTACAACGGGGAACGGATTCATATGGGAATCGGGTACCAAACACCCGAAGAAGTGATGCAAAGGTATTGACTAGGAAACGGAATAGCATTTATATAATCTTTTTAGCTTCATAAAGGGTATTTTATCCGCCCAGTCCGACAAGAATGGCGCCGGAAATCATGATGATCGTGCCCAGAAGCTTCCGGAAAGCGTCCTTTCGCTCACGGAAGACGAAGTATCCCAGGAAGAAGGCGAAGATCGGCATCGTCCGTTTGAGACTCATCACTCCGCCCACGCTCGCGCCCGAAAGGGCGAAATGCGTGCTCAGGTTCCCATAGGCGGCGACGACGGCCGCTATCGCGATCGCCGTAACGAACGCCTTCGTACGGAAAGACTGTCTGACGAGTTCGAAGTCGCGGTATTTCGGACGTACGAGCAAGGAGATGAGGAACGATATCCCGATGCCGAGGTGGATGATATACGATGCGAACATCGGATCCGTGGCCGTGATCGCAAGCTTTTCCCCCGTCGGCGAAATGCTGTAGAAGATCATCGCGCAGAAAAAGTATCCGAGCGCCTTGCGGTTCCGTGCCCGATCGGCATGTTCCTGCTTGGTCAGGATTCGTTTCCGTCCGACTTTCCCCTCCAGAACGAGCGCGCCGATGATGATGACAATCATACCCGAAACCTCGGACAAGGTCGGCACCTCGTGAAGGAACAGATAGGCGGGAATGAAATAGAGCACGGTCGCGACCACGGAATACGGCGACACCGCCGAAAGGTCCCCAAGATCGAGAGAACGATAGGAAAACAGGACGCCGAGCGTACCGAACACGACCGCCATCACGACACCGCCCCAGAACTGAAGCGGGATCGGACCGTCATAGAGCGGAGTTCCGAACGAGATGGAACGGGTCACGAACAAAACGACTCCGGCACCCAAAAAAATACACGCCGCGACAAGACCGTTCGCCCCGCTTACGCGGATGGCGTGCTTCTTGAGCGCGAGCCCGACCGCTTGTAGGAATGCGCCGGTAAGCGCGAGTAGGAACCAGGATGGTACGACCATAGGAGATGATTATCGGATTCCGATCGACGGGAAATCACGGAGTCTCGCCAGCAATTCGTCATGCAGTCTGCCGTTGCTCGCAAGTGTGAGTGCGGAAAACCGTTCGTCGGGCACGAGATAGTCGAGCGGCGCGCCGTCGAACCCGGTGATGCGTCCACCCGCTTCCTCGAGGATGACCTGTGCCGCGCAGAAATCCCACTTCATGGCTCGCGGATTCGAGTTGAACACCGCATCGGCGATGCCTTCCGCCACATATGCGATTTTAAGGCCAGTGCTCGCCCCGGAAATACGTTTCCCGATCCCGAGCGTCTCCACCAACCGATCAATCGGCCGGTCCTCCCCCTTGCTTGTCCGCTCGACAAGTGTCATCCCCTCGACCTGTTCGGTCCGCGATACGAAAAGCCTCTGTGCCGGTCCGTTGCCGTTTTTTCGGAACGCCCCTTCACCGCGCTTCGCGAAATACGTCGCGTCGAGGACGGGATCGTGTACGATGCCTATCTCCGGGCGACCGTCGATCGCCAGACCGATCATGACCGAGAATCCGTCGCTCCCCTCGACGAAGTGTCGGGTACCGTCCAATGGGTCGATCATCCAGACACGACCGTGATAGTTGGTCGGACGAAGTTCGGTCTCTTCCGTCAATATCGCATCGCCGGGAAACCGTTCACGGATGGCGGCGGACAGGAACCGGTCGCTCTCGCGGTCCGCATCCGTCACGTAATCGAGCGCATCCGCCTTCGTTCCAACGGAAAAACCGTCACGACGATACGCCATGACGATCTTTCCGGCTTCCCGGACCATGGAAATGAGTTCGACAATCGGCTCAGGCTCGGACATGCCCGAAATCTTAGAATTTGATTCTCACGAATCCACGTTTCCCAACCTTCAGAACCTTGCCATCATGCAGCTCCCTCGAAAGAATCACGATACCGGCTACGACACGCTCCCCGTCGATCGAGACGCCACCCTGCTCAATCTTCCGGCGTGCGTCGGACTTGCTCGTCGCGAGACCAATCCGAGCGATGAACGATTCGAGGGTTTCGTAATCATCAAGAAATTTTTCCCATACGGGAGCGAATTCCGGGATATCCTGCGGGATTTCGCGCCTTGAGAACGCCGTGACAAAATATTCCTCCGCCTCCGAAGCGGCGTTTTCGGAGTGGTACATGCGAACGATTTCCTTGGCAAGTCGCATCTTCGCGTCACGCGGATTCAGGTCGCCGCCGTTCATAGACTCCCGCATCACATCGATTTCCCCCATCGGGATACGCGTCGCATGGACAAGATACGTATCAATCAGCTCATCGGGAACGCTCATCACTTTCCCGTACATCTCATTCGGTTCGTCG
Source organism: Candidatus Moraniibacteriota bacterium (assembly GCA_903854995.1). Taxonomy (GTDB): domain Bacteria; phylum Patescibacteriota; class Minisyncoccia; order Moranbacterales; family UBA1568; genus JAAXTX01. Next base: position 12,050 of record CAINXS010000074.1, on the reverse strand, counting down.
GAAAGATTGATCGTATTCCCCCAGCTCGAGCTCATCTTCCGTCCGTCGATGCCAGGAATCAGGTTGACGGTGACGATATCCTGGGCCTCCTGTCCGTATTTCGACTGCAGCGACCGGCCAGCAAGGATATTGAACCGCTGGTCCGTACCGCCGATCTCGACATCGGCTCTCACCTGCACGCTGTCATATCCCTGCATCAGGGGGTACAGCACTTCGCGGAGCGACACCCGCTTCCCGGCGTCGAGTCGCTTCTTGATATTCTCGCGCGAGATGAATTCGTGGACCGAAAACGCGTCCGCCTGTTCCCCGATCTCGAGATACCCGAGCTCTCGCAACCATTCGGCGTTGAAATGACGCTCGACGGAACCCATGTCGACGATTTTCGCGGCCTGGTCGAAGTACGAACCCATGTTGAACTCGACCGTCGCCTGGTCGAGCATCGGCCGTTCGGCGTCCTTGTCGCTCGTATCCCCGATGAGACCGGTGAAGTTACCGACGATGAGCACGACCTGACACCCGAGATCCTGGAAGTCACGAAGTTTCAATAGCACGACGGACCGGCCAAGATGGATGTTCGGACTTGTCGGGTCGATACCGAGTTTCACCCGAAGTTTCTCGCCGGCCAGAAGACGCTTTTTCAGATGTTCCCGGTCGATGACCTCGGCCACACCGCGCGTGAGCAGCTCTTCGATTTTCGCTTCGCGTTCGTTCATAGCGTTCGGTTAGATACTGATATTTTCGCCTCCATTGTACCATGGAATGCGGATACGAAGATTCCCGCTGCCCTGCCCGCATCGATACGAAGCGTTGCAGGCGGGCGCGGGAATGACAGAAATTGTCCGCTTTCCTTGTTCCGACTTGTGACTTCGGACTTTCGACTTTTTCTTCGTTTCAAAATTCGATATCGTCCGCGTTCTTCGACTTCTTTATGGACTTTTGACTTGTGCCTTGCGACTGTCACTTGATTCCGTACTTGCGCTTCATGAGCCGGTACTGATCATCGGAAATCATCCTGTTCCGCTTCATCTCGTCGAGCGAAGCGACTATCTGTGACTTGTTTTTTTCGAGTTCCTCAGGCTTCATTTTCTTCATAGCCTTCTCGGCAGCCTTCTTCTGTTCCTCGGGACTCATTTTGAGAAACTGTTTCATCGCGACCTTCTCGTGCCACTTCATATCCTCAAGCTTCGGCGCGCCTGGAAACGCCGCGAGCTGTTCCTCGAGGGTCTTCTCATCGGACTGTTTCGAATCCTTCTTCTTTCCCGGAAAGATGTTTAACATAATCGGAGTGGAATAATGAATGAAGAATCAGGAATAAGGAATACGGCCTCAGAAATCAAACTGGAACATGCGTACCGTATCGACTTTCGACTTTTCACTTTCGACTCGACACTATCGCGTTCTCATCTTGTACCGCGACACGAGCAGCGCCGAAGCCACGAATATCGAGGAGTAGGTTCCGAAAGAGACGCCGAGGAGCAGCGCGACGGCGAACCAACGGATTCCTTCGCCACCGAAGGCCGCCACCGCGGCGAGTACGATGAGCACGGTCAGCGAAGTATTGATCGAGCGCGACATCGTCTCGTTCACGGAACGGTTCACGATCAACTCGAAGTCGGACTTGGCACGGGACCGAAGCAGATTCTCGCGGATACGATCATACACGACGATCGTATCGTTAACGGAATACCCGAGAATGGTCAGAAGCGCCGCGATAAAGGGCACGCCGACCTCGACTCCCAGGAACTTCCCGAAGAAAGCGAAAAAGCCGGTCGTGATAAGCAGGTCATGCGCGAGCGCGATGACCGCTCCCCATCCGTAATCCCATGAGCCAATCGGATGCGATACCTTGCGGAACGCGAACGCGATATAGGCGGCGATAGCGATGACGGAAAGCAACGTCCCCCAGATGGCGTTCTTGCGGATATCGCCCGACACGGAAGCGCCGATGAAATCGGTCCGTAGGACCGAAAGGTCCGGATCGGTCTTTTTCAGCTCCTCGAGAGCTTTGTCGTTCACGGATTCGTCTGAGGCGAGGAAGCGTATGATCGCGCCGTTATCTCCCGTTGCCTGGACCGTGAGACTCCGCAGATCGAGCGTGGCGAGCGCATCCTGAACTTCGGAGACCTGTGGCGCCGGAGTCTTCGCGAAACGGATTTCGATCATGGTCCCGCCCTTGAAGTCGAGCCCGAGACGGAGCCCGAAGACGGCGATCGCCGCTACCGAGAACACGGCGAGCGCGCCCGAGATCCAATACGTGTATTTTCGTTTCTGGATGATGTCGATCATAGAACTGACGTACAACTGACAACTTACAACTGAGACGTTGGAACCGGAGCATTGTAGCTATCTCTTCCTATGCTTCGACTTTTTCTTTTTCACTGTTTTCACTTTCCCCTCATTCTTGATTGCCGATTCCGTATTCTTGATTTCCTTTTTGATCACCGATTCCACATGTTTCTCACCTGCTTCCCCGTCTTCCGGCGGCGCCTTCGGCGCGACGAGAATCGCCTTGTGTCCCTCGGCCCAATTACCGACGACGAAGCGAAGCCAGGTATGAACGAGGACGACGGCGGTGAACAGCGAAAGAAGAACTCCGAGCGCAAGTATGACCGCGAACCCCTTCACGAATCCGGTGCCGAGGATCATCAGTACGACCGTCGTGATCAGAGTCGACACGTGCCCGTCCCGGATACTCGGCCAGGCGCGATGGAATCCTTCTTCAAGGGACTTGGCGACGGTCTTCCCATATGAGAGTTCTTCCCGGGTACGTTCGAAGATGAGCACGTTCGCGTCGACCGCGATACCGATGGAAAGGATGAACCCGGCGATTCCGGAAAGCGTTAGCGTGATCGGGAAAGGCGTATAACCGGAAAGGCGGAAGATCGCGAGCAACATCGCCGAATAGATGAGCAGCGCGAACACCGCACCGAGACCGAGAAACCGATAATAGAGAACCATGAATACGGATACGGCAAGAAGCCCTATCAGACCGGCGAAAATACTCTGCCGCAACGCCCCTTCTCCGAGCGACGCGTCGATCGACTGCTGGCCGACGAGCGTGATCGGCACCGGAAGAGCGCCTTCGTTCAGACGCTTCACGAGATTCTTCACCTCTTCGAGCGTGAAATTTCCGGTGATGACCGCACGGCCGTCCGGAATCTCGCTTTGCACCGTCGGTGCGCTCACGACCTCGCCATCGAGAAAAATCGCGATCGGTTTGCCGATACTGCGTTTTGTCAGATCGGCGAACAGCTTGGCACCCTCCGCATCGAACTGGAGTGCCACCTGCGGCATGCCGAATCCCTGCCCCTGATAATCCACGGAGGCATTCTTGAGGTTCTTGCCGGAAAGGCCGGTCGCCTTGTATTTGTACGAGTCCGGCACCATGTCGATGGACTGCTTCGGTAACAGGACATGTGCCGCACGCACTTCCTTCGCGTCACCCTCGCCACGCTCGTCGAGCTTCTTTATGATGTGCCAACCGTACTGACTCTCGACGAGATCCGGATAGACGGTCCCCGTCCTGAAGTCATCCTTGAAAATGACCGCGTCGAACTCCGGAACGAACATCCCCTTCTTCGCAAAGTCGAGATCGCCACCTTTGTCCTTGGAGCCCGGATCCTGGCTGTACGTTTTCGCGAGCGTCGCGAAGTCCTCGCCCGACTTCGCCCTGGAAAGCACGTCCTCGGCCTGTTTTTTCGATTCGTCGTTCGCTTGGGCGATCTGGGCGGCAAGTTCGGATTCGTTCGATTCACGGAACTCGAGGAACGGCGTCTCCTTGAGCATCTTCTTCGCCTCTTCCACGTCCTTCACTCCCGGAAGCTCGACGATGATCCGATCCTCGGAACCCGATTTGGAGAGCTGGATGACCGACTCTCCGACACCGAACGCGTTCACGCGCCGCTCCACTACCGAAAGTGCCGCCTGAAGGGCTTCGGTCTTCTTGCCGACCGGCACCTGCGACGTGTCCGCCGCGTATTCGAGATGGATACCGCCCTGGAGGTCGAGCCCGAGGTTGACCTTGAGCTTCTGCTCGATACCGGCCGCATTCGGAAACGGAAGATATGAAAACACCTTCGGATACGCGATGATACCCGAAACGAGAGCCAACCCCAACACTCCGGCGAATTGCCAGCGGATCTTTTCTTTCTGCTTCATGATGAAATCGTTATAGAGGCAGTATAGACGCAATCGTTTCAGTTGGAAAGGGTTGACGGACGATAAGAACTTAATTGTAATATTGATTTGAGGTCAATACGTCAACGTCCCCAGATTTCATCTCTTCTGGTCGGAATGACCGCGACGTTATCCGCAACGAAGCGAAAATGGTCATGAGACTTCCGAAACGAAAAACGAACCAGGCAAGTTCGCCCTGATTCGTTCGCGTCGGTTCGGAGGACGTCGCGTTTCTTCGCTCACTCTCCAGCCTCCCGCATCGCCTTCCTCAGATAGGTATCGTAATCCTTTTCGACGAACAGTTTTCCGTCATCGACGGAGAGAACCTGCGAGAAGGCTCGGTTCTGCAGGAACGCGCGATCGTGCGAGACGAGGATGACGGTTCCCGGAAACAGGTCCAACGCCTCGGAAAGTGCCGACACGGCTTCGAGGTCGAGGTGATTGGTTGGCTCATCCAGGATGAGCACGTTCGATCGCGTTGCCATAAGGAATGCCAATGAAAGCCGCATGCGCTCTCCCGGGGACAGTTCACCCATCCGAAACGACGCCACGTCGCCTATAAGCAGGAATTTCCTCAGGAATCGTATGATCTCGCTCTCATCTTTGATCTCGGTCTCCTGTTCGAACCATTCCAACGCGGATTTCTCCTTCGGTATGATATCGTTCTCCTGGGTAAGAATGCCAAGCTTCACATCCTCGCCGAGCGAGACCGTTCCGGACTTGAGCGGTAATGTTCCGGCAATCATCCGCAGTATGGTGGATTTACCCGAACCGTTCCGGCCGAACAGTCCGACATGCGACCCGTACGGGATGGCAAGATCGACGGGGCCGGCGGAAAACACGTCCCCATATCCTGTAACGGCTCCGACCAAAGCGATGTCGCGTCCTTCCCCTTCCGACGGTTCGAAATAGATCGCAAGCGGATCACGGACCGCGGCGATCGATACCCGCTTCACCTGGTCGGCCCGGGTGGTGAGCGCATGTGCCGCCGCGCCGAACTTCCGTTCCGCCCGGTCGCGATGGTATCCCTGTGACATACGGTCCTTGTCCGGCATCATCTGCGCCCCGCCGATCTTCGCCCACTCGCGCTTCTCGTCCGCCGTTTCATATAATCGGACACGTTCACTTTCCGAGCGTTCATATTCCTCGCGATCTCGACGAAGCTCCTCCGCCTTTTCCTTGAAGTAGAGACTGTAATTCCCCGTCCAGATGCGCGTCGTACGGAAGTGCCAATCGATTTCGAGTACCTTGTCCGCGACCGAATCCAGAAACGCCCGGTCATGCGATGCGACGATGACGGCCGAGGCGCTTTTTTTCAGGTATGATTCGAGCCACAAGATCGCGGACAAATCAAGATCGTTCGTCGGCTCGTCCAGAAGCAGCAGGTCCGCGCCGGAAAGCAGCGATGCCGCGAGCGCCACGCGCCGCCTTTCCCCGCCGCTTATCCCCGAAAGATTCCTGTTCAAAAAATCGCCGCGTAAACCGAGTCCGGAAAGGGCGACAGCCGCTTTCTCGTCGAAAGAGTACCCGTCCATCCTGTCATAGCGATCTCGAAGATCACCGTACCGTTCGAGCGACTCCTCATCGGTAAGTTTCGATTCGAGCTCCGTCATCTCCCGTTCGAGCTCAGCGATGCCCGAGACGCGACGCAGATATCCGAGCGCCGTATCATCGGACGCCTCGTCGGACACTTCCTGGGGAAGATACGAGATGCTGGCACGACGTTCGCGCACGACCTCGCCCCGGTCCTCCTTCTCCACACCCGCTATGATACGGAGAAGCGTCGTTTACCCGACTCCGTTCGCGCCGACCAGTGCGACCTTCTGCCCGCGTGACACCGAAAACTCCGCACCGAGAAGAACCCGGATCGGACCATAACGCTTGAACAGTTTTCGAACGGTCAACATACAAGAAGAGAACAATAAACGGCGAACAGATAACAGGGAACAAAGAGCGAAACTGGCAGTCAGCGATATTCAGACAACGAGAGACTAAACTAACAGGGATAACAGAGACCAATACAAAAACGGAAACTCCCTTCCTTTCCTCTCGAAGCACCGCCCAAGAATGGTTTCCGTTACTTGTTTATTGTTACTTGTTGTCTGCCCCCCGCTATCTGCTGATCGTCGCTTCGATTTCAGGCCAGCGACCCACGAGATCGCTTTCAATGGTCTGCAGGTCCTCGTTGACATCGAACACCCCCTCGTTCAGCTTCTCCTGAAGTAGCTCCTGAACAAGTTCCTTGAACTCTCCGTACGTATCCGTCCCCTCTTCCCTCACACGTTCTCGAAGCTCCTGGAATAACGATTGGACGGAATCCTCCTGAAATGCCGGCTTATGATCGGTCATACGCGTTTCTTATCGATATCAGTCCATTATCCCTTGTTTATTCCGTTCCGTCAATGTTTCGACGTGGCGTTTTCCGCCATATCAAGCACGCGCCGGGCGTTCTCATGGGTCAGCCGTTTCCGCGCTTCGGTATATGGAAGCCACTCCGCGGACGCGTTCTCGTGGGAGTCTTTTGGCACGGAAATCTCGGACTGTTTCGTCCGAAGCGGAAAGAAATGGACGACTTTGAAGATCCAGAGTCCGCGACCGTTCCGTTTCCGGTCATCGTATTCCTCACCCTTCGAGACATAGAAGAACCGGATCGTCTTCCGGAACGGGAGCACTTCGGTCTCCCAGATATTCACTTCCTCGCCGGTTTCCCGTTGCGCCGTCTGTTCCGGCGTCTCACCTGCCTCGATATGCCCTTTCGGAAAATCGAAATGTCCGCTCCGATATTTGAGGACAAGGTAGAGTCTTTGTCCGCTTTCCTCCCGGAAGACGACCGAACCCGCGGACACCTCCCACGAAACGGGGGTGCCGAAGAGTCGAAAGAGGAGATACAGGGGCTTCCAAACAGGAGGTTTCATATGCATTCACTTTCTCGCAAATACGCGTTTCGCGCAAGCGAAATCCCGGCTGCGAACCGGGATTATATATGACTCGCTTATTTCCGTTCCTCCAAGGTCGCCTTCACGTCCTTTTCCTCGCCCTTGTGCCAGACCTTGAGCGTCACGACATCGCCCGATCGGTGATCGGCGACGACATTGCCAAGCGGATGTTCGGTATCGATTTTCGTCCCTTCGATCTCCAGGATGATATCGTTCTCGACGATACCGGCCTTATCGGCAGGCGACCCCGGAATGACGGCGAACTCCGTCGGCTTCGTACCCCGGACGACGACCGCGCCGTAGTTATACGGAAGACCGTTTTCTTTCTGGGCAGTCTCATCGACGACCGCGTATCGGACACCCAGATACGGTGTCGATATCTTCCCGGTCGTCTTCACGTCATCGATGACACGCTTGACCTGGTCGATCGGAATGGCGAAACCGATGTTCTCCGCACCCTGCGCCACCGCGACGTTTATACCGATCACGTTCCCCCCGATATCGAGCAACGGACCACCGGAATTCCCGGGGTTGATGGCCGCATCCGTCTGAATGATATCGGACAGGGTCTCGGCATCGCCGAAAGCGCTTCCGGCGGTGACGTTCCGGTTGAGACCGGAAATTATTCCGCGACTGACCGAATTCGGGAATTCTCCAAGCGGATTGCCAATCGCGATCGCCGTCTGACCGACCCGGAGCGAACCGGAGTCACCGAGCGGGAGCGACGGAAAGTCGGATCCGTCTATCTTGAGCACGGCGATGTCCTGATTCGGCGAAACCGCCAGCACTTTCGCGGAATACTCCTTCCCGCCCGAAAGGACTACCGTATAATCGGCGGTTTGATCGGAAACGACGTGCTTGTTCGTCACCACGAGGCCGTCGGATGACACGAAAAATCCGGTCCCGCTTCCGACCTTCTGTTTTTCCGGAGCTCCCTGGTCCGTCCGATTCCGCCCATCATTCCCGTTGGTACCGATACCGAACCCGAACGGACCGAAAGAAAACGGGAGACTGCCGAAACCGCCACGCACCTGGGAAACTTCCTTCGTCACGACGACGGAAACGACGGAAGAGGACGAGCGTTCGACGATACCGACAAGAGCCTCATCGGAAGGATCCGCCAAGACCGCAGAAGCAGCCGTACAGGATTTCCTTTCTTCCGACCCGCCGTTCCCCTTCGAAAACAGTGAGACAAACGGTATCTTCGCGACGTACCCGGGCAGCCGACGTTCGAAAACGGACCCAGCCATACCGGCCGCGAACGAAAACATCAAAACGGCAAGAAAAAGAACGAGTCTGCAGAAACACCGTCGGGACCCATGTCCGCACGCGGATTTTCCCGGGCAGCACGTATCCTTTACCAGCGAATCCGTCACGATGGTATCGTTTTCCATATTCGTTTGACAGTTCTTTTTATACGCACCGAAAAAATATCATGCACTTCTACGAATGTGTCACGAAACAGTTTTCAAAAAGTTTGCAGAGGAAAACGTCAAAACATCACCGAAGCATCCCCTTCGGAGTTCTGTAACAAATTCGTCTCGAACTGGCGAAGTTCCGGATCACGGAAGTCTACCCGCGCCGCATCCCGGTTCCATTCATATTCGGGCGCCAATACGCGGACGGACGCACCCTTCATCTCTTCCGCCAGCCAGTCACCGAACGTCTGCTTCCTGACGAAAATCTGGCTCAGATCGGCCAAATCTTTCCCGTTTTCCGTTTTTCGGTCATTCACGAGAATGATATGGAATCCGAGTTCGCTTTCGATCACGTTTCCAGAAACGCCGATCTTTTGCCCCTTCGCGGCGCCCTGGAGGGCCGTATCCAGATCGTCGTACGAGAACCATCCCATTTCTCCGCCTTTTTCGGCCGTGCGACCGTCGGAAAGCTCGGCTGCGACATCGGAAAAGGTGCGGCCATCATCAAGACGCTTCTTCGCCTCCTCGATCTTTTTCTTCGAATCCGCGAACCTCGATGAATCCGCCTCGAAACGTTTTCGCAGTTCCTCCTCGTAGAGCGACGGAAGGACGATCTTCTCCGTGAATTGCGGTATGGTCCATCCGTACAGCTGTGAAAGCCGTCTCTCAACTCCCTTCACGTCGTTTCCCTCCGTATTCAACTGTTCGGATACGGCCTTTTTCGCCTGATCCGACGAGATCACGATGCCCTCACGCTTCGCCGCCTTCCGGATAATCTCGTTTTCCAGCATCCGATTGATGATTTCCCGTTCCCGAATCTTCAGACGCTTCTTCCCATCCTCGGTCGAGAAATCGACACGCAGACCGACCGCCGAAAAATCCTGATTTTCATAAAAACTTTTTACCGATGAAAGATTGTCGGCGACATCGCCGAAGGATGCGGCATCCCGGAACCCTACCATGACCATCGGGAACGACAGGCGTGCACGGACAGACTTGGTAACCGACCATGAACCCGGAGCAAGATACGCGAAAACCAGGCCGAACATGACCGCCACGAGCAGCGCGACCACCGCACCGAGCAACCAGGACCCCAACCGCCACTCATTCCATATCCTTCGTACGTTCTCGATCCGTATCATATTTTTTCGTTTATCCCCGTTACCTGTTTATTCCGAAATACACGGCCCATTTCCGGTAATTCGGTGACTCGACACCGACCAGGGAACCGTTCGCATCGACAGCTTCCGACCCGGACGATTCGGCTCCAAGCACCGATCCGGTATCCAGCACGACCACCTCCTCGTCGCGCTTCTTCATGCCAAGTTTTTCCTTCGCTTCACGCTCCTCGAAAGGTTCCGTCGAAAAGAAAGCGATTTTTTCCTCGATAGTCCGGTTTTCGCCCCGGATGCGGTCCGCCTCCCGACGCAGGGAATCCACCTCCGCTTCGATGCGCTTGGAGCGTTCCATCTCTTTCCATCCGGAAGAGAGCACGGCTCCGGTCCCCACTATCAATACCGCAAGCATCAATTTCGCAAACAAAGGAATCTTCATAATGCGATTCCGCCCTATCTGGAATAGAATATCGGCGCCAGAAGGAACGCCACCATCGATACCGCGACGATGAGCGAGGATATCATCCAGAACAGATAGAGCTTTTTGTGACGTTTTCTGAATTCCATACGATATTTTCCACTATTATACCAGAAAAGGGTTTCCGCCGGAAACACTTTCCGGATCGGGTCCCGACCGGCTCATCCGGAGGACTCATCATTCGATTCGTTTTCCCGAGCCGGTCTCGCGGCTCCGATGATATTCCGTACGGCCCCCAAGTCGGGCGCGGGCCGCTCCCGCAAGGAACGGAATTTTTTCGGTGAAACCAAGGCGGCTCTCGAAAGGGAAATCGGGGTTTCTTCCGGCACGTACGTCCTGGCCGTCCTGACCGGCTGAGAACGGACCGGCTCGCTCCTCTTCGGCTGGACCGGCCGACGCGGAGGTGCGGACGCGGCATGCGGTTGCGGCGGCAGGCTTTCCCTTGCCTTCACGACGGCACGCTGGTGATTCTTGAAACAATCGCGACAGAACGTCGGCCGTTTCCCATCCGGTTGGAACGGGACACGGATTTCCGTTCCGCAGGTGTCGCAGATCGCCGGGAAGGTCGGACGATCGTCATACGATTCCTTCGGTGGTTTCACGGGACGAGTCGCGGCCGCGAGGAGAAGTTCCTCGTCCTCATCCGCGATAGGAATCGGCACTTTCCGACGTGACGTCATGGGAGCGGAAGACGTGGAATCGGACAGCGTCGGCAGGCCGGCAGGAACGGATTCCGGAACCGGCTCCCGTTCCGATCGTTCTTCGGTCACGGGACGAGCGATACCCGCGGTGCCCGTCATCGGAGCTACGGGTCCGAAAGATTGCGAATCCAACGAGGGAACCGTTTCCAGTCGGGGCGGTTTTTGAACGGACGGACGTTCGGGGACGGCGGCACGTGAAGCGGCGTCGTTCCCGATTGCCGCGCTACCTGATTCCGTCCGCGCGCTCACCGCCTGACGTTGCGCGGGACGGATCGTCTCCGCCACCGGCGTCGGCGCGGGCACCGGAGGGGGGACGGTCACTGCTTGAGGCGGTATCAATCCCCGTTTCTGCAACAGCTCGGCACGCTCCTCGTCGGTCAGCATGCCGCTCCATCTCCGTATCTTGTCCTCGACCTCCTTCTTCGACGACGCATATCGCTCCCTCGATACGCGGATCACCTTCTCCTCGTTTTCGATCGTCCCCTCTAGCGAGATCGGCGGAAGCACCGTCGCGGAGAACGCGTCCCCGGCGATGCCATCGATCATGAGCTTGAGATAGACGTTGTATTTCGGAAGGTTCACGATATCGTTCATCATGAAAACCGGCTCGAATTCCTTCTCGAGCGCTTCGGCATCCGCCGCCCCCACACGGAACGAGATAATCGTTCCCGCGTTTCCGAAAATCGCGTCGGCTACCTTCTCGTCAAGTTGGGTTATGTATTGGTTCGCGAGAATCAGGTTCAGATGGTATTTCCGAGCCTCGGAAAGGATGTTCGCGAACGACTCCGTCGCGAAGTTCTGGAACTCATCCACATAGAGATAGAAATCGGCGCGGTCGTCTTCCGGTATGTCCACGCGTTCCATCGCAGCGAGCTGGATCTTGGTGATCATCATGGCGCCGATCAAGGCGCTCGCGTCCTCGCCGACACGACCCTTCGAAAGGTTCATGATGAGGATCTTCCGATTATCCATGATATCGCGCACGTCGAACGACGAGACCGTCTGACCGACGATGTTCCGAATGAGCGACGTGGAGAGGAACTGACCGACCTTGTTCTGGATTGGCGAGATGACTTCCTGGAGAACGCGATCGTTCCATTTCGAGAACTCGTCCACCCAGAACGCCCGCACCACCGGGTCCGTCACCTTGGCGACCACCCGCTCGCGATAGTCCTTATCGACAAGGATGCGGGTGACGCCGAGAAGCGTCGACCCCGGATATTCGA
>CAINXS010000073.1 GCA_903854995.1 Candidatus Moraniibacteriota bacterium | reverse complement strand
GATACTGCCGGCACTCTCGGCAATCATCGACAACAAATCGGTAGCGAAGTGGACCAAACGCATCGCGATTCCGCTTGGAATCATCGGGCTGCTCGGACTTTACGGGGGTACGCGGGAAGTTCTTGACCGGACGATCGGCAGAACGATACAGTACGAGGTGCCCTCGGATCTTTCGAAAGCGTATGATGTATCGCTTCCCGAAGGAGAATGGTCGTTCGTTGTCGTAGGAGATGTGAAGCTCCAGGTGAACCGCTCGGACGGACGGGTCGAGTATTTTGACCAGAAAAGGAAAGCCCCCGCCCCGAAAGACAGCCTGGCATCATTTGATGATCCGACAAGTCCACCGTACGTTATCGAGATCAACGGCTCGTCGGAGGCGAACGGCGGAGCATTCACGATTTCCGAAGGGGAGTCGGCAAGGATTTCCTTCAACCTGCATCCCACGACCCGGATGCAATTCCAAACCAGCGAAAAGACAGTCCGGAAGACCGTCATCAAACTCCGGCTTCGGAAAAAGTTTTTTTCCTGGTAGACAGAAACGGAAACGTGGCCTTGGGAAATCCCTCGGCCACGTTTTTTTAACGAGACGACGCGTCAGAACAGCCCCGCTATCGTACGGACGATGATAAGCGACACGATGGCGACCGCGACGCCGATGACCGAGTATTTCACGATACCCTTCGCCGTTTCGGCGCGCTTCTCGTCGCCTGCCGCGGCGAAGAACATGAGCCCGCCGACGACCATCATGACCATGGCAAGTAATCCGACGATGGAAAGGAGGAAATCAAGCACCGCCTGCGCGACCTCGATCGCGGAACGCGCACCGCTGACCTCGGTCGGCACCTGAGCACCGCCCCACCCGAGGATATTGCCGATCTCCTTGAGGAACGATGGCGCCGCGACGCCGATGGCAAGCCCGATCATCGCCGCGGTTATCATGGATTTTGCCGTCTCGATCTTCTTGCTGTCACCGCCGGAAGTTATATAGAAGATACCGCCAAGCACCAGGAAGATGAGTGCCAACATGACGATAATCCCCTGAAATGCGTTCAAAAATACGGCCGTCGCTCCCTGGACCGTTTCGAATTTGAGCGGATTCGTAAACGAGACCGGAGTGACAGCACCGCCCGCAGTCCCAGCAGTATCCGTCGTATCCGTCGTTGAAGCGGTGCAGCATGAGTCACCACTATCGCAAGATCCGTCAGCTGCCGTCGAGTTCGGACAGTTACCGACGGAATAGCAGGTTCCTGACCGTCCACTTGTGCCGGTACACGTTCCGGAAGTCTGACCTGCCGACGATGCGACACAGCAGCTCAGTCCGTTGTACGACGCACCGCTTGCGGCAGTACACGTCCCGTCGGCCTTTTCAGCGGAAGCGATACATGTCGACCGACACGATCCGACCACCTTCGACGTGTTTCCGGTACAGGTTCCAGTCGATCCGGTCGTCGAATACGAGGCGCACGTACCACTAAGCGAATTCGCCGACATATAGGTCGTACAGGCCGCCATAGAAGCGAACCCGTCCTGCGACGCGCTTGTCGTCCTGGTTCCCGTAAAACGGTACGATGAGGATGACGAATCATACGCACACTGACCGGTCAGACTGTTTGAACTCATGTAGGTGGCGCACGCATTCGCATTCGCAAAACCCGACTGAGTGACCGTCGTCGTCCTCGTCCCGGTAAACCTCCACAAGGTCGCGGCAAAAACCGGCTTAACGATAAAAAACGCCGACAGGAGCAGAGAAAGAACGACTATCGGCATGAACCTTCTTACCATATGTGGATGACTTGAACAATTATCCCCGTCCCGATAAGGGCATGGGCGGGGCTGGTATCAATAATACGTCCCTGTGGCACCTCCCGCCACGACCTGCTGGATGGTGTACACGATGGTATAGCCGAGGAGCGCCACCGCCACGCCGATGACGGCATATTTCATGTTGTTCTTGGCATGCTCGGTGTTCTTCTCGTCCCCTCCCGCCGTCAGATACATGATTCCGGAAACGACGAACATGACGATCGCCAGGAGTCCGAGCATCCCGAGCAACCAATACATGATGTTGATGACAACCTGACCGATTTCCGTCTCAGGTAGACCCGTCGACGAACCCGACGGCACGCAGACGCCGTTCATCAGGGTGCCGTTCGTGCACGTAGCCACCGCCCCAACCCCGAACGGAAGAAGGACCGATGCTGAGAAAACGAGAGCTGCCGCGAGATGGACACCGAAAGTCCGAAAATGATTCGAGCACATAGTGTTTTTCTTTCCTTCATCATATCCTCGCGGATAAAAAAAGACAACCCCGCGAATGCGGGGCCGTCCGTCTTTTCCGAACCGACCGTAAAAGCTAGAACGTTCCGGACGATGCGCCGCTTCCGAGCAGTCCGACGACCGTATTGATCACGACATACCCGACGAGCGCGACCACGACCGCGACGATGGCATAGGTCATCATTCCCTTTGCCTTCTCGGTCTTCGATTCGTCACCGGCCGCCGTCAGATACAGGATACCCGCTATGACGAAGGAGATGATCGCCCCGATGCCAAGGATACCCAAGACCCAGTTCATGATACGGACCAGAATCGTTCCGATGGAGTCCGACGTCAGCTTACCCGTAGAGGCGACAGAACTGTACGTCGATCCGCTCGGAACCTGCCCGAACTGGGCCGACACGGAAAACGGGGCGAGAAGTGCCGCAGCAAGAACGCCGTATCCGATTTGTTTCATCGATTTCATGCGTTCACCTCCTTTCTCCTCAGTGATGATTCGACCACGCTATTATACCACGCCCGCAACCGTACGAACAATGATAAGCGAACAGATGCAGACCAGTACGCCGACCACCGAGAACATCATCCCCGCCTTCGCCTGCTTCATCCGTCCCTCGTCGCCGGCGGCGGTGATATAGATCACGCCGGAAACTCCGAACGACAACATGGCAAGCGCTCCGGACAATGAAAGGATGAGCGTGAGCGCGTTCGAAATGACTTTCGCGATCGGCGTCGCGTCCTCGATCACCCCTGCGGCATGAGCGATACCGATTCCAAGGACGACGAATGCATGGTCCATATCACTGTTCCTCTCAAACGTTACGACGTGGTCGGATCACTCCGACGAAGCCTTTCGCTGAAGTTTATCGATCTGTGTGGATGCGATCGAGAGCGCCTGCTGCACGACGACTTCGCCACGATTCACGGATCCTATGGCGTCGGCAAGCACCCCTTCCGCCGCCTCCACTTCCCCTATCCGCCAGTCCCTCGCGATAAGGTTCCCGACCGCGAACGGCGCCAGCCACGGATCTTTCTTCTGTTCCTCGATAAGGTCCCTTCGGGCGGCCGGCTGTCCTGTCTTCGCGACATACTCCTTGGCGGGGTCCGTTTTTAGCGCGACCTCGACCGCGGAATCCGGAGCGAGCGCGTTCCGGAGGATTTCCGTCATACCGGGATGCGGATACGCAAGATAATGCAGGAATTGCCACGATTCGTGGATACGGATATCGTTGTATTTCGCGACAGGAAACGTCACCTTTCCGGAGGAAGGCGAAGGAGCCTTCTTGTCCTTCGCCACGACCAGCACCCAATAGTTCGCATAGTTCGAAGGGGCAGCCGTATTCAGTTGGGGAAGCGATGCCACGCCGAAATTCAATTTCGCATTCTTCTTTCGAATGGCATCCATCTGCCAGGAATAGTTTATCATCATGGCCAGGTTTCCCTCGTAAAACGCGTCGACGGAATAATGTTGGTCCGCGTTCCAAGAATATCGGTCCGACCCGATGCTCGAGAAACCGGAATAGAAGGAAAGCGCGTTCCGCATGGGATCACTCGAAACGTTCATCTCGTCGGAAAACCCGTTCGCGCGCGCCCTCAATCCGTACTGGTTCGCCATGGCTAGCAGTATGTCCGTAGAACGGTTGATGTTCTTCGCCGTACCGAGCGAGATCGCCGACTGTCGGATATTCCCGTAATAATCTATCGAGTTGAGCAGGCGGGTGTCGGCGACGAGTTCTCCCCATGTTGTCGGCGGCGTCGTTATCCCGGCAGCGTTGAACAGATCCTTGTTGTAGTAGAGCGAGAGCGAGTCGACCGACATCGGAACGCCATACGTCTTTCCGTTCACGACAAGATCGTCGGCGGCCACATCGACGAACGCGTCGCGGAACTCCTTCTCCGAAGTCTGATATTCCGGCGCCGGCACGATAAGATTCTTGAAAAGCGGAAGCCACGAACTCCGGATGAAAAACATGTCCGGACCGTTTCCTTCCGCGAACGCGTTCAGAAGGTCTTCACGATACGTTTCCGGGGCTTTCTTCCGATACGACACCGATCCGATATGTGCCTTCGCCGTATTCTGATACTCGCCCATCGCGGCCTGATAGGCGTCCGAATCGTCTATGGTCCCCCAGATTTCCAGGTCGACCCGATATGCCGGCGGCAAGACCTTCCCACAACCGGAAAGAAGAAGGGCGGCCGCAAGGAACGGCAGAACGGAAAGCGTCCGAAGTACGTGTCGGAATCTCTTCATACGGTTACTTGGTGACGAGAAAGGCATAATGGAACGCCCCGACCGGAAGATCGTTGATAGCCGAGAAACCCGCCGACTGGAGCAGGCCCTTGAGTTCATCCTGCGGGACGCGCAGTCCAGAATCGGGACCGATAGCACCGCCGGCAACCGGACTCCACTCCATGACGATCGCCTGACCGCCCGGACGAAGCACTCTCGCGATTTCGTTTATCAGGATATCCTTTTTCGCGTTCTGAAACAGCACGTCCTTCGCGATTATCCAATCGACACTTGCCGATTCGAGGCCCGATCCGTTCGCGCGTTCGAGGTTCGCCCGTTTGACAGCGATATTGCGAAGCCCCTCGGTCTTGATCCGACTCTGCATGGCTTCGAGTGCCGACGGAAGGACATCGATTGCGATCACGTTCCCGTCATCCCCGACCGCTTTGGCGAATTCCACCGCGAAATATCCCGCTCCGCATCCGAAATCCGCGACGACACCTTTCGGCTGCACCGGCAGGGATCGTATGACCGCTTTCGGATCGACAAATGCCGTGGATTGAATCATAGGATTTTTTTGTGAGTATCCGGAAGGATTTGCCCGAAACCTGTAAATATAGTACAACAGTTGGAGGCGGAAGAAAAGCGAGGGAAAGGAAAGGTGACCGAGTGGTCGTCTTCCCGTCATAGCGGGCGGGTCCCTGCCAGAAATGCTATCATTGCGGGCGGGCGCGCACTCCGCAAAGCGGAGCAGTCGCGGAAAGGAATATCTTGAAAAGTTGTCAGTTGTTTGTTGTCAGTTAATTTGGAAAGGTGACCGAGTGGTTGAAGGTACCGCTCTCGAAAAGCGGCAGGCCCGCAAGGGCCTCGAGGGTTCGAATCCCTCCCTTTCCTCAACGGAAATCACAAGACCCCAAAACGGGGTTTTTTGATTCTTGTATGTAAAGTCGGATTCCCCTCTCCTCCTTTTCATGCTATAATAGACCTGTATTTGGCTATATAAAGCCGAAAGAAGCCATAAAACAGACCATATGTCACAGAAAAGGATTTCAGAACTGTTCGATTTCACCGGTAAGACGGCAGTGGTGACCGGTGGCGCGAACGGTATCGGATACGGTATCGCGCGGCGGTTCGCGGAAGCCGGAGCCAACGTGGTCATCTCGGATATCAACGAGGAAGTCGGCGTTGGAAAAGCCGAGTCGCTCGGCGCTGAATTCGGAGGTCAGGCCCTCTTTGTGAAGACAGACGTCTCATCGGAAGCGGACGTGACCGCGCTCGTCGCGAAGACGAAGGAAGTCTTCGGAAGCATCGACGTGATGGTGAACAATGCCGGTATCTTCCCGACCTCGCCGGTCCTCGATATGGAAGTCGGCTTCTGGGACAAGGTCCAGGCGGTGAACGGTCGCGGCGTATTCCTCGGCTGTCGCGAGGCGGCCAAGGCGATGGTTGAGCAGAAAAGCGGAACGATCATCAATATCGCCTCAATCGATGCCCTGCATCCGAGCATGGTCGGTCTCGCGGCTTATGACCATTCCAAGCACGGTGTCTGGGGCTTCACCAAGAACCTCGCGCTCGAACTTGCCCCGCACAAGATCCGCGTGAACGCGATCGCTCCCGGGGGCGTGGCGACCGAAGGTGTGGCGGCCATGAGTTCCGGAGCGCCGACCATGACGGACGAACAGATGAAGGCATTCCTCAACGCTATCCCGATGGGACGCTATGCCGAGCCGGACGAGATGGCGACCGTCGCCCTCTTCCTCGCGAGCGATGCGGCCAGCTACCTGACCGGATCGATAATCGTCGCCGACGGCGGTTCGCTCATCGCGTAAGGTCAGAGCATCGGTATACAAAACCACCCCGCGCCGTATGGTACGGGGTGGTTTGCGATTTCCATTCGAACCCTCAAAGTCTTAACCTGTACAATATTTCATATAAACGTTGCCAACGTTTTTTCGCACTTTTGGAAAGGGAGTCCTGAGTCTTCGAAGGGAGGGATTTGATTCTCTCTTCGAGGATGGGCTGCCCGCATACTTCCTTATTCCTTTTCCATCCCCTTCGCCGCGATCCATGCGAGTTCAAAGATCTTCTTCATCGCGTCGGCGATTTCCCCGGATTCAATGATGATACCAAGCTTCTCCCGCCACGACGCGATTACGACCTTATTGTCATAAATTTCAATATCGGGAGAAAACGTGTATTTATCCGCCGGAACGAGTGCTAATTCACGCGCCTCATTCTTATTCTCGCGCACTCGTTCACGAGCAAGCGGCGTCTCCGGAACAATTCCGCGAGCGAATATGCCCTTCTCCGCCCGTCGTCTATAATATGCCGGAAAATATCCCGGGAGTGCCTTATGCATGTCCTCGTATGTCGCATAGGCGACAATGGGCTCGGTCGCAGTCAGCGTATCCTCATACACCTGCTTCATTCCTTCCACGCCCTCATAAAATCTGATACGGGGCCTTCCGGCGACATTGTGTAACGATTTCAGTACGGGAATAAAGGCTCTGACTCCCTCCAATTCCCGCTGTTTCAATTCGAGTTCCTCTAAAAGGATGTACTCTAGCCTCCCGGGAGACTCAGCCAAATATTCTTGTTTCGGTTCCTTGCCCGATATACTTGCCAACCGTCGAGCGACCAGGCGATCTAAAATGTCGTACCCTGTCGTCCTATTCAAGCCGGCCCGTCTGGAAATCTGCGCCACGGACCCCTTTCCGAGTTCAAGCAAAGCCAAATAGACCGAGGCTTCGTTCTCCGAAAGTCCGGCGGAGCATAACTGCTTCCGAATAGATCTACTGTCTTTCATAAGAACATGATAGCATCCGCACGTTAATGTGTCAACTATATTCCACTTTTTTTTGATAACTGGCTTGAAAAAGGAACTATTTAGACATATATAATTGACATAATGCAATATCAGCATTATAATCAGTTGTCACGGATACCGAAATGTCGTGGCTGGCAGTTCTTTACAATCACAACATCGAAGGAGGCAACTCATGCAATGCTCGAACATCAGCTATTTCAAGATCGGACGCGTTCCCGTAGGAATCGGGGCCGCACTGAAAGACTGGAACATCACGGAAACGGTATTCCGCGATCGGAACCGCCTGCACATCGTTGACTTCAGAGCGATGACGGGGGAATGCCCCCACAACTGTTTCCATTGTTTCACCGACAAACAGAAAAAGACACTGGCTCGCGAAGAAATCTTCAGAGTCATAGACCAGGTTGCTGAATTGGGAGCCTGTACCATCGACTACCTCGGAGAAGGAGAGACGACAATCGACCCCGATTTCTTCCCGATAATCGAATATACGACAAAAAAAGGCATCCAACCGGTCATCTTTACCGACGCGGCTACAAAAATGCGAGACCACGACTTCGTACGGAGAACCTTCGACTCCGGAGCGAGCGTCGTCGTAAAGTGTGATAGCCTGTTTAATCCAGGCTATCAGAACTGGGTCGTAGGAGACCTAAAAGACCGCTATTTCCAGGCAAGAAACGAGGCTGTCGAGTTGCTCATCCGGGAAGGATTCAACGCTGTCGACCAGGAAGGAACGACTCGTCTCGGATTCGACATGGTCGTGTCGAGACTGAACATGGATGAGGTCGAGAAAACGCTCCGCTATTGCCGCAAAAAAAACCTTTGGATCGTTTTTGCCTTCTACCTACCAGCTGGTCGGAGCGCGGGAGAAGACTTTGACCGGACTCTTCCGGTTACGGAACTGGAAAAACAAGAGATCCGCTCCGCCATCGATCGTATCGACCGAGAATTCGGATTCATTCATCCGATATGCAACAATTTCGGAACGATGCCCTGCATGGAACTCGTACAGATCTTCGGGGACGGGAGCGTAAGTCCTTGTCCGGGAAACGAAACCGTGATAGGGAACATCAAGACTCATTCGATTCGGGAGATACTTGATAGCATTCTGAGACGGTTTCCCGCCCATGATCCGGCCTCGTTTGATGGACATTGTCTCTACAGACCACCTCTCACACGAATTTGATACCATTTAACAACTCCCGGAGGCAGACGCTGCCTCGGGAGTTTTTTATTTTCCGCACAGTCGTACGCTGTCCAGTATTATGCCCCTCTCGGTTCGATGCCGAGATGCTTGAGCGCGTCTTCGGTCTTCGGAAAAATCATACCCTCCTTTTCGAGACGGCCGAATCCCTCGATGCCCGACCTGAGCGCGTCGACTACGTTCGAATCGATGCTCGAGAGGATCACCTTCTGCCCGCGGGATTCGATGATGGAAATGATCTCATTGAGCGCCTCCATGCCGTCGAGGTCGACATAGTATACCTCGCGAAGCCGAAGAATGATGTACTTGTACTGGGCAAGACCCGTCTCGAACCGGCTGACATGCGCCCGACTGTTGAAATATACGAGCCGGCCGCGGAACGAGTACAGCAAGACATCGTGGCTCTCCTCGATTTCCTTCCCCTTCCCATCCTTGGATCCGTCCGTATCCTCCATATCGGACCGATTGGGACGCATATCGTAGTGACCGTGCGTCATCTTGTCCACGGAAACCAACAGGGACAGCACGACACCGAGCAGGATGCCGACGATCGGATCTTCCACCACTGTCACGACGGCGACCGCCATGGAGATGCCGAAGATCGTCTTGTCGAAACGAAAGAATCGGAAAAAGTGTTCCGTCTCCACCATCTGGACCGCGACGAACACCAATATGGCCGCAATGACCGCCATCGGGATGAACTGGAAAAATCGGAGAAGGAAGAGCGATATGATCGCGACAGCGATCGAGTTGATGATCGCGGACGTCTTGTGGTCCGCACCGGTCTTCACGTTTAGCGACGTCCGCGCCAGCGCCGCGGTCGCCGGCATCCCGCCAAAGAGACCGGAAACGACGTTCGCCAGGCCAAGCCCGAGCATTTCCTTGCGTTCGTTGTGCTTCGTCTTCGTCATGCCGTCGGCGATTTTCGCGGAAAGCATGGTCTCGAGGATCGCGATGAGCGCGATTACCAAGGCCGATTTCATCAGCTTCGCCGAATAGAAGAAATGCGGGGCCGCGAACAGATGGAAGTCGATGTTCCCATATTTCATACCGAGAGTCTCGAGCTGAAGCGGGATGGCATGGGTCTGACCGAGATAGCCGAGCAGGATACCGACCGGCGCCAGGAAAATGGCACCGGGTAGCTTGGGTACGTATTTCTTGAACGCGAGCAATGACACGAAGAAAAGGACGAAGATCGCGACGGCAGGAAGAGAGGCGTCCGGAATATGTTTCAAGGACTCAAGCAAATTCCCGGAAAACTTCTCATGTGTCGGAAGACCCTTCAGACCGAGTGCGAAATTCAGCTGGTTCAGGCCGATGATGAATGCGACTCCGAGAGTGAAACCGTGAATCACGCTCGACGGGACCAGGATGAGATACCGCTCAAGACGGAGAAAATACGCGGCCAAGACGACGATTCCCGCGACAATGGCAAGCATCGGAACGTTGTCGATCCCCTGCGTGAAGACGAACGTCGCGATGATTCCGGACAGCGCCCCGGTCGGACCGACGATATTGAAATGACTGCCGCCGAAGGCCGCCGCTATGAGCCCGGCCCAGATCGCGGTCATGACGCCGATGACCGGTGTCACACCCGATGCGACCGCAAGAGAGACGGACAACGGGATGGAGATGAGTGAAACCGTCAAACCCGATTTGAGGTTCTTCCTGATGTTTTCTGTCAGCATACGCTTAGTTATCGGCGCGAATCCGGCGCCAGCGGATATGATGGGAGACAAAATAAAAAGACCCCCGATACCGGCTCTTTTCAAGAAGATGCACCGGTCCTGGACGGTCTGTGTTCGACGCCCTTCAAATAACCCGGCCCTCCGCGACCCATCCGGGTCGGAAAGCACGACGAGTCACAGAATAGCATACGGCGAAAATCCGGTAAAGATGCCCCGTTTCCGATTCGCCGAAGAGCCCGTCGAACCGAGATCCGAGCGGGATGAAATACAAGGGCCCGTCGGACCTGATTTTCCTTTACACGGCCCGTTTCACGTGCTAGGCTTGGAATGCCTATTTTTTGATATGGAAGGATTTTTTTCGTCATCTCTCGCCATGCCGTTCGCGATCGGAGCGGCTAGTCTCGGACTGTCCGGGTTCGTCATGGCGACAATCCTGCTCTTCCGCCTTCGAAAACTCAGAAAGGACCTCGGGACACTCTTTGCGGGAAAGACCGGAGCCGATCTCGAGGAAGTCGTCATACGTCAAAAGGAAGGGCTCGACGCGCTCGATGAGGAGATTCGCAAGCTCTACGGCATCGCTGAACAGCTGTATCGACTCGGGAACGAGAGCATACACAAGGCGGAGCTACTCCGATTCAACCCGTTCAAGGAAGTCGGCGGCAATCAGAGCTTCGCGCTCGCGCTACTCAACGGCAAGAACACGGGATTCGTGATTTCGTCGATCCATACCCGGGAGGGAACACGCGTATACGCGAAGCCGATCGAGAGCGGGTCGGAATCGAAGGAATATCCCCTCTCGGACGAGGAGAAGCGAACCGTCGGACTCGCCGTAAGCAAACGATCTGCCGCATTCACGCGGAAAGAGACGGAGTAACGATATAAGAAAACGATCATGAATGAGACGACACAGGGTGAAGCACCGAAACCGGTCGCCATCCCGACAACGATTACCGTGAAGGATTTTTCCGATCGGCTGGAGCTTCCGGTGGGACGGGTCATCACCGAGCTTATGAAAAACGGCATCCTCGCGACGATTAACGAGGAAATCGACTTCGAAACCGCGAGCGTCATCGCCTCCGATCTCGGTTTCGAGGCGGTTCCCGCCGAAGAAGCGGGCTCGGGAGACAAACCTCTCGACCTCGAAGGGCTCCTCGCATTGTGCGCCGCGGAAAAAGAATCGGATCGCAAGCTTCCCGCACGCGCGCCTATCGTTACCATTCTCGGCCACGTGGATCACGGAAAAACGACTTTGCTCGATACCCTGCGCAAGGCGAGCGTCGCCTCCGGCGAGGCTGGTGGAATAACGCAGCATCTCGGGACCTACCAGGTAAAGAAACGGGGCAAGCTCATCACGTTCATCGACACCCCGGGACACGAGGCGTTTTCCGCGATGCGAAAACGGGGTGTTTCGATCGCCGACATCGCGATTCTCGTCGTCGCCGCCGATGACGGCATTCAGAAACAGACGAAGGAAGTCATCACCTATCTCAAGGAACGGGGACTTCCGGTCATCGTCGCAATCAACAAGATCGACAAGCCGGACGCCAACATACCCCGAGTAAAACAGGAATTGGCGGAAAACGACATACTCATCGAGGAATACGGGGGCAAGATTCTCAGCTCCGAGATCAGCGCGAAACAGAACATCGGCATCGATTCACTGCTCGAAAACATCGTCCTCCTGACCGATGTGGAGGAATTCGTTGCCGATCCCAAACGCGACGGACTTGCCGTGGTCCTCGAAGCTCATCTCGACAAGCAGAAGGGACCGGTCGCGACGGTCCTCGTCCGGACCGGAACACTCAAGGTCGGGCAAGATGTCATCGCCGGATCGGCTTTCGGCCGTATCCGCCGGATGGAAGATTATACGGGGAAGAGCATCGAGATAGCGACGCCGTCCGTCCCCGCCGTCATCTACGGTTTTCATGACGCACCGCAGACGAACGACGTCGTACAGGTCGCAAGCGGCAAGTCTGCGGCCCGCTCGCGCTCCCAGGCGATCGTCACCGCCAAGGGATTCAAATCAAAGACCGAAGGCGAAGATGCGCGTAAGAAGCTCTCGTATATTCTCAAGGCGGACGTGCAGGGATCACTCGAGGCCATCGGTCAGATTCTGGGAACCATCGTATCCGATGAGGTCGCGCTCGAGGAGATTTCGTCCGATGTCGGCGCCGTAACCGAATCCGACGTAAAGATGGCTGCCGGCGCAGGCGCGGTAATCTTCGCCTTCAATGTGGAACCCACCCCGGTCGCCAAACGGCTCGCCGAGAAAAATGGCGTTTCAATCGAGACGTTCAACATCATCTACAAGCTGGTCGACCGCGCGAAGGAACGTCTCGCTGACCTGTTGCCGCCGGAAACCGTCCGGACCGACCACGGACTCCTATCCGTCCTCGCCGTCTTCAAGACCGGCAAGCGCGATCAGATCATCGGCGGCCGTGTCAGCGAAGGTAAGATTCTCCGAAACTCCCTCATCGAGATCCGCCGTGGCGGCGAGACCATCGGCCAAGGGAAGCTTCTCAACCTCCAACAAAACAAGCAGAACGTGGACGAAGTCGGCCAAGGAAACGAATGCGGCCTCGTCTTCGAGGGCGGTGAGAAGGTCCAGGTCGGCGATACGCTCGCCTGTTACAAGGAAGAGACCCGCCGAAGGACCCTCTAATCCCGCGATCGGAATATAGAACGTCATCGTCTTCTTTCCTATGGATTACTCTTCCATTCCCGAGCCAGTCCTTTCGGTTCTCGACTCCCTGCGCGAGCACGGCCGCGAGGGGCACATAGTCGGAGGGTGCGTCCGAGACCTGATACTTGGTCGCGAACCGAAAGACTGGGACATCACCACGGACGCGAAACCGGAGGAAGTGCTGGCGATATTTCCGGATAGTTTTTATGAGAATGATTTCGGCACCGTCGGAGTGAAAGTGTTGCCGTTCCAGAAGGAAGGACGTCCGGACCGGGAACACGACATCATCGAGGTCACCACGTACAGGACGGAGTCGGCGTACTCGGACCGGAGAAGGCCGGATCAGGTCGCTTTCGTTTCGACTCTCTCCGAAGACCTCTCGCGACGCGACTTTACGATGAACGCGATCGCGCTCGAAGTTGGATCGGAGGGAAGCGAAGGACGACGGGACGTGATCGTCATCGATCCGTTCCATGGTCGGACGGACATTCAGGAAAAAATTATCCGCACGGTCGGAAATCCGGAACAGCGGTTCGGTGAAGACGCGCTTCGGATGATACGCGCCATCAGGTTCTTCGCGGAGCTTCACGGCGGCGAGACGGAAAACGGCTGGAAAATTGACGATTCCGTCCTCGATGCGATCCGGAAGCACGCAGGACTTCTTTCACATGTCTCCCGAGAACGGATACGCGACGAATTTTCCCGAATCATCCTTTCCAATAGCCCGGCCGACGGGGTGGAGTTGCTTCGAGCGGTCGGGCTCCTGCGAGATATCATCCCCGAACTCGAAGAAGGGGTGGGTGTTGGTCAGAACCTGCACCACAAATTGAGCGTCTATGAGCACAACCTGCTCGCACTCCGAACTTGCCCCTCACGGAAGCTCGAGGTTCGACTGGCGGCGCTCTTTCACGATATCGGAAAACCGAAGACGAAACGTGGAGACGGGTACCGCTCGACGTTTTACAATCACGATCACGTCGGGGCGCGAATGACAAGAAATCTGCTCCTCCGACTCCGATTCCCCGTCGCGATAATAGAGAAGACCGTTCTGCTTGTAGACAATCATCTTTTCTACTACAACGTCGGCGAAGTGACGGAAACCTCCGTTCGACGTCTGATCCGTCGCGTCGGACTTGAAAACATGAAAGATCTCATCGACGTCCGCATCTCCGACCGGCTCGGGTCCGAAGTCCCGAAGGCGAAGCCGTATAAACTACGCCATCTCGAATACATGGTCGAGAAGGTATCAAGGGATCCGGTCTCGGTCAAGATGCTCGCCATCAACGGAACGGACCTGATGAAGGAGCTTCATATGGAACCCGGGCCGAAAATCGGAGCAGTGCTGGAAGTGCTGCTTTCCGACGTGATAGAAAATCCCTCGAGGAATAACCGCGAGGCACTCCTCGCTCGAGCCGAATCCCTTTCCCACGACGACCTCCCGGCACTTCGCGAAAAAGCGAAAGAGGTCATCGAGGAAAAACGGGAGTATGATGACGAAGGTATTAGGAGCAGGCACAAGGTGGGATAGGAACGGGTCAGTTGTCAGATAACAGGAAACAAATATCAACCCGACAGAGATTGGGGCGGAAGCGACTTCAGGCAATATTCGAAACGATGAACATCATCATATAATCACCTCCGCATCAACTTCGCACCTTTCCGTATCCCTGTTATCCGTCCCCCCTCTTCCCTTTTTCGAAAAACCTGCTAGAATGGGTCCTGTTATCGAAAAGGACTTTTTTCCCTTACATAAGGAAAATCGGAGTGTGGTATAGTGGTATTACGCACGATTCGGGTTCGTGTAATCCGGGTTCGATTCCCGGCACTCCGACAAGAAGGCACTGAAAAAGACGGCTTGGTTACGGGTTCGCCCCGGCATTCGCGGGGCGTCCGGCGCATGCCGGACCATTCCCGACACTCCGACTCTGTCGGTACGAGGCTTCCGTAGCGCTTCCGTGGTCACAAGGCGTCCGGCACACGCCGGACGCCTTCGCCCGTTGAGATGAAACCCCATGAAACTCGAAGTCAAAACACTGCCAGCCGATCCCGTCACCATGCTCCGCCGCCTTGGCTATGTCTTTCAATGCAAGGAAGGCGCAGAAATGAGCTTCATCAGGCCGTTGTCCCGATCGGGATATCCGCGTTTTCACTGCTATGCGAAATTGGAAGGGGTATCGTTACACATGAATTTTCATCTCGACCAGAAACGTGAAACGTACGGTGAAGGAACCCGCCATCACGGCGAGTATGATGACGAGGGTCCGTTGAAAGAGGAGGCACGAAGGATGATCGAACAACTTGGGCCCGATGCGCGGATTGTCTGACCGTAACCGTATCGATTTGCCGAAGTGGCTCCCACCCGCAACGCTACGCAAGCGAAAGCATAGCGATGCGGGCGGGGATTTGGCAGACGCACCAGGTTTAGGCTCTGGCAGGAGCAACCCCCTGGGAGTTCGCCCCGGTATTCAAAGGGTACATTGCGATTTTAGCGAGCAGCGTAGCGCATGCCGGACGAGTCTCTTGAGACATCAGTATTGCCGAAGTGGCGGAATTGGCAGACGCACCAGGTTTAGGTCCTGGCGGGAGCAATCCCTTGGGAGTTCGAGTCTCCCCTTCGGCACTCAAAAAAACAGTCCCATATGGGACTGTTTTTCTCGCATCGATGTTACTTCCGGCGCATGTCTTCTGATACTCGCTCAGGAACGAACGAGAACAGGAACCCGACCGCGAAGAGTAGCAGACCTCCTGAAAGGATTATCCGAAACGCGAACGCAAGCATCGGAGGGACATAGCCGGACAATGCGGCGTAAAACTTTTTCACCCCGGAAGACGCGGTGTTCTGATCCGCGACGTTCTGAACCTGCACCGTTTTTCCGATAGTCACCTCAGCGGACTGGGATTCATCTATTCCCCAGATATCCCGTAAAGCCATCCGTTTTTCGACCGGCTGCACGATCGTCGCTGTCATTCCCACATTGAAGACGGTCCCGACCGGAAGTTCCGCCGTAGCATGCTCCACCCCGAAGAAATCCCCGTCCGTGGAATTCCACACGGTCTCGCCCGGATATGGCACGCCGTCAATGGTCCATGTCCTCGTCGAAAGTCCCTGTGTGAACGATGGCACGAACCTGGCCTGCATCCTGATAGTCGAAGCCCCATACTTCTCGAAGAAATTCGAACTATACTCATCGAACATCGCTCCACTGATATCCGAGAACTGGCCAACGAAGCGCGGCCATACGGCGGTTTTGTCCGCCGATTCCAAAACGATTTCCGGCTCGACGACGTTGAAGGCGCGGGTGAGCGAGACGGATTTTCCGGTTTCGACATTGAGCGCATCAAGTTTTACGTTGATGACGGTTCCAGGCGCCCCGACAACCGCGAAGAAAGCCTCGTTCCCGTTCGTCACACAGTCCATATCATCGGAGACCGATGCGTTACACGTGAGTGTTTTCCCGTCGATCGTCCACTTGAAGTCCTTGTACTCCCCTTTCGAATTGTCTACTCGCACGCCGATAATCTCATTCTTTATGATACGGCAGGCGATCCTGTCAAGATTGTCCGTAGCATCCTCCGCCGTCGAGGCGTTCGCATGATAGTCCCTGCAGATCGGCGTCAGGGAATCGGTGTCCGACGAATCGCCGTCGGCAAGCGCCATCTTATACGTCGATCCGTACGGAACCGCTTTCGAGACATAGGCGAGAATCTTCTTATCGGTATTGTTGATACGCACGATGACATCGCTATGCCCGCTCCGATCGCCACTCGCGTTGAAATTTTCAGTCGCGATTGCGGTCAGCCGCATATAGAGAGGATCGTTTGTCGCATATCCACCGAGCATATCAGCTTCCATATTGAGCGGCATGGAAATCGTCTTCAACCCGTTCCCTCTGCTGACCGGGAGCAATCCGTTCTCTTTGAGTCCGTCCGTAATGTCCAACGGATTACCCATATTGGCATTGTCGCTCACCTCGACTGTCCACTCGTAGGTGACTTCGGCATCGGACCTGGTCGAGTTCATTATGGATGCGACCGCCGTGACCGTGTCGCCGGATTTCTCACCGGTCTGATCGTTCGTCGGATTATCCGGGGTCGCAGTGACATCGAGTTCTATTTTTTTCGAATTCTGCTGACCGGCTTGCAACGGATCGACAAGGTTGTCTTTCAGGCATTCGTCGAACTCGTCCCGCCCCATGCCGGTGGTGGGTATGTTCACGGAATATCCTTTGATCGTCGTGTTGTAGCTCCCTGTATTCGATACGCGGCAGCCGTCTCCAGAAAACGCCCACATGATCATCATCGTCGAATCGTCGTGTTTCGTCGGCACCATCGAGACGCCTTCGACGACGAGCCCGAGCATGTCTCCGTTCTGATAATTCCATGTAAACGTATCGCGGCCGAGACCGACGATGTTTGCCTCGTCCTTGTTCCCGTTATCGGCGGTGTCCGCATCCGCAGGATTCGTCATCCAGTATCGCTCCTCGTCCGCCCCGAAACTGCCGTCTCCGGTCGTATGTCCGGTCGCGTTCGGAAAAAGATGTATGCATCGATCATCGGACGAAGTACCATTCTCCCGACAAGTCATGTTGTTCTCCACCGCCGGATCATAGACGTAGTTCGGCGTAGACATGCCGGTATCAGGATCAACCGTATCCGGGTAAACGCGCCGCTGAATAGTGTCAGTCAAGGAAAACGTACCGGCCACGACCGTCGGATTCACGCATCGCACAAGAGACCCGTCCGGGCAGATCGGAGCGCTTCCTTGACATACCGGCGATCCGTCAACCTTGTAGGGATATGTCGAGGAATTATCCGATGCGACGCTCTGAGTCTGTGAAATACATGACGCCTGATAACCCGCCGTCCCACACGTGAAATCCGCTGAAGACGAATTCGATGGCCCGAGTTCATAAAAGTTACCATCCGAAGGATCACGGATATAGCACCAATCGTTATCCACGTATGTCCTATCCCCGCCTCCGTGTTCGGCCTTGTACCCGTCGTCATCGCTCGACCCGGGCAGAAACCTGTTCGTATCCGCTCCATCATTCGCTATGATCCGCATGGCCTCCGTCTTCCAATCCTCGACGTCGTTTGACCCGTTTTCGCGTTTGAGATACCAGGTATAGTACAGCTGATCCGGTGGATTCGAAAAAAACATCGGAAATGCTTTCGCCGTCACTTTCTGGCCCTCCTTCGGGTCGGTCGGGCTGAAAGAAATGGAAAGCTCGGGCGCGTATTTCTTCGTCGACGCGACATTGAACGATTCCCCGAAGTTCTGGACGGAACCCGTATTGATATGATACCGCTTCTGAACGTCGTTCATGACGCTCGACGCCGACGGTATGGAAAGCGCCGTCGCGATTCCGGAAAACGAGACCTGCCCGGCTACCATGGCGAGCATCAGCGATATCGAAAGCAGTTTCCGCATAGTAGAGTCCGTTTTCATAGCGTTTCGAATTTATCGGGAAACAAGGATGAGGACATCCGACAGAAACAACACGAGCCATGCCGAAACCCAAGCATACGGTATTGAGCCGGTGTACGACGCAACGAATCCGGATGCGAGCCCGGCAAGAAAAATCGGTGCGTTCTGCCAGGAAAGACCTCCTCCGACGGAAACGACGAATGCGAGAAAGAGGGCTAGCTGCATGAAAACGGCCCAAAGGCCGAAAGAGCGTAGCCATAAAATCTGGACCAATCCGCGAAAAAAGGTCTCGTAAAGGAACGCAATGGCGCCGACCAGTACGACCTCGTAAAAAAGGAAGAGCGGGAAAGAGCTTCGGACCGTCGACGGCAAATCGTAGGAAGAGGCGACCGGATAGGTCCGGAGCAGCACGTACCAGATCGATAGGATCGGAACGACAACGAGCGGGATGGATACCACCCCGAAACGCCTGTTGCTGCCACGGAATCCGAGAGTGGAGAATGGCTCGCAGAGCACCATCCTGACGAACAGAATCGGTAGAACGAAAAAGACAGCCGCGCCGAGTACAAGGGATTGGACCGTTCCATTCAGTCGGCTTTCCGCAGGAAACAGACCGTACAGGAGCAGGGATGCGATGACGAATATCCCTGTCATGAGAAATCGTTTCCACCGCGAGAGGAGCGGGACTAGATTCATATTCTTTTTTTCTCAGTATAGCATATCCGTCACTCCAAGGAAGCTCCCTCCATCTCGGAATGCCGTCTCATTTTCTTTTCAGCGATTTCATACGCGGCGATGAACTGGCTTATGAATTTCGTGGAAGCCAGCCTGTCCAGGACGAACATGAAGAAAACGGACGCCAATTCGAGCGGGAAAAAACCGACACCCGGAAGCGCATCGGCCATCGAGAATCCCGCGACGACGACGAACCTTTGAATCGCTTTTTTAACAAGGAATCTCGATTCCATGACAGATGAGTTCGTCTTGATCCGCATCAGCAGGGCAAAAATGATCGTTCCGAAAAAGGCCGAAAGGATCCCGCTTCCTATCATAGTCAGATTGACGGGAGCATCGAGCATATCTTTCAGGCCAGCGGCCATCAAGGCAGGCATATACATGATGAGGGTGGGATGCCGGGAACGGATCTGCTCCAGGTGCTGATGATAATCGGCACGCATACCGGCGAATGCCCGACGTCCGGAATCGATGCTTTCCTGCATCTGCTCATACGCCGAAATCTCCTCCGAATCGCCGGGGGTCGTTTCCTGTATGAACACGGGGTATGATTCCATATTCTCAATATGTGCCGTTTCCGTCATCGAATTCCCGCTTCGCCTCCTCGATCTCGATCAGCTGCCGCGGATCGGTCGTGATCACCTGGTCCTCGCTGTACGAGGCGATGACCTTGATGGCGACATGCTTGGTGCCGGCAAAAAATATCCCCTCACCGACATTCGATTCGAGCAGCAGGAACTTCTCGTGATCCGTCAGATAAAACGCCTCGGCAATCAGATCTACCGATGCCGGAGACTGCCGCAGCAATAATTGTATCGACGAGTTGGTAACGATCGGCTTTCCGTATCGCGACGCCATGAAATCGCCGATGTCCTGCGTTATGGTCGTAAGCCCGGCATAGTATTTCCGACAGCGCTTGGCGATGCCGAACATGAACGCCGCCGCATCCTCGTTCTGCATCATGATCCACGCCTCGTCGACGACGATCATGCGCTGCTTCATCTCAGCACGGATTTCGTTCCAGATGGACTGAAGGATGACGTACATCGCGATAGGCCGCAATTCGCTTTCGAGGTCCCGGATATTGAAGACCACCATCTGCTTGTTCATGGTGACGTTCGTCTGGTGATTGAGAAAACCTCCGAATACGCCGTCAGTATACCGCTCAAGCCTAGCCGCAAGCGATTCCCCGCCCTCGATGTTCCCAAGCACCGCATGCAGATCGGACATGGTCGGGAATGACGCCGAGGTCAACGATCGGAAATCCGAAAGTTCGGTAATATCCCGTATCGCGTAGGTCTCGCGGATCGCGCGGTCAAGCAGCGAATCCTCGTCCGGCGAAACGGCGCCGAGCATAAGATGCAGGAGACCGATCAGGTTCGCGACATGACTCCGGAATACCCCCTCGTCATCGTCCTGTTTTCCGATTTTCGGAAGGTCGAACGGGTTGAGATGGGAATCGGAGGACAGGGAGATCCCGAGAAACGTCCCGCCGACGGTCTCGCACAGATGCTGGTACTCGTTCTCCGGGTCAATGATGATCACGTTCGTCCCGAACATCATGGATCGAAGCACTTCGAGCTTTATCGCATAGCTTTTTCCGGCACCGGACTTCGCGAACACGACCATGTTGGCGTTCTCCATCTTGAACCGGTCGAACAGTATCAGGGAATTGTTGTGCCTGTTTATACCGTACAGGATCCCTTCGTTCGAGGAAAGATCGGATGATACGAACGGGAACGTCGTCGAGAGAGGCGACGTATTGAGATTGTTCGCTATGTCAAGAACGTCCATCCCGAGAGGGCGGGTTGCCACGAATCCCTGATCCATCCGAAGGACGGCCGGCTTCGAGAAGACCAGCTGCGCCTCGAGAATCGACTCGATGCCCTGCGAGAGTTCCGTGAGCGCTTTCTCGTCGGACGCGTACACGGTCACGTATATTCCGAAACGAAAGAATTTCTCCGTCCCCTGCTGAAGACTGTCACGAAGTTCCTCGATATTCTGCAACGCGGACTCGAGGACGGGGTCGCGGATTTTCCCGTCCTGCGCCTCGATGGATATCTGGGATTGCACCTGCGTTGCCGACTTCCGAAGATCCTTCATTATTTCCCGCGTGTCGATCGGATGGACGAAGAAGGAGATGTCCATCGGGGCGTCCATGTTGATGATCGGCGAAAACCAGTTCGTTCCAAGATACTTCGGATATGCCATGATGAAAAGGGTCCGAGCGACGACGTCGCCGACCTGAATAGAGGCAGGAGAAAGGCGGATCGCCGGAGGAGCGATGAGATCGCGAAGAGTCGCGACCCCGCGGCTATACAGGTCCTGATCCTCCGATGCCGAAGGCACGCCCGGAAGAGAGAATTTCGGGATCGTGAATCCGCCCGGGATACCCTTTTTCCCGCGAACACCGGTCGCTTGCGGAGCGGTGAACGTCGCCGGAGTCGGATTCACGAAGGAATCCGATGATGGGCCTGCCACAGGATTCTGAACGGAACCGAAATCCTGCAGTGTCTGCGGAACCGCCGTCTCATGAGAAGCCGACCACGCCCCATATACCGGAACACCGTCGGCAGGTATGGCGGCTTGATGGGGCACATCCGGAACAGACATCGGACGTTCTGCCGTGGTCGGAGCGGATACCGGCTGTTCGGAAGCCGGCGAAGCGAGCTCCGGAGCATCGTATCCCGTCAGTCTCACGGAATGAGAATCTCCGAAAGCGGCTTCGGCAGGTGCTTGATACGATGGTTTTCCGGTCGTATTCGGTGATTCCGGTCGGAAAAAAGGATCCGGTGCGGCAGAAATCGGAGTTCCGCCGGGACCCGGAAAGCCGGAAAGTCCCGAGGCATGCGACGCCTCCTGAATAGGGTACGAAACCGCCGCGCTTTGTTGCGGATATGTCTGGCCGACCGCCACATCGCGATCGGCATCGGCACCCCCCTTGTCTCTGAAAATGATACGTTGTTTCATAGGGTCAGCGGTTGGAAAGTTCCATCTGATCGACGTTCCGGACGATGGTCGTGGTGAACACGGACGGATTATACGTGTTGTAAAGAAGTTCGATGACCTCTTCCGTACTCAGCATTCCGGTGCGCACCCCGGTTCCCATCAGAGCCGCCGAAACCTGGTCCGCGCGCTGGAACAGCTGGTTCCGATATGTCTCGAGAACCTCGCCCCGGACTGTTGTCCCCGATTTCGGACTGAACATGCCGCCAAGCTTCCCGAACAGGCCACCTTGTTCCGTTTCCGACGGCGCGAACGGGACGACGATATAGAAGAACTTCGACATGATATTCGAGACTTCCGTAAGACTCTGTACGAAGTTCCTGTATTCGGAAATCTGGAATCGAAGCAGTTCGTTTTCCTGATGTTTCTCCTCTTCGGCAAGCTTTTCGAGATATGGCTCGATTCGGAACCGTCTTGAATGGACCACGATCTGAAGCGGGAAGTCGAGGGAATTCAGGAAGCCTTGATACTGACCGATGATCGCGTCCTGCTCTTCGCTCGACTTGAGATCGAAGTTGATCGACGACGCCAAAAGGATGCATCGGATCGAACCGTTCCGTAGCACGATCACGCCGTCACGGACATCGGCCACATCGACATATTTCTGCGTACTCGCCGCTTCGGACGGCCTGTTTTTCGGGGTGAGAAACTCCATACCGTTTATTTTCTCGTGGCTTCCTCTGATTATGCCGGAAGCAACCGCTTCCGTACTCCCAAGAAATCGCGTCCGGGGCCGGATTTCCGATCATCGTCTGTCCATCATCTCCGCCATTCGCCGTATTTCCTCGCCGCTCACGGCTCTCGTCCTAGCAGTGTCCTTCTGTTCCTGCCTTTTCTCGACGGTCCGAACAGGCGCGGCTTTCGGACGATTCCATATAAGCAGCTTCGGACGGAACAGAAAAAAGAATCCGTGAACCACATACGATATGAGCGGCTGACCGCCGGGTCGATAGAACGCGAGGAGCGCGAACACTATGACGATCGGCACGGCGATGACGTACGTGACCGGTCCCGGGAAAAAAAACGCCACGACCATGATGGCCGCGAACATGCCGATCATCCAAAACAGCTGCTTTGCGGTCAACGGACCCGCAATCTTGTCCTCGACATCTATGAACTGCGGTACATTGAACATCATAACATGAAACTGAATGCGGAACACGGTATTCCCGAGGACGCTACATCGGTGACCGCCGAACCACGGTACGAATTACGTCCTGAATGTCGGCTCATCCCGGATTGCCTGTTTCGGACCCACTGCCTGTCGAACGACTGGGCGGAGAAATCTGTCACTTATCCCCCCTCAAATTGACCGTTCTCCCGGTACCGAAACCAAAATCCGTCGACTCGCCACGGGTACCGACCGGATGGATATGAAACGGGTTCATATCCGGTGCAGTCGGTTGAATGGCATTATTCTTCCCATCACGCGACAGTTCCGACGGAACGGCTTCGACTTTATCGGCAACCCGTTGATCGAACGCCGCCTGCCCAGAGGGAAGCGGGGCGACATCCGGCCTGCGAATAGAAAGCCCGCCATCCTCTTCCGATTCTACCGGCAAAGCATGTGAGGAAGAGAATGAGAACGACCCGCCGACCGGAAGATCCGGCGGCGGAGACGGAACGAACGAGACCGGGCGACGCGCCGGCGCAGGCGGAGGCGATTGCAAGACGGGAGGAGTCGGGACGAAAGGCCTCGGTTGCGGCCGCTCGCTTCTGACATCCGCATCGTTTGAAACCGCGGAAGGACCAGGCGATCTCACCGGTCCGGTGACCGGATTTGGCGCTGATGGCCGCTGAATAGGCCAGGCCACTTGGGACACCACCTTCGGCAGAACCACTGCTGGCAGCGGCGTAGCAGGAGCAGTAGAACGTGAAACGGGATGGCTCTTTTCTGAAGCGCGGAACTCCGGGAAAACTATTTCCATCTTCGTCGGATCGATATCTATCGGCATGTTCTCCTCGATGGACCGAAGCACAAGGTTGAGTCGCTCTCGCTCCTCCGAAGAAAGCTTCTTGCAATTCACCGAATCGAAGATGAATTTCCCGCGGGTCATCGGATCGTGGTATCCGACACCGAGCTCGTCGCGATAGACTCGAAGCCAGTTCGTCAGATTCGGTCGGACGGGCTCGGGCTGACTCTTGAGCTGGAGACGCTCCCTCGTCACGATCTGCTCCCCGAGCTTCGGGTATTTCCCGAGCGCGGGTAAGAGCGAAATCTTTTCAAATACCGCGCCAGATCGTGCGCTTACGGATTGATCTTCGTCTTCATGCTCCAAGATCCAGGGCTCCATTTCAAGCACTTTTTTCTTCGCTTCCTCAAGACCGATTACCGGAGCGCTTTTTTTTGTCTCCCATTCTTTTCCGCATTTCACGGCGTCGGTAAAGTATTCCGGAAAACGAAGGAAAATTCGCTTATTCACCTCGAACGATACCCCAAATGCGACTTGTGCGGCTATTCCCGAGGCATCGGAAATCCTTTTCGGATACTCCGAAAGTGCGGCATCCTTGACAAAGATGGCGCCGAGCGGCTTTGTTACCGCCGGAATCACCGCCTCCGGCAAGCCGTATAACTGACATACCTCCTCACACAACAATCTTGGATCGTTGGACATGAAGAAATCTTGAATCGGTTGCGGTATCGCGTTTAATTTCAGAAAAAAAGGATGCATATGGATCGACAGTGTATCTAGAGCGTGTTCAGACGATTATCATTGACTAACGCATTCTGAATCTTCATCGCATTTCTTGTAGGAGGACGCAGCCCGTTTATATTGTTTAATAGATTCGTAACGTCTGTTCCATCCTGAGCAAGCTTACTTATCGTCGTCCCGAATTGCTGGGCATTCATGTTTTCAGCGATTACCGCAGCATTCACGGCGAGCACCGCCGAACCCATGTTCTTCAAGACATCCGCATCCGCCTTTTTAAAGACTGCCGCCCTTTGACTGTCCGTTGCGGAAGCATGGAAGTCTCCAGTACGATTTACGTGTGCCACATGGAGGCTTGTCAAAGCCTTATCGTGCGCGGCCTGCTGCGTCGGAGTCATACGGCCGGTAAACGTGCTCATCCTCGTGATTTCCGCATCGATACTCCTCGCAATCTGAGCCACGGCAGCTGGGTTCTTTTTCGAAAGATCGTTCAGGAATTTCGCATCCAATTTCTTCTCCTCGTTCATGAGCCGGGTTACGTTCTCCGTCCAACCATGGGCGGCAATCTTGTCACGATCAATCTGCCCCTTGCTGAGCATCTCCTTGAACTTCGTTTCGTTGAAGACCTCGTTACCGGCCGCATCCCTCGTCGTAAGTACCCGACCGGGATCCGAAGTTATAAGCTTTTTCTCCACGTCTTTCGTAACTAGGCTGTCGATACCGCCGACCTTTCCATACTTCTCCCTGACCATATCAAGGGCCTTCTGCTCGACCTTCATATTTCTCGCACCCATGACTCCGGCTGTCGCCGCTATCATCTTGTAGTCCTTCTTGTCTACAGCATTTTTATGATCTTCCTGAATCTGATCGTCACTCTTTTGTTCAAGGAGGTTATCCTTTGCTGCCTTGTTCACGGCCTCAAGATCATGATTCAGATAACGCAAGCGCGCCTGCCTTGCCCTTGCCGTCTCCAGACTCGTGACATTCCTATACGTGGATGGATCCTTCCAGTCAAAGCTCTTCGTACGGGAAGCGCTTACCTCATCGAGTTTCGAATTGAGGTTTTTGCCGAGTTTCGCCCCCCAGTTATTCGCCGCAAACTTGGCACTCGATCGCCCTTCACGCTCTTTCTTATACTCCTTCCAGTTCCTCTGGATGCTATCGGCTCCGGAGAACTTCCGTCCAAGACCTTTCGACGTCTTCTGCGCCCAGGATGTGACTCCGGATGCCCCTTGGACACCGACCATCTGTCCGACGGAAATCGCGGTCCAGATGAGAAAAATCGGGACGATGCTCGTCGCCATCGCCGAAATGATGTCCGCCTGGCTCTGATCAGAAGTAAGCTCTTTGCTGAACGACGAGAAGCTGTTCGTAGGTACGGACTGGTTCACCTTGAATTCCCGCAGGAACGTTATGGCGACCAGGAGCATGAGCATGGCGGTCGGACCGAATATCGCATGCTTCATGAGCGACTCCCACCACTGCTTGGCGTATTTTTCGAATCCGGGAATCGCCGTTCCTGCGTACCCAACCGGGGAAAAAATGATGAGCACCGTAAGTATGACAAGCCTGAACAGGAACAGGAGTGCGAGCACGAGCAGAGACATGCTGAAAAGGAACATGAAAATGATGGACGTCAGCAGCTGCAACGTCATGCTTTTCGCATTCGAAAAAGTCGCCACCGTCCTAAAGTCCGGTATGAGTATATCTCTGAGATTCGTCGAGGAGAAGACAGTTCCAAAGAGCTGCGTCGCGTCCGCCTGCGATTTGTCCCTGAAGATGTTTTCCATGAAGAAGTACATCGGGACATTGGTGGCATCGATGATGAATCGCGTTACGGGAAAGCTGAAGTTGACCAGAAGTGCCATAAGCACGAGGTGCCACAACAGTTTCTTGTAATTGTAGGCCGAAACCTGAAAAATTGTCGAGAACGCGATGAATAAGATAGTGAGAATGAAGAAGAGGTTGAAAAAATCACGAATCATCCGCCACAACGTGTATACGCTCGCCATGTTCAGCATGTTGTGCGTCGCGGCAGGATTGACCGCCCACCCGAAAACGGTCGTCGCCAGTACCAATACGAGCGACAGGAGCTGCAGGAACATGTACAAAAGCACGTTCACGACCAAGAGCGGCCCGTTTACGGCCGCACCGATCGTTTTGTCCCACAGCCATGCTCCAATCCGATCCACTGAGCTGATTTCATCGGCATGCGCGCTCATCACTCCGATTCCAGAACCGGATAGGTCCGTCGCATCGGCTCCGACATGCAGCATGAACGCCGCCGAGAATATGAAAAATGAGACCAGGAGTACGTTCCGGATCTGTTTTTTGTTTTTCCCTCTGAAGCTCAAAGGCATAGCTGGACAGATTCTCCTCGACGTATCTAATCATACAACAAAAATTAAAAAAGGGGGAGTCCGCTTTCATAAAAATGAACGCCTGCGAAATCAGAACGAGGAATCGATGAAGGCATTGTACATCGCCTCACACACGAAGACACTTCCACTGGTTGCAAAGCGCCGCATAATCGTGACCGACGGACTCCCATCAATAGATATACCCCTTGATGACACGGCTCGACGTCGGTATGACGCGGCGGTCCGTCTTTCCCCATCCCCTATAGTTCATCTCCGAGACCGTTATCGAACCGGCGGAAACACTTTCGACGACGGCGACATGACCGTAGTACCGGTTCTCGGTCGTAACGACGATAGCACCCTTCGCCGGGCTCTTGCCGGTACGGTATCCCATCGAACGTGCGTTGAACAACCAGGTTCCGGCGTTTCCACCCCATGGCACATACCTCTTTTGCGCCACATACCATGTACAGTACCCATACGGAAATCGGTGTCCTGAGCCGGCCTTCCCATCCAACTGCTTATAGCCGCCCGAGACATCGGTAACCACGCCCGCAGAAGACGAGGAAGCATACTGCCTGCGCGCCAGTCCGGACGTGTCCACCTCGGGCTTCGGCAGTTCCTTGTACCCGCCCGGTATGACGATAGATTCGCCCGACGACAGTTCTCCGTTCGCCGGCAACCCGTTGTACGCGATGATTTTCTCCCGGTCCGCCTTATATTTCGCGGCAATAGAATCGATCGTGTCACCGGAAGCGACCACATGGGTAAGGCCGGCGACCGGCAGGATGAATATCTGGTCCCCGGGCTTGATCGAATCCACGTTATCAAGGTCGTTCGCCCACAAGATCGTATTGACCGTAATCCCATACTTCGCAGCGATACCGGACACCGTATCTCCCTCGGCCACAGTATAGATACTCACGCCCCCTTCCTCCTCCGGATCCCTCATAATAGCATTGTCCGCCTGAGCGGAAAGCAGCGCGCCTCCCTGAAAAGCGGCGCCCTCGTCCTCCGACGTACGTTTTGAAAGATCCACCGCCACCGTCGACGCCGAAAGCGGAACGAGCGACAGGCTGGACTTGGAGGAGGTTTCTGCCGCGAATCGTCTCTTCGAGGCCGAGGACAGGGCTGCGACATCGTTATTGCCGAGATACCCGAAAACGGCGCTCGTGCCCCGTTCATGGGCGACGTTCGTCGCGGTGACAAGAAGCGCACTCGACATGACCAGCGAAAACGATCCGTAGGTTCGGAATGCCCCCAATAGACGTTCACCAAAGCCGCTCTTCAGAAAGTCGAGCGCTTCACGCTGGATATGATGTACCTCCGTCTCGAATGAGGCGAATCCTACCGTGATTCGTTCCCATCCGCGGGAAAGGCACTCTTTAAGACGTGAGAGAGTGATGATAGGGATACTCCCTTTCTTCAGGAGAAAACGGTAGGCCTGGTGCTTTTTGAACAAAAAAAGCCGTCAGTGCCATCGGCTTCCGCCTTGAATACTTACAGGGGGCAGTATATCCGGAATGACCCGCCGTGTCAACGATTTTCCTGCTATAATACTGCATTTCATACCTTATATAAGCCAAAATTGCACTGGTGATTCTCGAAAACACAAAACGCCTGAACAAGGGATGAACGGTATCCGGATGAAGCATGTATAATGAGATTATGAATACGAACCCAACGAAAAAGGCCGGGATAACGGATTCGATACATTTACTGATGCGGAGGTTCCTGGAACACCTCGAGATCGAGCTTGACCGCTCCCCGCGCACTATCGACAGCTACGAGCGCTCGTTGGAGAAGTTTTTTACCATGGCCGGCATACGAGAGCCGGAAGACATAACGATTCAGCGTGTCCGGGAATACCGCATTCGTCTCAACCGGGAAACGTCACAAAGCGGTGAGCCGCTTCGAAAATCGACTCAGACCTATCACGTCGTCGTTTTGCGTTCATTCCTGAAATACCTGTCCAAAGAGGACGTCGCGACCGTGCCTTCGGAAAAGATCGAGGTCGGCAAGACCCCGACACGTCAGGTGGATTTCCTGGAGCTCGACGAGGTCGAGCGCCTCATCGCGGCGGCTTCCGGCACATCGCTCCGAGTCCTCCGCGATCGCGCCATTCTCGAATTGCTTTTTTCGGCAGGCCTTCGCGTTTCCGAGCTCACTTCGCTCGATCGTGACTCGGTCAATCTGAAGAAAGGCGAATTCAGCGTACGCGGCAAGGGTTCCAAGCTCCGGGTCGTCTTCCTGTCCTCTGACGCGCGGGATGCCCTATATCGGTACCTTGAGAAACGGAGTGATATGGATCCGGCACTCTTCATCGCCATACCCGTATCAAAGAAAGGCTTCGTCCGCGAACGGGGATCGACCGATATCCGGCTCACCGAGCGGAGCGTGCAACGGCTCGTAAAGCGCTATGCCGCCAAGGCAGGTATCGTCAAAGACGTGCACCCACACACCCTTCGTCACTCGTTCGCGACCGACCTCCTCCAAAACGGCGCGGATATCCGGTCGGTACAGGCCATGCTCGGGCACGCGTCCATCACGACGACCCAGATATACACCCACGTCACCAACGAGCACCTCCGAGAAATCCACGAGGCCTTCCACGCGAAGAAAAAGAAGGGCGGACGGTAGTCCCTATATCAGGAGAAATTGTTTCACGACACCTATGAACAAGCGACTTGCCGTCGTCATCGGCCGATTCCAAGTTCCCGAACTGCACGACGGACACCGTCATCTCATCGATACCGCACTGTCCGAAAACGACGCCATCCTTATTCTGATCGGCACCACCAAAGCCCTGCCATCGGCACGCAACCCTCTTCCGTTTTCCGTGCGTGAACGGATGATCCGCGAAACGTACCCCGAGGCGGTCATTCTCGAAACGCGGGATCAGCCGTCGAACCGCGGCTGGTCGGAAGATATCGATCAGGTTGTTACGAGTCTCTTCCCGAACCATTCCGCAGTCCTGTACGGTTCGCGCGACAGTTTCATCCCGTTTTACGAAGGGTCGTTTCCGACTAAGTTCGTTCCCGCCATTCCGGCACCTTCCGGTACGGATATCAGGGCGCACCTCTCGGAATCCGACACCGAAAATCACCGATTCCGCGCCGGCCTCATCCACGCGCAATCACTCCGCCCCGCCCTCTCCTATCAGGCGATCGACATCGCCCCAATACGTTACTCCGATAAACATGTCCTCCTCGGGCGAAAACGAAGCGACGGCGACCGGTACCGGTTCATCGGCGGCTTCGTCGACGCGGCAGACGAGTCGC
This sequence comes from Candidatus Moraniibacteriota bacterium, assembly GCA_903854995.1. GTDB lineage: Bacteria > Patescibacteriota > Minisyncoccia > Moranbacterales > UBA1568 > JAAXTX01. The sequence continues at coordinate 22,541 of CAINXS010000073.1, read as the reverse complement.
TCGAATCGGCCGCCCTTCGCGAACTTCGCGAAGAAGCGGGTGAAATCCGATGTGAAAGTACTCGGTATCTGGGTTCCTTCCGCATTCCGGACGAACGGTATCGATTCGAGGACGACAAAGTCATGACCGCCTTCTTCGCGGCCGAATTCGTAAGCGGAAAAGAAGCGGCCGGAGACGATCTCGACGAAGTCCGCTGGATACCGGTCGAGACGATCCTATCGGTCATTCTCCCCGGTCATCTTCCACTGTCAAAAAGCCTCGTTTCCTTTTTAGAGGAGACCACCGACTGATACGGCCTACACTTTCCGTAACGGGGCCGTACCGAGCATGAGTTTTTTTACGCCGGCCTTGCGGAACGCCACGGTTGCGATCGTTCCCGCGATCGCCACGACGACACCCCCGCCGAAATCGGGATGTTCGACGCTGTCTCCCGGCCGGAGATCGGTTTCTTTGGCCTGTTTCGTTTTGCTCGACGAATGCTTGGGTGCCGGTAGGTCCGTATTTTTCGGAATATCGAATGAATGTTTCTTCGCACCGGAGCGCTTCGCGAACAGCGCGGAATTACCGTATCGGGAACGCTTCGGCCGCGACATCGCGGACAGAAACGACGAGCCTTCCTCGACGATCGCCTCCTCGACCAGATGCGTCGGGATCTCGGACACGAACCGCGACGGCGGATTGACGCTCGTGGACCCGAACAGCATACGTGTCTCCGCCGAAAGCAGATAGAGTTTTTCCTTGGCTCGGGTAAGACCGACATACATGAGCCGTCGTTCTTCCTCGAGGTCCTCTTCGGAAAACGCGCTCCGCGAATGAGGGAAGACGCCCTCCTCGAGTCCGACCAGAAAGACAATCGGAAACTCAAGCCCCTTTGAGCTATGCAACGTCATAAGATGAACCGAATCGGCCGTGCCATCGATCGAATCGGTATCGGAAGAAAGCGCGACGTCCTCGAGAAACGAAAGGAGTGCCTCCCGCACAGGACGGTCGTCGAATTTCTTGGCGACCCCGAACAGTTCCCGAACGTTCTGTTCACGATCCTCTCCTTCGGCCGTTCCGTCATTCAGTGAGGCGAGATACCCCGAATCCGTTGCCAGACTCACAAGAAGAGTCGAAAACTTCATATCGGCGTCCACCTTTTCAGCATCCCGACCGAGTTTCGACAGAAAAGACGCGAATTTTTTGATAATCAGGATTTTCTTCTCGGGTATGCCGCTTTCCGCCGCCGTAAGCGATTCCGCGGCTTTCAGCGGATCCTCTCCGCGCGACTCCGCAAACGCCGACCATTTACCGAGCGTCACGTCTCCGATGGTCCGCTTCGGCTCATTGATGACCCGTTCGAGTGCAAGCCGATCATGGGGATTCATCAGAAGTCTCGCATACGCGATGACGTCCTTCACTTCCTTGCGCTGATAGAATTTGAGGCCGCCCACGATCCGATACCGTATCGAATAACGGAGAAACGCCTCCTCGAGCACCCGGGATTGCGCGTTCGTGCGATAAAGAACGGCGAAATCGCCGAATCGACGCCCGTCTTTCACCTTCGAAGTCACGTTCCGCGCGACGAACTCCGCCTCTTCCGCCTCGTCCCGAAGTGTCCGCGCGGTGATAAGCTCCCCTTCTTTCGATTCGGTCCACAGCTTCTTTTCTCGCTGACTTCGATTCTTCGCAATAACGCTTCCGGCCGCATCGAGAATGATCTGTGTCGAACGGTAGTTCCGCTCCAGCATGATGACCTCGGCCTCCGGATAGTCCCGTTCGAACTCGAGGATATTGCGGATATCCGCCTGCCGCCACCGATAGATGGACTGATAGTCGTCACCGATGACGAACAGGTTCCGCCGCTTCATCGCGAGCAGTCGGATCAACTCGTACTGCAGAGGGTTCGTATCCTGATACTCGTCGACAAGGATATATCGGAACAGGTTCTGATACCGCTCAAGCGTTTCGGGCGACGTCCGGAACAACTTCACGACCAGTCGAAGAAGGTCATCGAAATCAAGACTCTGCGTCTTGCGTAATTCCTCCTGATATCGTCGGAATACCTTGGCGACCAGCTCCTCGTAATAACCCGTCGCACGGGACGCATAACTCTCGTCGTCGAGCGAATCGCTCTTGGCGCGCGATATCGCCTCGAGGACGGAACGCGGCTTCACCTGATCCGCATCGATCTCAAGCTCTTTCATCGCCGTCCGCACGATACCGATCTGATCGTCCGCATCGAGTATGTTGAAGCGCGGATCGATTCCGAGCGTTCCTATGTCGTTCCGAAGTATCTTGGCCGAAATGGCATGAAATGTCCCGATATGCGGAAACCCGCGAAACGCGATCGGCGTCCGACTTTCATCGGCGGCGCTGGCCAGCAGGCTCTCGATACGGTCCTGCATCTCCCCGGCGGCCTTGTTCGTAAACGTGACCGCCAGGATATTCCCCGGCGCGACCCGCTTTTCCGCGATCAGATAGGCGATACGGTGCGTGAGCGTCTTCGTTTTTCCCGATCCCGCCCCGGCCAGGATAAGTACCGGCCCCTCAGTTTGAAGGACGGCTTTCTTCTGTTCCGGATTCAGTCCCTTCTCCCAGAATTCCATACCGTAAAATCGCTTTATTTGCAGGATAACTCCTCCAGTGTACCACGCCGCCCAAGACGGAGAAAGCGTCCTTCATGCTATAATAATTCCGTACCAACATAACGTCTGTTCCTATGGACGCAATCCGCCCGTACCTCGTCTTCCTCGTACCAATCACCGTCGGCCTCGGAACCCAACTCGTCAAATTCGCCATATTCACCATGAAACACGGATGGAAGCCGGAGTACATGTTCACACACGGCCACATGCCGTCGGCACACACCGCATTCGCGGTCTCGCTTGCGGTCAGCGTCGGGTGGTACGAGGGAGTGACCTCCGGATCTTTCGCCGTCGCCGCGGCGCTCGCGTTCGTCCTCGTCGACGATGCGGCGCGTATCCGTATGTACCTCGGCGATCAGGGCCGATACCTCAACATGCTCGTCCAACAGCTCGACATAGACGAGAGCAAGTTTCCCCGCCTCAAGGAACGCGTCGGCCACCGTGTCAGCGAAGTCATTGTCGGAGGTCTCATCGGTCTCATCGCGACCCTCCTGCTGGCTGCGACCCTGTGACGCATTACCATCTTCTCGACACGCAGAGACGGGGTATGCCCCGTCTCTACCGCCGTCCTCACGCCACGAGTCGGCGGATACGAAAACGGACCCGTACGGGTCCGTTTATTCAACAACACACCGTCAGTCTTGCGGCATGAAATCCGAATCGACCTTGCCCGCTCTCGGGTGTCCGAATCCGACTTTCTGATCGCTTTCCGCAAGATCCGGAACTGGCATCACCTGGCCGTCTCCGCGGCTCTCACGCCGCAAAATCGGTCTTCGGATGCCGCCTTCCACGTGCCCGAATCCGCGGCTAAACTCGGGCACCGCTTCCGAAAAAATCAGGAATATCGCCGAACTCACCCATAAGCGATTCCGTATCCTCCGGAGGAAGCTCCCCGCCATGTTTCCACTCCCCTCGCTCGATCTTTCCATTCGCCCATTCGATCTTCTCGTCTACGATCTTCAGTTGCGCAGTAACCGACCACCGGACTGAGGTCCGGTGGCTTTGTACTTGCCGGCTACGCCGGCAGGGCGTCAGTAGTCGGATTAGATGAGTTTTTCGAACAACGATGGTTGATCCAGCTCGTTGTGATGATGGGTACATTCAACAATCTAATGCAACCCCCTGTCCGTTCATAGAATACCTCGTACGGGGTCTTCCCGCCATGTCGTTTCCTCGGACGGGAGTTGAGCAGAGACTCGACCCTTCGTATATCCTCGTCGGAGACCTTCGAGAAGTCGGTCTTCTTCGGGTAGTATCTCCGGATGAGTCCGTTGAGATTCTCATTGCTTCCGCGCTCATACGAGCTGTATGGATGGGCGAAATAGCAGGAGATACCGAGCGCCTTTTCCAGTTCCTTCCAGCCGAGATTCTCGCTGCCACGGTCACGGGTGAGTGTTTTTCGATACCGCTTCGGAACCTCTCTGAGCCGACCGATGACCGAACCATTCGACGATCCGATGCTTCCGTCTCCCATTTTCCCGATAAGGACGATTCCCGAGACCCGCTCGTTGACCGTCTTCAGCCGGTCCCTGCTCTGCCGTGAGACGATGCAGTCGTCCTCCCAGTGCCCGATCTCCTTTCGGAGCGAGACGGTTTCCGGCCGAGCCTCGATTGAGGGCATGGAAGTGGCCTTCTCCGCCTTTCTTTCCTTTCGGAAGCCCTTTTTCGCTCTTCGCTTGTGCCGTCTGGCGAGGAAGGGACGGAGGTCCTCGCACCCCGGCTTCACGGACCCGTTCCCGCCCCGGTGTATCTGCGCATAGACATACTGATAGATTGCCTCATGCGAGACGGATTCTCCGGGATGATCGATGGGAAGACGGAGATGAATCTGCTCCGGAGACCACCCTTCCTTGAGCTTCTCCGTCACGTATGTACGGACGATATCGTTTTTGAGTCGTTCACCCCGCTTTCCCTTCCTTCGTTCCATGGCTTCCGCATGGGACCGTCTCGCGTCGTATCGGCCACGACCCTTTCTCGGTCTTCCCCGTATCTCCCGGAATACCGTACCCTTCGTCCTTCCGTTTCCAAGTTCTTCGGCGATCTTTCCGAGACTCCACCCGTCCCGGTATCGGATCTCGATCCGTATCCGTTCGTCGAGGGAGAGCCGTTTCCAGCCTTCCCGTCCTTTTCGCTTCATATGACGCTTCGTTAGTACGTTTTATCGTATCAGACGGAAGCGTTGCAATTAATTGTTGAAGGTGGGGTACAGGGGGTTGACAAAACCGACGTGAAACGATATACAGCCTAGAGACCGAAGTCCCTGCAGTCCGATTAATTTAACAACCATCATAACCAATGGAGGCCACATGCCAATCAATTCTTCGAAAATTTTGACCGATCCCCGTAATAACAAGGGGTCCGCTTCAATCGTTACCGTCCACCTGAACCCCGAACAAGCGAAGCGTCTGACCAGCTTCGGGGATAATGCGGAAGGCCCTAAGAGGCTCGATCTTGAGAGGGATGCCTTCCTGCGCCCCCTCATTGCCAAGGAGCTATCGGAGAAGTTTTCCACGTTACCAGAAGACCAGATCATCCTGGTCGGCGAGGCCACATTGGTAACCAACGTAAGTGGCTTTTTACTGGTCGTATCGTTCGTTATGCCGAACGCAAAAGAATAAATCCGCGATACGCGACGCCTCGAAACCTTTTGCCAGTCCCATTTCAGTTCACGGGACTGGCTTTTTTGTTTCTCAGCTCACTCCTCGAAAACGCCTCGGCGACTGATTGGAAAACGGACCGAGTTCATAAAACGAACGGGAGTATCATAAAGATGCTCCCGTCATACATTCGCTTTCGCGATAAATGCCCGCTTAAGTGCGTCCGTTTCGATCTTTCTGACGATGTCGACGATTTGCGTCTCGTCCGTCCGTCTCGTCCGTTCCTGTTCGATCAGCGCGCGGGATGCCGCTTCGATGGCATCGAACCAACGTTCATGACACCGATAGAACAGGTGTTCATAAACCGCCACACGGATCGGGTCGCGGACTTCGAGATATGCCATCACGTCGGGGCATAGCGCGCTGATTTCGTAATGGTGCTCCTTCCGACCGAATGTGCCCTCTGGAAACATGATAACACCCATCGCGCGCTCATCCGGGAAGAATTCCTTGTCGACATACTTTTTCACCGCACCGCTGATTTCCGTGACGAATGCGATTTTCAGGTACGTACCATGAAACACGCAGAGACCCGCGATATATTTCCAGACGGTCATCGGATGCGCATACCCCGACTTTCGCGGAAAATCCCGCACGGCCTCGACGATCATTTTTTTGGTAGTCCCATTTCTCAGATCCCGCTGAAGGCGGGAACGGCTTTTTCGTGCCATTTTCGCCTCCTGTGGTTGTGGACAAAAGAGGGAATGCCTCTCCTTCTGGTTTTCAGTCAAATTTTCAGTCAAAGAACCGTCCGACCGACTTTTCGGCAGACCACATATCTTACACGGAATGTACATATTGTCAAGGGTTGAAAAACCTCCCGCCTTCGGGAGGTTTGACCATAACCGACCTAGCGCATCTTTCCGGCAAACCTTTGCAGGATGCTTTCATGTGCTTCTGCGGCCCGTATCGCATTCGCCCTTTCCTGGCCTTGCTTCTCCTGATCCGCTTCCCGCGACGCGAAATGCTTCTTCCGGTATGCCGACAGGCCGAGATACGCCTTGCGATGCCTCACGTATTCCTTGAACGATTCATACGCCCGTGATATGTCGACGTATGCGGGATCGCTCTCTGAAGTTCGCCCTTCTCGGTTCAACCGGATGATTTCACCCTTCACCTGCTCCATGGCCTGGTCGAGAACCGTGCGTTCCGCTTCGCTTCCCGGCTCTGGAACGAGGCTATCTTCGCCGATACCGATACGGCCGCGCATATCTTCATACACTTCCTGCATCCTTTGGCCGTGTTCGACAATCGCATCAGACAATTCCTCGTACGTCTTCGCCTTGAAATGCTCGTCTTCGGACGATGTCGGGGTTATTCCATTGCGCTCAACATGGGCATGGGGGCGTCCGAGATACGCTTCAATCCTCCATTGTTCCTCCTTGGTAAAGGGACGCTTCCAACCAGCCTTCTTGTCCGACTCGGTCGCATACACGGGAATGCCGAGGTGTATGCGGGCCCGCTCTTCCTCGACGGATCCGAGTTTCAGCCCGCCAGGTCCGCCCACTTCCGAGGGGTCGATCATTCTCTCATCCGTCATATCCGCGTTTGAAAATATTTATCATATCCAGTATACCACGCGGAACGCATGGGATACGGAGAGCTACCGCCCCATGCCGGACAACTCCTCCAGGACCACCTTCCGATCGTTCCAGGGAATCTTCTTCTCGTCGACCTGCATCATCTCCTCGGCGCCCTTGCCGGTCACGAGCATGATGTCGCCCGGAGAGAGCAGTGAAAGTCCTTTTCGTATCGCCGTTCGTCGGTCACGTATGCGGAAATACGATTCTCCGATTTCCTTGTTGCGGATACCTTCCTGGATTTCGTCAAGGATGCGCTCCGGATTTTCGTAATACGGGTCTTCATCGGTCAGGATTACGATGTCCGCATTCGATGAGACGATCTCTCCCATGATCGGTCGTTTGCCCCGATCGCGGTCCCCGCAGGCCCCAAACACGGAAACGATCTTCGTCCCGACGGTCCGCATCGACGAAACGAGTTCGTAGAGCTTGCCGAGTGCGTCCGGTGTCACCGCATAGTCGATGATGATCGTCGCGCCGAGTCCGTTTTTCACGGATTCCATGCGCCCCGGCACCAGCACGAGTTCCGATGCAGCCCGCGCGATCACGTCCATCGGAATGCCGAGTAGCGACGCGGCCCCCGCCGCGGCAAGCACGTTCTCGACATTGAATTTGCCTGGGAGGCGAAGTTCGAAGTCGGTCTCACCGATCGAGAATTTCGATCCGTCGAGTGAAAGTGTCAGGTTTTCGGCAAGGAGGTCCGCCGAGGATTCGATCGTGGAATAGGTCGACTTCCGCTTCGCCCGACGCAAGAAAAACTCCGGCTCCCACATGTCGAGATTCACGACCGCCGCATCCGCGTGATTGAACAGACGACGCTTCGCCCGACGGTATTCTTCCATCGTCTTGTGATAATCGAGGTGTTCGCGGGTCACGTTCGTAATAACGGCGACCGCGAAACGGACGCCCGACAGTCGCCCCTGATCGAGTGCGTGAGAGGACGCTTCGAGCACGACATGCGTGCACCCCGCTTTTTTCGCATCGTGCAGGAACTTCTGAAGATGGTATCCGCCAAGCGTGGTGTATTTCGACGCGTTCACCCGTACGCTGCCAGCGACCTTAAACGATACCGTCGACGCGAGCGCGACGCGCTTCCCGCCGGCCTCGAGCATGTTCGCCAGGAAATTCGCCGTCGTCGTCTTACCATCCGTTCCCGTGACCCCCGCAATCGTCATCCCCTTCGCCGGGAATCCGAACAGTGCGGCGGACAGCCATGCCTCCGCGCCATGCGCGACGTTCTTGGATCGTTGTGGCACGATTTTCGAGACGAGTCGTTTGAAGGATTTCATAGGAAATACTTTCTAATATTGTCATCCCGAGCCGAAATCTGACTCATGCTGGAATAGTCGAGGGACCTAATGTTGTCATCCCTAGCGTAGTCGAGGGATCTGCTACAAACAAGATCAATTTCCTCGTTCCATTCAGATTCCTCCACTTGCGGACTCGGTCGGAATGACAACGACTATACTCAATTCTTTTTGTTTGTCATCCCGAGCCGAAATCCGGCGCATGCCGGAGGAGTCGAGGGACCAGCAATTGACACGCCGTCGCTCACAATGTCGGATACAAATCCTCCCACAGCGGATTCTCTTTCTCGATCAGGGATATTTTCTTGTCCCTTCGCCACTTCTTTAGCTGTTTCTCGCGTTCCAGTGCCGAATAGACATTCTCCGTCTGTTCATAATACACCAGCCTGTCGACATTGTACCGTTCCGTGAAGCCCGGCACAACCTTGTTTTTATGTTCCCAAATACGCCACTTCAAATCACTTGTCACCCCGATATAGAGCGTTTTATTGATACTCGCGAGAATGTAAACGCAGTATGCTTTCATACATTCACAACATAGTTTGTCATCCCGAGCCGAAGTCCGGCGCATGCCGGAGAAGTCGAGGGATCTGCAACGAATCAAGCAGGTTCTCGCTTCAAGCAGATTCCTCCACTCCTTGCAGACTCGTCGGTCGGAATGACAACGTTTATACTCAATTCTTTTTGTTTGTCATCTCGAGCGAAGTCGAGGAATTTGCAATAAACGGAGGTGAATCGTGTTGTAGGGCAGATTCCTCCACTTGCGGACTCGGTCGGAATGACAACGGAGAAGATTTATATTTTGAATCACCTGACAATCCTCTTCACTCTCTGCATCATCCTGTACGCCCCGTACCGCACAGGAGACAGGACGATATCATACGCGCCCGGAAATACGGTCGCGGAAGTCGTGGGAGAAAAACCGGTCTTGAACCGGGTGATGCCGAGCCACTTTCCCGTACCCGCCTCAAGCTCCGCCATGGAAACTCCACCGAAATCATACCGCGAACATCCGTGCCGCTTCGCTTCGCGCATCGCCTCCCACTGCAGAAGAAACGGCGCCATATCCGCCCGGAATGCCTCATCAGATCCGCCGTGCAGATACGTCGCCGTGTCCCCATGGAAAACGACCACGTTCGCGGCGATGATCTCACCATCTTTTTCCGCTGCAAAGATTTTTCCGTTCTCACCGAGAAGCGACGCACACATCGCTTTATAATAGCCCTTCGGATGCGGAACGATCCCTTTGCGGTCCGCGGTTCCCATCACCAACCGGATAAACGCCTCCACATATTTCGCATCGGACGACATCATCACGTTCACGCCACGTTTTTTCGCGACGCCGATATTGTACCTTGCTTTGGGTTTCATCGCCGCAAGCAGTTCTTCTTCGGTAAGAGCAAGGTCAACCACGAACGTCTCGCGCGGCTGCATGTCATGCGGAGCCTTCGTAATCCTCACTCCTTTCACCGCTTCGCGAATCTCCGAAAGCACGTCCTCCGTCTCCGGTTCGATCCGTATCCATCCGACATTCAGCTCCTTCGCTTTCGCTCGCAACGCTTCCATTACAGGTCCTATCCGGGTTTTGTGTTCCGGGTTTTGTGTTTCGTTTGGTATTTGTATTTTGGGCTTTGTGCTTTCCACGCGTGGTCCGCGTGGAACATACAGGTATTCCCCCACGACCGGCAAAGAATGCACGACTCCGTTCGCGCTCCAATCCTTACCGCAAAGACGCACGACGTGCCTTCCGGCCGCCTCCTGAAACCGCATCCACTCCTCCGACTGGAGCAACTCGTCCGTCATATTCATGCGTTTTTCCGATTTTCAGATTGCAGAATTGAATTCATTCGATATTGATTCGAAATTGGCTCCGTTTCGACCTTATAGACTTTATTACTGTCAACGATACCACCTTTCACATACTCCGCATCATCACTGCGCATCTCCGTTGTCAGTTGTAAGTTGTTGGCACTCTAGACTTTCGACTTGTGACTTTTTTTTTATTTCTTCTTCCCCAACAGCCGCAATGCCGCGCGTACTTTCTCGCCGACATCCTTCGTATCGGCGGGAACCGCTTTCAACGCATCGCGCGCTTCGGAAACCTTGTAGCCGAGCGAAAGGAGCGCTTCGATCGCCTCGCCGTCGGCCGTCGCCACGCCGGCACCCTTGCCGGTCGGCGCGGTCACCTTGTTCTGCAGCTCCACGATGACTCGTTCCGCAGTCTTCTTCCCGACACCCGAAACCTGGGTGAGAAGCGACGGGTCTTTCTGTACGATGGCGGTTCGGATCGTGTCCGTATCCGCGATGGAAAGTATTCCGAGCGCCGCCTTCGGACCGATGCCGGACACGGAAATCAGCGATTCGAACATGGACAACTCTTCTTCGGAAAGAAATCCGTAGAGCGCGAGCGCGTCCTCGCGGACATGCGTATGGACATGAAACGATACGGTTTCGTAACCGGCGACCTTTCCGAGAACATATGCCGACGTCTGTACCCTGTATCCGATTCCGGCCACGTCCACGATGACGGCTCCGCCACGGATACCCAGATTTTTTCCCGTAATCCATGCGATCATATCGTTGCCATAACCGGTGAAATCCCCTATATAATACCGGAATTCCCTAAAACCCGCCACAAAACTATATTTTCAACCATAATCAATTGTCGTTTCTCCCTTTTCAAAAAGGGAGTACCGAGTCTTCGAGGGGAGGGATTTTGACTCCTTTTGATATTCTTTCCAGCAATGAATACTGACATTTGAAAGAATCCGGGTCCCAGCGCATCGATCGCGAGCAGTCAGACTCGCCCCGCCCTTCGCGAAAATAATATAGGCAAGTCACGTCGGTCGCGAGCGACGAGACTTGCCAGAATCCACCCAACATGATACAAAAGAGGAGACCTTAATCGGGTCGTTTTTTCATCATCAAGACAACCGCTATGCCGATCAAGAAGAACGCCAAGAAGTACATGCGCGTGACCGACCACAAGACGGCCCAAAACAAGGTCGTGAAAGGCGTGTTCAAGAGCGCCATCAAGGCCACCCGCGAGGCGGTCGCTACCGAGAAGCTGGATGCCGCCAAAGAAGCGTTCAAGAAGGCTCAGAAGGCCATTGACAAGGCCGTCGCGAAGGGCATACTCAAGAAAAACACCGCCGCCCGCAAGAAGTCCCGACTCAACGCCGCCATCAAGAAAGCCGCGACGAAGTAGGCCTCACCTCACGCTTTCGAGCAAAAAGAAAACCCCGTCATACCGGCGGGGTTTTCGTTTTTCTTAGATTACGCCGCGGATTACCGAATCCCTCGCTCCCCTTTCCGAGGGGAGGAGGTATGCTCTCACAGTTTCTCTACGAACAGCGTCAGCGCGAGCTCGGGTTCGATCTTTCCGATTTTCATATCAGCGTCGAGGTCGGCGAGAAGAGACAGTCCCGACTTGAGACGGGAAAGCGAAAAGACACCCATTCTCGAAAGCAGTTTTCCCACGACGAACGGTTTCATGCCGGTCGCGCGCGCGATATCGTCGGCCCGCATGTTTCCGCGGTCATATTCGCCCCGGACCTTGAACAGTTCGCGGATCTGCCACGCGAGCAGCCCGAACAGTTTGTGAATGCCTCCCGAATCCGACCGCGCCTCATGCAGCAACAGTTCGAGCGCGCGTCCCCGATTGCCGGATACGAGCGCGTCGAGCGCGACGAACACCTTCTCGTGCGAGTCCTCCCGAAGGAACAGGTCCACGTCTTGCACCGACACTTCTCCCTCGCCCCTGAACTGAGCGATCTTCACGGCTTCCGACGAGAGCCTGGCGGAATCGGTTCCACATACGGATATGATTTTCGCCAGGGCGGACCGCGAAAACGTAACACCGGGAACGACCGCCTTCGCTTCGGCGATCACGAACGACTCCGCCTCGCGGGAGGAGAGCGGCTCGAAGAGCTCGACCTTGCCCGCATGTTTTTTGAGATATCCGAACAGTTTGTCCTTCGCCTTCGGCGCATCGGTCTGTGAAAACACCATGGAGGCATTTTTCCCGAGCCGCTTGATCGCATCACTGATCGCTCTCGCATCGTCGTCCGGAAGTGACAGGGCCTCGCGCACATCGAGCAGGCACTCCGAAGAAAACAGGTCCGCCGAACCGGCTTCGAGCATTTTCCGTGAAACCGAAGCGGGATCCGTGGAAGCGTCGATGATGATGATGCTTCCCGACGGATATTTCGCGAGAAATCCCTTCTTCAATTCCGTGCGTCGTCTCACGAGCCGGAACCGGTCCTTGCCGGTGAGGAGAACGATCATAGAGTATTCAGATTCTGATATTCGACTTCGTTTCGGATTTTCACCATTCAAATTTCTGATTTCCTTCAAAATTCGATTTTGCCGCGCTTGGGCGGTAGATACGGAAAGGGAGAGTCGGATGACCCTCCCAGTATATCAGACTCGGAAAACGTGCCGGAATGAAGCTAGAGCTGCTTCCATTCGACCTCCTGTTCCGGAATGACCACCTCGACCCAGATCTGCCCCGGAACGAATTTGATCTCCTGGCCGTTCGCGTCGTAGAAAAACAGTTTGGAATCGGCGCTCATCTTCGATTTCTTCCACGTGCCCTTGATTTCCTGGCCGTTCATGAAGAACCGCGCGGAACCGCCCTCCTTCGTATCGAACCACGGATCGCCGAGCTGAAGATTGTTATATCGGCCGGAAATATTCGTCGGGCCCGTCTTTTCCGCTTCCGGAAGACCCGCCCAGGGATCCTGTACGCCTCTGGCGGCATAATCGACGTTTGCCATGATCTGTTCGTTCTCGGCCGTCACGACGACGATGTTCTTCGGCGCGATGCGCTGTCCGTTGTTCCGGTCCGTATCAGGTTCGTTTCCCCAGGTGCGAGGATACGAGTTCGTCGCCTTGTCATAATCATACTCTGCCTCCATCATGCCCGGATATCCGACGCGGAGATGCCCTCCTGCCGGGCGATCGGCATCGGCCGCCTCGGCCTGGTGCGGATACCCGACGAATTTGTTCTCGGACCGATAGCCGAACTCCTTCGCGCAGGACAGTATCGACTCGCCCTTAGCGAATCCGGTGTCTTCCACCCTCATGAGCCCGGACCGCTCCTTGCGGAAGCAGCACTGCGGAGCCTTCTTCCCGCCTTCGCCGTTGCAGTCGATATTATCGATGACTCCGTCGTTGAGTTTCTTCACCGCAAATGCCGATCCGCCCCACCCGACGAAGACCGCATCCAGCCCCTTCGCGATATTGATGTAGTCGTGTCGCGCGCTCCGCAGGGCACCGATCTCATTCGGTATGTTGCACAGATACACGCCCATGAGCCGCGTTACGAAAATTCCGGCCGCGGGATTAGGCATCTCGAAGACCATGTCGGCCTGCGAGAAGCCGGCCACCGGGCGCGCCTGCTTGTCCACCGGCTGCATGAATGCAAACGGCCGACGGTTCCAGTTATCGCATGCGAGTCCGGAAATCGGACTCACATTCCCCTCGTTGATAGGGCCCGACGAAACCTGCGCCGCCTCGTTCTCCATCTTTATCCGATCCACCCGCGATTTCCGAAACGCGTCCCGGCCGACCGTGAAATACAGCACCACGAGCGCGGCGACAATCGCGACGATGGCGACGATGACCTTCTGTTTTTTATCCATACGATATTCTACGTATTACGACGCCATCAGTATACCATGACTCGAAAACGGAGGCGCGGACTCCGATCCGCGCCATCCGTCACTTCCGTCCTACCCTTTCAGTTCCCCCCAGTCCTTTCCGACCGCCGTCTCGGCGATGAGCGGTACGCGAAGCGCGTACGCGGACTCCATGCTCCGCTTGATGAGCATCGCGAATTCGGGCGCGATGCTTTCCTCCACTTCGAAAATCAGCTCGTCGTGAACCTGAAGGAGCATCCGGACGGAGTCCCCGTATTTCGGAAGCACCCCGGCTATACGGATCATGGCGAGCTTCATGATATCCGCGGCAAGGCCCTGTATCGGCATATTGATCGCCATACGCTCGCCCGCCTGTGAAAGGTTGCGGTTCTGGCTCAATATTTCCGGCACGTATCTCCTGCGACCGAGTTCCGTCTCGACGAACCCTTTCTCTCGGGCGCTCTCCTTCATTCCTTCCATGTAGCACGTCACGCCCGGAAACTTCTTGAAATAGGTGTCGATGAATTCCGCGGCTTCAGCCGGCGTGATACCAAGACTTTGCGAGAGTCCGTACGCACTCATCCCGTACATGAGTCCGAAGTTGAATACCTTCGCCTGCCGACGCATGTCGCTGGTCACATCGGCGACCGGGACCCCGTACACGGCGGACGCCGTGGTGCTGTGGATATCCTCACCGATCGCGAACGCGGACACGAGCGCTTCGTCCCCGCTCACATGTGCCATGACCCGGAGCTCGATTTGCGAATAATCGGCGCCGACAAGCACTCGGCCGGGCTCCGCTTCGAATGCCCCGCGAATGCCCCGGCTCCACTTCTCCCGGGCGGGAATATTCTGCAGGTTCGGATCTGTCGAAGAAAGCCGTCCCGTGGCCGTCACCGCCTGCTGATACGTCGTGTGGATCCGGGACTGCGCGTCCACAAGCGAGGGAAACGCATCGAGATACGTCGTTTTCAGCTTGAACAGCTCACGCTCCTCCTCTACGAGGCCGACGATAGGGTATTCCTTGAGTTTTGCCAGCTCGGGAGATGCCGTGGAAATGCCGGTCTTCGTCCGCTTCAGTCCGGCCGTCGGGATATGCAGATCGGTAAAGAGCACCTCGGCAAGCTGCTTCGTCGAATTGACATTGAATTCTTTTCCGGCAAGATCGTAAATTTTTTTTTCGATCCGCCGTATCTCCCCGCCAAGCTCGTCCGAGAGCTCACGGAATTTCCCCGTGTTGAGCCGTATGCCCGTCGCCTCCATTTCCGCAAGGATCGGAATGAGCGGCATCTCGACATCCGTGAACAGACGCCCGAGTGTCCATGGTCCGACCTGCTCCCCCGATACCGTCTCCATCTTTTCACGAAGCCGCGCCGCAAGCCGATAAATCCCTTCGGCGACGGTCCCGAACGACCTGTCTCCGAATTCCTCATGCAACAGGTGCTCGAGCTCGATCCGCGCGCCGGCCTGTAACAGATACCCCGCAATCATCGTATCCGAAGCGATACCCGCAAGGACGATACCCTCGCGTCGAAGCTCGTGCCATGCAACCTTCGCGTCGTGGAATATCTTTGGGGCGGTCGCATCGGAAAAAAACGCCTTCATAGAGGGCTTCGTTTCCTCGCTCCATTCCACAATGACCGCCCCGGTCTCATGCGCAAGCTCGACCGTCGCGATACCGGCACCCCCGAAAAGCGACGCTTCGCCTACGACGATACGCACCGCGACCGGCTTATCCTTCGCCCCCTTGAAGAACGCCTCCACCTCCGCCGCCGTCTTCAATAGGCGTACTCGGACATTCTTTCCAGTCCTTCTTTTTTCGACTCCCCCCCTCCTCGCTTCCGACTTCTCACTTCTCCCTTCTCCCGATACCCCTGTTATCTGACCGTCGTTCCCGGTTGTGAGTTGTGAGTTGTGAGTTGTGAGTTTGTTCTCCGGTATCCTCTTCAACAGACTGTAAAATCCCATCGACTTGAAGAATTCGGAAACGGCCGCCAAGTCGAAATCCCGGGCCACGCATGCCTGCGGGTCGAATGTGACCGGCGCCGCCGTGTCGATCGTTCCGAGTTCCTTCGAAAAGAATGCCATCTCCTTGTCCGCGGACAGCTTTTTCCGAACCGATTCCTTCACCTCGTCCAGGGAGTCGTAAACTTTTTTGAGAGACCCGAATTCCCGGAGCAAATCCGTCGCGGTCTTCGCGCCGATTCCGGCAACCCCGGGGATATTGTCCGAACTGTCTCCCGCAAGCCCTTTATAGTCGGGAATCGCGGACGGGGGGAATCCGTACTTCTCCCGCACGGCCGCTTCATCATAGAGCACGATATCCTTCACTCCCTTGCGAAGCGCGAAGACCTTCACCAGGGGAGTCACGAGCTGCAAGGCATCGTTGTCGCCGGTCACGATGACCGTCGGGATCCCCCGCGCGGCCGCCTGCTTCGCGATCGTCCCCACGCAGTCGTCCGCCTCGTAGCCTTCCTTCTCATAGATCGGGATATTGAACGCGCGCACCAGGTCCTTCACGAGCGGGATCTGCTCGTAGAGGTCATCTGGGGCCTTCTGCCGTGTCGCCTTATACTCCGCGTACGCCTCGTGACGAAACGTCGGCGCAGCCAAGTCAAAAGACGCCGCGATATATTCGGGATGAAACTTCTCCAAAACGGACAAAAGGGTCATCGCCACGCCATACACCGCCCCGACCGCCTGCCCGGCCTTATTCGTCAAAGGCGGCAACGCATGATACGCGCGATGAATAAGCGCGTTTCCGTCCAGGAGCACCAGTATTTTTTCGTCGGATTTCTTCGCCATACTCGTATTGTTTCCAGAAAGGCCCTCTGTCGTCGTCAGTTGTGAGTTGTTCGTTGTCAGCCGTATCCATTACATCCCTTTTAATGGAAAAAGTAAACCGCAAAACGCGAAATTCCGAAAACGACGCCGTCACGACGAACGCACTCAGATTTTCGGCATTATGAAGCCATGATTGACTTTTCTAAGGAAACATGCTATACTGAATCGTTCCGGAGTGGTTCTTTCGGAAACGGGTTCGCCCCTTCCAATCGATTAGGGAGGGAAGGATGGAAAGACTTCGAATCCTTCGCCGAATCAAGTAGGCACGGAGGATCGCCACAAGGCAGTCATACCATCGGTTTACAAGGGATCGCACGGAGAACGGAATCAACGAATTTCTTTCACTCCCTCCTTCGATCCCTTTCCCATTCCAGTCCGGCAACACGTGGCGGGTTGAAATGGGAAAACAGCATCTTACAAATCAAATCACAAGCATCATGACTCACGAAGAACAAAACGAGGCAAAAACTGGTATGATCATCGCCTACGGCATAGCCGGATGCATCATCATGCAGAAACCGTTCCGTGAATGTCTCAACTGGTACGGAGTCGATCCGAATGGGGAAGGAATACGGACGTTCAAGGAAAGCTATCCTGATCAAAGGTTATTCCTGCTGGTCAGTGCCCGAGTTATCAACAAATGCAACCTGTGGGCCGAACTGTCTCTGGAATCATATCCTACCATTGATACCAGCGTGGTCCTCTTACTAACCGGCAAGTACCGGGACGAGTTCCGCCGTATCAGCCCCGGAGAACGAGAAGACATGGAGATTTCTCCCGAGTGGGCAGGCGTACGGGAATATATCCAGGAGATTCTCGAGGATTACTATGTCTTCCGCGAGATCAGGACGATCAAGATCATAAGCGGCCCCTCGCAGCCGGAAGCAACCTTATATGGTAGGAATAGCATCCACAACGCCATATATGAAGTGCGAGAGGAAACTAAAATCCCGATCGAACCAAAGGAAGCGGACACGCCCAAAGAGGTATCGCCATCTGCCAAGGGCGCGTATCAGACACTCGGAGAATCATTCTCCGACATGGTGCTAAATATCGGAAAATTGCACATCGCATGCCTGGAACTGTCTATCAGATTTTTAGGCAGCGGGTTGAGATTCCTGTTCGGTATCCGATAACCGACCAAACTGCAACCAACCAAGCCGACGCGTCCCAAAGACCGCGCCGGCTTTTCTTTTGACACAACACCCCTTCACTTCCCTCGCCACGCCGAATTCTTGGCGAAGGTGGGTGAACCAAGGGAACCCTCACCCGACCCTCTCCCAGAGGGAGAGGGGGGCTTCTGTATTTCCACACTACGCGCTACCCCCCCTTTTTTTTTACTACCCACTTCCTTCTACCTACCACTTTCTACTCAGATCGCCATCCTTCCCCCTCATCCCTCTGGATGATAAAATGTCGGTATGAAAGAAGTTCCTGTTCCCTCTCAGAGCATCGAAAGAATCGCACCCGTTCCGACCGCGCCGAATCGGGATTTTTCCGATGAACGAAACGACAATATATCGCATACGGAAGCCGAACATCGGGAACGGATTGAGGCGCTCCGGGAATGGATACAGCAGTATCTGGAGAATCGCTTCCCGGAATACGGCCCGGATACCGAATCGGACTTCATCGAGCATTGCAGGCAGTCCGGATTTGAGGAAGCCCTCTCAGCGAATCGGCCGGGGAATGCCACGTCCGAAGCGGACAGCAGGAATATCGGCATAGGCTCGATCGCGACCGAGACATTTCTGCATGAGGTCATCAACACCATGCGGGAACACTCGGATGACCGGGAAGTGATGGCTCGCTTCCAGGAATCCCTATCGGAAAATTCTCGACTCGATTACTGGGCACTCGAGAATCTCGACGATACCGGTTTCATTTCCGTCTATACCGATTACGAGCGAAGCGCCGGGATTTCGGAACCGGCAATAGAAACGCCGTTCCCGCTCATGAGAACCTATTTTGCCGACCGGTTCGCGTCCATGAACGAATCTGATCTCCGAAACTTTGCGGACGATCTCTCGGAACGTTCTCCTGGAGAACGGATAGACATCATCCGTTTCCTTCCTGTCCCGATATCTCTGGATGAAGACGATTTCGAACCGCCAAAAAACGTTCGCGAAGAATATCGGAAGCGATTCCGTTTCGTACTCGAGCGTCTCGCCGATACCGACATCGCCGCGATACGCCTCTCTGCCCTGAACCGGCTCGCCGACCAGGAAGCGTACTGGTACAAATGTGATGAAGCCGGCGGGGAGGCTTTTCTCGAATATGGAGAATCTCTCTTTAATGAAGAGGAATCTTCTGCTGAATTCCTGAAAAAAAGCGTCATTCCGGATAAGCAGCTTCCCTACCATTATTTCGCCGGGCGCGTCGCTACGGATGCGATCGCGTTTTTTGACGGACCAGGCTTTCCAAGATACATCGCTCATGCACCATCGGAACGATTGGACCGATTCGAGAGTATGGCTCCATCGACGGATTGGTCCGCGATTACCGACCTGCGCCGAGAACTACGGAAAATGCCTTTTAACTCGATTACTGAGATTCATTATGTTCTTTCTGAGGTAGAAAAGGCGCTTTTCGAAGAAGAGATGCGGCCTGACTCCGACTCGCTCGCACGAGAATTTTCAAAAATATCAAACGCTCTGGACGAACCGTTCTGGAAAGCGTATTTCGAACTGAAAAAAGAACTCGATCACCTTCTCGAAGAAGATTGGGAACAGACACAGACTCTTGAAAGAAATTTTGAAGCCAAACAGGACGTACTGAAGGCTCAAATCGAAGAAATTGCTAGAAAGCATAAGGAAGGACAGTCCGATGGAAGTGGACTCGCCGAGACTCTTCCCGAAACAATTCATTCCCTTCTCAAGCAGGATACAACAGACCTCAACGAACACCTCAGTCAAACATTTCAATCACGCGCACAAAATAAAGAGCTCGAGGAGACGGAGAAGCATATCGACGCTCTGCTCGACATAATTCTCACGCGCGGTGAGACCTTCAGAAGAGACCTCCTCACCTACCTAGACAGAAAGCTCGAATCCGCGGAAGAAGCCGAGGCGTTCATAAAAACCCACTTAAACAGTTACGAGAAAATACAAAAAGATCCGACTCTGGATCCGTTTGGCGTCATCGACCCGGAATCGCTCCGCCTCATTCAGGCACTCCATTCACCGAACGCGAAAGACCTCCTCGGCATGGATTTCTCGAAGCTTCCGCTGCGAGCCCAGATACACTTCCTCTCCTTCCGAGGCAAGGAGAAGACATCCGATGCCGAGCGATTCCGGCTCGCGCTCGGGAAACACGAGGATATCTCCGACGACCTCGCGTATTCCTTCCTCGCAACCGCGGAGAGTCCCGAATACGGCGAGACGATTCTCTCGCTCGCCGAGCGTCTCGATACGGAGACTCTCGGACCGATTCTCCAAAAGTACGCCGAGATTACGAAGGACACGGATTCGGTGACGGACTATATGCGAACCGAGTTTCCGCACGTTCCGCAAGAAACACTGTACAAGGTATCGGGTGACATCGCCGCGAATCTTCTTCGCGATGGACGAGCCCTGCTGGTGGAGTTCTCAACTACCGCCGGTGGCAATCAAAACGGGCTCCTACGCAGACTCGAACGCGTTCAGGTCGGGACGGAACTGTTCAAGGAAGCGCTCTCCACGCTTTCGCACAATGGAGAAATGCCGGATCTCTCAGAAATAGCTTCGATGGAACTCGTTTCGATCGCCGCCGAAGATCTGACGCAAACGGAAAAGAGTGAAATGCGCGACCTCTATGATCAGAACTATCCTGCTTCGAAGGGATACTCCGAGAAATTCCGACGACATATTCTCGAGAGCCTTGATGATGCCTTCGAAAAAAAAGGGGTCCGCTTCTATCTCTTGAAACGAAATGGGCATATTGACGGATATATCCGCTTCGAAGATATCGGAAAAACGGAAGACGGACGCATTCGCAAATATTTCGGTTCATTCAACACGAAGACGGAACTTCAACATCTGAAACTTGGCAACGCCTTGTTCGACAAGTGTTTCGAGAAAGAGGGCACAGATGCCGTGCTCGAAGCCGTCGCGGATACGTCACTTCCGATAAGCGCCTACTACCTCGAAAGACGTGGCTTCGTCGCGACCGGCGTGGAACAGGTCGTCGACCGGCTCTATTTCAACATCCGTCTCGATCCGAAGATGAATGATACGCTCATCACCAAACGACTCCGCGTGGACGGAGCCATCGCCGAGCAATTGCGATCCAAGGGATCTCCGCGTGGATACATCAAAAGCGAACGGCATACACGGAACGATATGGGGGCAGTTTCTCAGGATCGGCTGAAAAATAACTGGGTGCTGACACATACACTCCCCGTACCCGGAAATCCCGGCGACGTAACCGCCGTTTTCGAACATCCGCGTCCGCAAAAAGATCGACCGATGAATGATCACGCTATTGCCGCATCATAGCTCCGATAGTGGCGATACATTACAGTCTTACGAAATACTCGTCATCATCGTACTTTCCCTCCTCGAACGGTTTCGGTGCCGATGCCGATTCGGCGGACTCTTCGCCTTCCCTCTCCACCGCATCCGATATTCGGGCTGATTCCGTCGCCGCCGCGGGGACGCCATAAGCGGGAGTCATCCCCCATAACGCCTCGAACACGTATTTGTGCAGCAGATAGAGCGACGGGTCATGAATGATCACGCCGATCATCTTCGACTCCGTAAACGTGATATACGCGACTTTTCCGTCATAGATTTCGAGCGCGCTCTGGAACGGGGCCGCTTTCGCGGCGGATATCAGTTTCACGTCGGTCACCTGTCGATGATAGTCCTTCAGATATTCACGGGCGTACGCCGTATCCGGAAGTATGGCCCGTTTTTCTATGCCGAGTTTGTCCCGCCGGTTCGCATATCGGCGATTGATCGCGTCGATGTGCTTCACGAGCGATTCCACATCAACATAGGTATAGATGACCGTCTTACTCGTCAGCGAATCATTCAGGACTTTCTCTATTCCTTCCGGACCCTCGTAGATCTCCACACCAGGAGCACCGGAGACGAGGTTGAAATTCGAGATGAGCGAAGGGAGTGCCGCATCGAGCGAGAGTTCGGCATCCTTGAGCGCCCTGCGTCTGGATTCGACGAGTTCACGTAGGACAGAAGGATGCTTCGGGGAGAAGACGGCGACCTTCCCCTCTTCTTCTTCCTTCCCGACGAGTCCCATCTCGATAAGATCATCGAGCACCTTGTATGTGAGCCCGCGCTTGAGGCTCGTTTTCCTCGCAAGCGCACCGGCCGTCTGCGTCCCATGTGACAAAAGCGCTTCGTATACCTCCGCCTGCGCGGGGGTCAGGACCGATTTGGAGAGGGATTCCTGGTAAGACATAGGAGTGGAAATTGAGGAATGAGAAGCGAAGAGAGGAATTGAAGTGTGAAGTGCGGAGTAAGAAGTGAGAAGGGAACTGAAGTGGCAGAGAACCGCATTCCTCTTCTCCTTCTGGGAGAAGGTGTCTGAAAGGCCTCACCTCGCCGACGCTTTGGCGAAGGTAGGCGGATGAGGGCCTCCTTTCTCGGAGGGGAGGATGAAAAGTCAACGACTTTTCGTCGAGCGAATGAGACCGACGAGGAGCTTATGGACTTTGATTGCCTGATCGGCGAGTGCCTTGAAATCAGTCGTTTTCAAGAATCCTATATCTCTCGCTATGAGAAGCTGGCTCTCCAGCTCTCCCACGGAACCCTGAGAAATAGCATAAAAGTTCGATTTTTCTTTGGCAGATTGTCTATTGAAGCCTTCGGCAATATTCGAAGGCACCGACACCGCGGCTCTTCGAATCTGACTCGTGAGCCCGAAAATCTCGCTTTTAGGAAAG
>CAINXS010000072.1 GCA_903854995.1 Candidatus Moraniibacteriota bacterium | reverse complement strand
GGACGATCAAGAAGGTTCAGGACGAGTTCAACGAACGTCCGAGAAAGGCACTCGACTTTTCCACTCCGAAAGAAAAATTCAATGCCCTTGTTGCATTAGAAATGGGAAGCTAAGATTAAAAAAAGTATTTCAAACTATTTTGTTTTTGATGAAACCTTCAGAGTGTATATTAGAAAGAATCCATCGGAGGAATATACCGAAATTGATAATGAGCTTCGATATGTCCAGAAAGGAAGATTAGAAGAATTTTCTTGGAGTTTTCCAGAGTTTGGAATCGAACGAATGGGAGAGGAATTTGACTTCGTAAAAGATATTAAGGGAAAGATCATCCTTTTTGATAAGCCGGTAAGAAGCGATATTCGAGGAGTGACTCTTTTTTCAAGAAGAAAGCTCGTGAATCTCGCCGAATTTTTTCCAGTGCAGGGTTCGAGTTATTTCTACCAATACTTATCCGGCTGGCTGGAGGTAGATTTTGTGGATGACTTTGTTCCTGATGTGATATCGACGAATCGGAGTAGCTTGAATTGGAATGATGAAAAACTTACTGAATTAAAGAGGTTTTTAAAAAGGGTGATCTCTTTGATTCATGGTGAATGGAGAGAGCGAAAGAAGAAAAAAACGGAAGAAACGGTGAACCGTCGTTTGGGAGTGAGTGTTACCGAGTGGAAGGAAAGTAATAAGAACAATCCTACAATAACGAAAAATATTGAGAAGTTGTCATCAGTGCTAGACGATCCAGAGAAAACTGAGAGTGATTGTGTAGAAAAATTTGCCGACATGATTTATGAATTGGCACCGAAATACGCTGACTTTATACTTTGGAAGAATTTGAACGCAAGGATTACTGGGAATGGTTATATACGGGAACATTTTTTTGAAGGAAAATATTTGGAGGCTGCAAGAGAAGCTGTGCAGATATACAATGAGGAGATTCAGGATATAACAAGCTCGACTGAGGACGGTTGTAAATTGATGGACTTAGCTTTTAAATATGCCTCGGGGAGTCTGATAGATATCACGGACAAATCTAATCCAAGTGAACAGAATATCGATTTGGGACAGCAGTATCTTTCAAAAGGAGTGATTACAGGATTTCGGAATCCCGGATTGGGACATACAAGCATAACGAAAGGGTTACAAGTAAAATATTTTGATGAAAAAAATTGTTTGGATATATTAAGTCTTCTCTCGTATCTGTTTGATAGGATTGATCACAGGAAGCGCCCACCTATTGCCACAAAATGAGATGTCGAATCGTTATATATGTTGCATATGTTTCGAGCCTGGAAATACCTTGTGGCGGTTATCGGGATAGGGGTGACGCTTGCTGTGCCGAACGTTTCGTCCGCGCGGGAGAACGTGACGGACTGGTATATCCGGGATTTCGATTCGCAGATTGTCGTCAACAAGGATTCGTCGCTTTCTATCACCGAGACGATCGTGGCGGACTGCGGGATGGCGGTCGGGAAACATGGCATCTTCCGCATCCTGCCGACGCGCCTCTCCATCGACGGGAAGAAAGTGGAAACGCCCGTGACCCTCGGGAGCATCACGGATGAAAACGGAACGCCGTATACCTATCAGACGATCGAAAATACTGCCGATGGAACGGTGACGTGGAAGATCGGTGCCGCGGACACGACCGTACAGGGCGCGCATACGTACGTCATCTCGTATTCGGTGAAGAATGCGATCCGATTCGGCAACGCGGAGTTCGACGAGCTCTATTGGAACCTCAACGGGAATTTCTGGGATTTGGAGACGGATGCGTTTCATGCCGCGATCCGATTCCCGAAGGAGGTGACCGATTCGAATACGAAGATCGATTACTATACCGGCCTTGCCGGGTCGAAGGACAAGACCGGCGCGACCTATGCGTGGACGGCGCCCTCGGTCCTGGAATTCCGATCGACGAGCATGCTTCCGATGCGGGAGGGTATTACGGCCTCGGTCACGTTTCCGAAGGGTATTTTCACCCGATACGTTCCGGGATTCTGGGAAACGAACGGGAAATACTTCTTTTTCCTGATCCCGTTCTTCGCCTTTCTCGGTTGTCTGTCGCTCTGGCGGAAATATGGGGACGATCCGGACGTGAACAAGACGGTCATGGCGGAATACGACGTTCCGGGGAATCTCTCGCCCGTCGAGATGGGCATGCTCATGAAGAATGGAACGTTTGAGAACAACTTCATCACGGCGGAAATCGTCTGGTTGGCGACCCGCGGTATCATTACGATCACCGAGGTTGAGAATAAAATTTTGTTCTTCACGAGCAAGGACTATGAGTTGGCGAAGACCGGCAACGCGGAAGCCGAAGCAGCCATGAATGCGACGCAGCGCGAGATCCTGAGCGACCTGTTCGACGCGGACGCGGATACGGTCCGACTTTCCTCGCTGAAGAATTCGTTTTATAAGCATCTTCCGGCGATCACGAAGGTGGGGAACGAAGGCCTGAAAGACAAGGGGCTGACCGAGGCGAAAGGTCTTTTGGCGAGGAATATCCTGGTTCCGTTGGGAATCTTCCTGATATTCGTTTCGATCGTCTCGGTAGGGACCTCGGGATTCCTGGGATTGAGCCTGGGACTGTCCGCGATCATCCTTATCATATTCGGTTTCATCATGCCGAAACGGACCAAGGAAGGTGCCGAACTGAATTGGCAGATCAAGGGGTTCAAACTGTTCCTCGAGACCGTCGATAAGGACCGGGCCGTCTATTACGAAAAGGAAAATCTGTTCGAGAAGGGGCTGCCGTACGCGATCCTCTTCGGGATGACGAAGCAGTGGATCAAGCGGATGCGCGATATCTACGGCGAGGAATACTTTGCGACACATCCGATGCTGTGGTATGTCGCGGGAAGCGGCGCGTTCAATGCGGACAGCTTCACGAGCGCGATGGACGGATTGTCCTCGAGTATCGCGGCAAGCACGTCGTCGCCATCCGGTTCGGGTGGCAGCGGTGGCTCCGGTGGTGGAGGTGGCGGCGGCGGAGGAGGGGGATGGTGAATTAGTCATAAGTCGAAAGTCCGTAAAGCATGCCCCGTGACCGAATCCGTGAGGCTTTACGGGGTCGAAAGTGAAAAGTGAGAAGTCGAAACTGATAACCGACAACTTACAACTGACAACGGGGCTCAAGCCCCGTTTTTCTATTCCACCTCTCCCACAAGCATCGGGATATTGAGGCGTTTTCGGGCGGATTCGCCACGAAGAAGGTGACGGGCACGGGTGGGTGCTTCGCCACGGGAGCTCTTGTGTTGCGGTGAATGGAGCGCGTCGAAAGACGGGCCGAAGTGGATCGTGTGTTTGCCGTACTTGGCGCGGACCGCATCGATACCTTCGTAGATCCGTCGGAAGCCGTCGACCTTGAGCGATGTACCGAAGAGATCGGGCTGTGAGTCGGGTGTGCGGAGGTCGAGGAGTGTGATCATGGTCGCGCGGTAGAAGGTGCCCCGAGAGAAGAGGCTGTCGAAGGCGGGTTTCGCGACCGCGAGGAGCTCGTGCGCGAAATTGCTCGGGCGGGAGAGTGTGACTTCGACGGCGCGGTGCTCGAACGACTGCGTACGGAGGAGGAAGAGGACCTTGCGAGCTTCGAGGCCGTACTGCCTGGCGCGCATGCAGGCGGATTCGATATTTTTGGCGAGCTGGGCGAAGACGAACCGCGGATCGTTGGAGGCCGGCGTGAAGGTCTTCATCTTTTGGACGGAGTAATGTATTTTCCGCGTGCCGGGTTCGAACGGGAGTGCGCTGTGTCCGCGGAGTTCGGAGCGTATTTCCCTGAAAGGCTTGGAGAGGAAGGGATCGAGGCGGGCATCATCCGACCGTGCGAGGTCGAGCGCGGTCCGTATGCCGAGCCGGACGAGGATATCGGTCGTGCGCGGTCCGATGTCCCAGACCTTTCCTATGGGAAGTTCCGAAAGGTAGGTGGGGATATCGCGGTTCGGAATGGCGGTAAGGCCGTAGGGTTTTTTCCATTTCGATCCGGCCTTGGCCAGGACCTTGGTCGAGGCGAGCCCGATCGAGAACGTAAACCCGAGTTCGCGGCGAAGGTCTTCCTGTATCCGTTCGGCCATTGCGAGATATCCGATGCCGAGTGGCCGGTTCCAGCCGGTGATGTCGGCGAAGCATTCGTCGATACCGTACTCTTCCACGTCCGGCGTATAGCGCCGCACGACGTCGAAAAAGCGTTTGGAGAGGAGCGAATACGTCTCGTAATCGGAGGGGAGGATGATGACATCCGGACAGATCTTCCGGATCTCGTGGAGGCGCATGGCCCGGGTGATACCGAGCGCCTTGGCCTCGTAGCTCATGGACGAGGCTATGCCGCGCTCGGCGCCGGTGATGACGGGTTTCCCTCTGAGTTCGGGATCGCGTGATTGTTCGCATGACGCGAAGAACGCGTCCCCGTCGATGTGGAGGATGGCTTTCGGGAACGATCCGCGCGCGAGGAGGGTGGGCATATACGAAGTCGAAAGTGAAAAGTCGAAAGTAACTGACAAGAGCCTATCTCAAAATCCGTTTCCCTGTCATTCCGGCCTCCGAGCCGGAATCCAAAACAACTTATTCCCTGGATCCCGGGTCAAGCCCGGGATGACAAAACCATGATTTTCGTATTTTTGAGATACGCTCAACTAACAACTGACAACCGAGAGCATTCCTAATATTTTCGGATGACGGCAGTGACGATCGCCTCGATGCGGAGCTCTTCTTTCGGCCTGATAATTTTGAAGGCTGGATTGGCGGGGATGAGAGAGATGCCCTGTCGGTCCTTCTTGTAGTATTTCATCGTCCATTTGTGATCGACCTCCGCGACTACGATATCGCCGTCTTTCGGTTCTCTTCCCCGTTCGACGAGCACGGTGTCTCCCGGTCGGATGCCGGCGTCGCGCATCGACTCGCCCTTCACCTCGAGCATAAAGGTCGCCTCGCGGTTGCCGATGAGCCACTCATCGAGGGTCATCGTGTCGAGGAGTTCTTCTTCCGCGGGGGAGGGGAAGCCCGCTTCGACATAGCCGAGCTTTCGGACGCCGAAAAACCCCTCGGTCGGAAGGAGCTTTCCGGTCTTGTCGCGACCAAGGAGGCCGTCTTCGACGAGTGTGTCCACGAAGTGTTTGGTCTGCTTCATCGAGGCGGTGCGAAGTATGCTGTCACGGATTTCGCGATAGGTGGGCATGCGCTTCTTCTCATCGAAGAATCGGCGGATTTTCTCGAACGGTATGTCGTTGTTCATATGAACAGTGAACAGATAGCAGAGAGAGCAATGAACAATTCTCAATTCACAATGTTCAATGGGAATCGGATCGGAACTATGGAACAAAGTGATGATAATGAAGCAATGTGGCTATGAAACGATACGGCAATTTGGCAATGGAACAATAAAGCAATTGGACAATAAAACAATATCCATATTCCGACAGTATAAGGGAACATATGTTCCCTCGTCAAGAACGGAAGAAAATCATTCGGAATGAATACTTTTTCCGGCCCGGTCGTACCATCAATGAGGGCCGAGAGAGGCGATTTTTACATATGGGAAGGACGGGTTATATCCTGGCTTGCGAATGCCGGAAATGGTACCCTGGTGAAGTAAAGGAATCGTATGAGTTGATCTGATCCCGAACATAATGCTGATGTTTCATATGAAGGATATATTCAGAAAGGCGTGGGCGGCGGCATGGAGGCGCAAGATGATCATGACGTTCGTGATGCTTGCCCTTGCCGGGGTGGGATACTATTTCGGGTACTATGAGCCGTCGCAATCGAAGGCGGCGACGGCGACG
>CAINXS010000071.1 GCA_903854995.1 Candidatus Moraniibacteriota bacterium | reverse complement strand
GGACTACGTTCCGAGGTCTGTCGCACGTTTGAGAAAAGCGATTCTGGAATATCTCCCGTATTACAACGGGGAACGGATTCATATGGGAATCGGGTACCAAACACCCGAAGAAGTGATGCAAAGGTATTGACTAGGAAACGGAACACGCGGAAAAATACCCATCGACAAGTCACGATTTCTCGTTCCAATTCTCGAACTTCATTTCACCAGAAAACCATCCCTCATTCAGTCATGAAAATCGATGGGCTACGATTTCAACTTTTCGGCCCAGACTTCCATTTCCGATATGAACGGATAAATAGCCCTTTCAATATTATGACCAGCAAAATAACCGCCACCCAAACCAACAGGCGTGAATCGATAAAGAATGTCTTCATCAAAGAAATAAGTTCGAGTTTCATACACAAATTCAAATAAGCTAAAACAGCGATTCGGGATCATCGATATATTCCCCAATAAGTCCTTTGTCCTCGTTCGCCTTGTCGCCTTTCGAATATATCTCGATGAAATCGATAAGGTCGACGGTCCCGCTGCCAGAGACGTGCGCATAGATGACGCGAAACCGTGATTCCCCTTTCATCGAGGCGCACGAGAGCCGGACCTTGAACACCCGCATGTTCCCGTCCTCCGACGTATGAAGGCAGTTCCAATGTTTCGATCCTTTTCCTTCCGGAATCGCGGAAAGAACGGCCTCAAGCTTTCTGATATCATCCGGAAGCGATCGGTACTTCCGATAGACTTTCAGAGCCTTTGTAAATCTTCGTGTCCGCCGGAATTCCATACGACACGCGATTACAGTTCCGGATACTCGCGGACGGACAGTTTCTCGGGTCGGTAGAAGACATGGTCATATTCGAGATTCTGACCCTCTTCCACCGCGACCTGCCACGGCGTGTCCTCGTGCGAGAGATTCGACAGTTCGGCGGCGCTCCGGTCGGCGTACCGGTCCAGCACGCTGTCGATCATCTGCAATTCGGTCGCCGACAGGATCCCAAGGTCCGCCTTCCGGTGCGGCAGGAACTTCCTCTGATCGAACGTGAAGTACCGGCTCGATACCTCTTCCAGGTCGCCGGACTTCTTCATATCGTCGACGACCTTCACGAACTCGCGAGGCGTCGGTCCGTGATGATTCTTGAAATAGGTCAGGCCCATGAGCTGCCGCTCGTACTTCTCGTAGTAGTCGAAGTCGATGAAATAGAGCAGCTTGTAGAGCACCGTCATGCCGACATTCGGCTTCCCGGCCGTCTTCTCCAACACGTAGAGCAGCACCTGCTTGAACTTTTCGACGTTCCTCTGCGGGATGCTGATCCGCATGTCCGTATCGGCCTCCGGCCGCGTCGAAGCGGCCAAGCCGAAAATCTTTCGCAGTTCCTCCCGCTCCCCGAGCGAAAGCGGCCGCTCCCCACGCTCGATCTTGACCAGGGTCGGCCTGGACATGCCAAGCCGGCGCGAGAGGTCCTCTTGCGACATATTGTGCTCCTCCCGGAGCTTTTTGACGTCGATTTTCCCAGTCATAGGCGTTTTTTGTATCTTCAGTGTAACACGTTTTCTAGCATATTTCCATACATATTGTCAATATTATGATATCTTGTTGTAAAAGTAAGCACTTCTGTTTTACATTACTATGAAATTGCGATATCATGGAATTGCCGGATGGGGGCAACCCCGGTCGAACCGGCTATAATCCGCAGAATGATTCCACGTATGAACATATACTATGTGAATCGAAACGCTCAATCAAACGGAGACCACGAGGTCCACGTCTTGGGCTGCAGTTTTTTTCCCGCATGGCAAAATGCCGTCACGCTCGGGCCCTGCCCCAATTGCCAGGAGGCGATCCGTAAAGCGCGTCAGCACTTCTCGCAGTGCAACGGCTGCGCATACTGCGTCAGCGAATGCAATACGGATTAACGTATTTCAAAATCGGAATAGAAAAATATTTCTTTCTGATTGTGACAGTGCGTCTAAAATAACATGAACACAAATACATAAAAAGCGGACGAGGAAACAAGCCTCTCCGCTTTTTGTATCCGATTTCGACCGTAAGTTAACCCGTATATAGCCTTGGAAATTGACTGAAATGAATTTCATTATTCAGCGTCGAATTTCGAGGAAATCTCTTCTTCAACGATTCC
>CAINXS010000070.1 GCA_903854995.1 Candidatus Moraniibacteriota bacterium | reverse complement strand
GGACTACGTTCCGAGGTCTGTCGCACGTTTGAGAAAAGCGATTCTGGAATATCTCCCGTATTACAACGGGGAACGGATTCATATGGGAATCGGGTACCAAACACCCGAAGAAGTGATGCAAAGGTATTGACTAGGAAACGGGGTCGCTATTCGTCATGAGTGATTATTGTAGAGAAACCGTTTCCGAAGAAGTTCGTATCGCCGCTTCGTGTCCGCCCGGTTCGCGCCTTCACTATCAAGGATATCCGCCCGAGTCAAGACCTCATCAACAACGAGCGTCGCGTCTCCGACAAACTGTTCGCGCGTATAATCCTGTTCGGTCCCGTTCGGCAGGATGTTCCATACATGATTATACTTTTTGTTTTTCGCGAACGTCCCGCCGAGAAGGTCCTGAACGACAAGCGCCGTCACCGCGCACTGCCCAAGCGCGGGATTCCCTTCCGACCACGCTGCTTGCAATGACGGATAGGCAGTCTCGCGACACCACACCCTCCGAAGAGCCTCTTTAATATCTCCGGGCTCACCGGGGCTAAAAAACGAACCCGAAACGCATCTATCTCTACAAATAATTGAGCTGGATTTGTACACGGTTTTTCATCTAATACGCACGGCACCACCAAACAGACTGTTTTCTTCTTTGATTTCAAGCATTTTATGCATTCTGCTTTGAACATCTTTGTTACTTCCGACATCATGCAACCAATGTTCGCCTGCTTCAACCATGTCAGCACAAAAACTCTGTACCGATAAATGACAAATATTTTTCCCATCGTCCGCCGAATTCGCCTTCATACCACTGAATGAAATCAGATGAGATCCCTTCGGAGAAAAACTAAACTTATTAATAACTTCACGCACCGATTGTTCTTCTATATCGCTATTTCCTTCATGAAGGTAGGAACATCTCAACGCATAGCCGTCATTCCCGGATAAATGATCTGCGTACCCTTCCGGCATATATTTTTTAAACCAATTCGAATAACGTTCTCTAGAATAATGAGTCGGATATTCTAGTTTTGAACATATATCTGGAATACAGAGCGCAATAATTAGGGCACCGTACCAATTTTCGGAATCGACAGCTCGTTGAAGCGAATCCAATATCTCTTTCATAGTCAATCTGATAAGTAATCGACCACCGGACTAAGGTCCGGTGGCTTTGTACTTGCCGGCTACGCCGGCAGGACGTCAGTAGCCGGATTAGATGAGTTTCTCAAACAACGATGGTTGATCCAGTTCGTTGTGATGATGCTGATGCTTGACGTATCTCCGGATGATGTGCTCGTCTATGCCGATGGTAGATACGAAGTATCCCCTTGCCCACAGCGAGTTGGTTTCGTACAGGCCGTGCTTCCTCTTGATTTTCTTCTTGAGCCAGGCGGATGATTTCCCTTTCAATATCTGCATGGTGTAAGGGGCGGAATCTCTTGGCGTTGTCAGAAGGCGACAGTTTCCGAAGCCAAAACCTTTCCTCTGTACTTCGGTGTCCATACGAGATGGCACTTCAAGTCGTAGAAACTGTGTGATAAGGTGCGAATGGTACGTTTATGCGTTGACATACGCGTATCTTTTTACTAAAGCCGCCCTGCCGGGCGGCTTTAGTATACGGCGTCGCCTTCAAACGTACACCCCAGCTTCGCTGGGGGTTTATAGAGTAACGAAAACGCTCCGGTAAAAACCGGAGCGCTTCGAACGACGCTTCCTGGCCCGTCAGGCCTTCCCGAGCTTCATCGACACCGCCGCGACATAGACCGCGGAAAGACCGACGACTACGTACACGATCCGGGACAATGCCGAGAAATTCCCGAAAATCGCCGCGACAAGATCGAACTTGAACAGCCCGACCAACCCCCAATTCAGTCCGCCTACGACGAGGAGGACGATCGCTACCCAATCCAAGGATGAAAGTTTGTTCATATGAACACCTCCTCCCTTATAAAGTCAGCAGCCCGCGCGCTTCCATAACGGAATCATACCACGAATCTGGAAAAATTAACATCCCCCCGGCGTCGGTTGTCCGAGGGGATGCGTGTTATTGGAGACTCATACGACCGACACGACACGGAGGAAACATAGCGGCCATTTTTTCGGTCAGAACCTGAAGATTCTGTAAAGCATCGCCCTTCCTTCCGTTCAACTCCTTGAATCGTTCAAAGGTTTCGCTTTCATAGATACCCGACGCCCGAAATTGCGCCTGAAGCGTTGCCAAGAGAGACTCAAGCTCTTCCCTCATAGCCTCCATCTCGGCACAAAACGCCCGGAATGATTCGCTACCGATTACGCTGAGCGGGAAATCTTCCGGCGCTACCGACTCCTCGACGACCGAAGCACCGTCGGACGGAGGCATGGCATGCGGGAACGGAATCACGACTCCGCCTTGAACAGACTCCTCAGCCGGAACATCCGGGTCGTCTTCAACCCTTTCCTCCACCGCCGCCACGACCGAACCGACACCGTCGTTTTCCGAAAATGAAGCGACTTGAGCCACTTCTGGAGTTTCCGGGATAGGCGCCCCATACAGAAGTGTCGTGAGGCACTCCTTCGTTTCCTTGAGTTCTTTTCTCGCCGTCCCAAGGTCCGACAACGTCCTTCTCCTTTCACCAGTAGCGGAACGCTTTTCACGAAGGATCGCCTCGTTCCGTCCGATCCGTAATTCAAGCTTCCGCATCCTGCTCTCGAGCAACTTCTTCTCGAGTTCCTGATCGCGCGTCAGACGTTGCATCGGCCTGCCCGGAGCACGGCGGGATTCGTCGTCCTTGAAAGCGACGACTCCGATCTTCCTTTTTTTATTGGAATCCTTCGACGGACCGCGACCGGCACGACGCCCCTGCGTACGTACATCACCCACCAGCACGACCTTTTCGCCTCCGGCCGCATCACTTCGACACGCCCCCTTTTCCGTATCGGAAATCGGGATACCGAGCAGCGACAGTCCCTGTTCAAGACTCGTCAGGTTCTTCATGATATCGGCCTTCAGCGCCTCCCTTTTTGCCAAGTCCGAAGTTGAGCGATATTCGCGGATTTTTTCCCGAAGCAGCCTTTGTGCGCCTTGGACCTGCTTCCGATACTGACGACTCTTCGCCACCGACAGATGAGAGATGTCATACTCCTCCACCTTCACCGCCAGAAGATATCCGCGGACCTCGTCCTCCCGGCGCCCAGCGCCTCTGCCTTTCTTCGGCGGCACGACGAAGTAGTCTTTCCATTTGTACGGAATCTCTTCGCCTGACACATACCGATCCGGGCGTGCGACGATTTTCGCAAAGACCGAGGTCGCGAAATCGATTCCCAAGTCACCACCCCTCGCCGACATCGCTTCCTTGATGTAACCTATCATCTGTTCCAGGGAACAGGGACCGTACATACTCCGCACCGTCTCCGGGTCCAGCAAATCCAAAACCTCACCCTTCGAAAACGTAAGTCCGAGCGCCTTCTCGCCGATAATGCAATACACGCTCCGGGGCGATCCGTTGCCGGCCTTCCCGTCTTCCACTCCGAGCCAGAACCCGTAGCAGGAAACCAGAATTTTTCCTTCTTCCATATCCCACCTCCGGGATTTTCAGATTATCGTTAACGAACATTCGTAACCACATCGAAACATGAAATACAAAAATCGTCAACCGTCAACGGATTCATTCGAATCGGAGCATGTATGCCTCACCATCGGTGAAAAAAGGATCGCCGGTGAAGTTCTTGCCGAGCACTGGATCGACGAATCGGAATTTCTCCGAAGAGACGACGCTACCCGTCGCGACCAGGTCTCCAAGCAGCGTCTCCCGCTCCGTATCGATATCCGGTGAAATCCGATGCGTGACGATCCATTTGATACCGACATCGAGGCTCGCCGTCCCCACGTAGACGGTGTCACCGTCTTCCGTCCGGATCGGCGTCTTCCAGAACCGCGCATGATGCCGCGCATGCACGTTCTTCATGCTCGTCTGTTTCTGAAATCCGAAATCATGCACGCGGGTATTCCAAAACGACGGAGTCATTGGGGCGCGCGGATAGCTGGTCTTCATGATCGAAGCGCCCGCAAGCGTCGTCATGTTCGCGACGGTCACCGGATCGGAGCGCATCCAGCCGGACCGCTCCATCGTTTCGACAAACGCGGCATCGTCCTTCGCCACGATAAAGAAACTCATCGGCTCCTGATGCGTGCCTGAAAAGGTTTCCGAATACTTCGGCAAGCCGAGCCGGTCGAACGAACCCACGACATCGTCGGTGACTTCGGTTTCCATCGTCCGGTCCACCATGGCGCGCGGCGGATCATATCGGAATCCCTGATAGCCGTACCACAAGACGGGAATCGCGAGCATCGCGGCCGTAGCGAACCGAAGTCGATCCCGCTCCATCCGCACGGGAACATTCGTATCCTTTCGTTTCCGATTGCCCGACTCGTGAATACTGATGCCGATGATGAGCCACAGCGCCCCGAGCAGATACCCGCTCCACACGTCGCTCAGGAAGTGCACGCCAAGATAGATCCGGGAAAGTCCCACTAAGAAAATAATCGCGAGCGCCACGAAAAGGATGAACGTCCGGGAGCGCCGCTTCCGTTTCACGTTCCGCAGCAGGATGTACGCGACGAATCCGTAGAGGGCCATGGAAAGCGCCGCATGCCCGCTCGGAAACGAGAACGACGGCTCGACATAATACGCGATCGACGGGCGCGGCCGGTGCACGAGCCGCTTCCCGAGCGACGCGAACAGCTGGCTCCCGGCAAGCGTGACCAGAAACGGCATCACGTACGAACGCCGGTTCCACAGGACCGACAGTATCACGACGACGATCGCGAACAGGATGACGACGTCGCGACGGGCAAGTAGGGTGATCCACAGGAACCCCCTGACGAATCCCGCGTCCCGAAACGCGAACATGAGGTTCGCGACACGGGCGTCCACCGATACGATCGGTTCCGCGGTCACGACTCCTTCCACGACTCCGGAAAGTAGGAAGATGAGGTATATCGCCGCTATGGAAAACAGCGTGAGCGGCAGGCCGGAAAACCGCTTCCGGTCGAAACGCCGCCTCATGAACCGCGCAAAGATCGGATGCCGGTCCAGGAAACCGTGCACCTCCGGATTTTCCATGACCGCGCGACCCATCGATCGAAAAACGGATTTCGTCATCCTGGCGAACGGACGCAGCCGTTTTGCCACGAACCACAGCAGTACGAAAATCGCGGCAAGGATAAGGAGGAACGCGGACGCCCTTGTGAACCAGGTCTCGATGATCGCCGCCGCTCCCCCGAAAAAATATCCGATGGTCAGGTGCGACCACGACCACAGGAATGCGGCGAGCGCGTCCCAGACCAGGAACCGGGTCGTGCCCATGCCGGACAGTCC
Source organism: Candidatus Moraniibacteriota bacterium (assembly GCA_903854995.1). GTDB lineage: Bacteria > Patescibacteriota > Minisyncoccia > Moranbacterales > UBA1568 > JAAXTX01. Next base: position 14,587 of record CAINXS010000070.1, on the reverse strand, counting down.
GGCGACGAACGGGATGATGGGCCGCAAGGGACCGACGAACCGCCCGAGGAAGATGCTTTTCTCCCCGTGGGAATGGAAGAATGCCTCCCCCTTCTTGAGATGGGACGGACGAAGGATACGATTCCCTTCCTTGAACAGCTCCTTTCCCCGGAGGCCGAGCCAATACCCGATACCGTCACCGAGCATCGCGCCGATCATGACGTATCCGATAAGGGCATTGAAATGCAGGTACCCCTGCGACGAGAAAAAACCGAACAGGAAAATGAGAACCGTCCCGGGAAACGCCAGCCCGACGAACGGCAACGACTCGAGCGTCGAAAGCGCGAGCGCGACGAGATATCCGAACGCTCCGATATGTCGAAGGGACGGGAGAAACGAGAGCAGGAATTCCATACGGTAAACGGTATAAGGAAGGTATCTCCGGCCTTTCCGCTATGTTCACGTATTTCCGGGAAACAATCAAGTCGACCCGCGGGCGACCGCCTTCCTATCGAAACGGGAGATAGATTCCTTCAGATGTTCCAGCTTGTCCTCTGGTCGGAGATTCGCATAGTTCGCCTGATGTTTCGGCGTCGACAGTATAATACGGAATCCGCTGCCTGTCGCCGACCCCGTCTTTGCGGCAGCGATTTTGCCGTTACCCGGGAAGGACCTATACTGTCGACATGAACCACGAACAGCCGTCATCAACGGAAAAAGCCGAAGAGGGACAGGAACGTCCGCACATCGTCGAGTGCGATTTTCGGAACGTGCCGGAACTGCTGCGTACGTTCGAAAAAGATCCCGAAGAGCTCGGGTACGTGCTCGATGATCCGCGTGTCTTTCTCGAACGGCTTTCCGGGATGAATCACGAGTCCGATAGCGACGATTCCGGAAGATCCGAGCGGTTTCAGGAGTCGATGCGACGCCTCGAAAGGATCCTATCGCACCCCGCTACCTCGGAGACGCTCGGCAACGGGACCACGAACATATTTTCTGTCCCGAAAAAAAACGTGGCCGGCATTCCCGATCCGTTCTCCGGACGCGTCGGGCTTCGCGAGACGCGCCAAGTACCGATTTTCGATCGTCGAAGCGGTCTGTATTACCTCGGCATCCCCGTCAATCACGACCAGCCGGACCCGGTCGGAGCATCGCGCCAGGGAACGATGATACAGGCAGTCGGGAGCGCCATCAAAGGCATACTGCCGAGAATCTATTGGTATACGGAAGAACGCGGAGCCAGGGACATGGAAACGGGACAGCTCATTCCGGGGCTCGAGAACGAGGTAGTCAGGACGAAAGCCGTCATGGAACGACTGAACGGACCGACAATCGCGAAAATCATCGATCGGGAAGGGATTTTCTGGAAACGGCGCTACTCGGCTCGTAAACCGGAGGAATTCATGGATTTCATCCGGAGCGAAGAATACGGCGAATATATCAGATACAGCGTGGAACAGGCCGTTCAGGATTGGCCGGGCATCCTCGACCTCGATTGGGACCGGCTCGGCGCGATTTTCAAGGACAGGATGCGTTTTCTCAACTCCCTCTCGGGAGGGGCCTCGCTCCTGTTCCGTGACGGACATTTCGGAAACGTCGCGCTCCTTTTTTCCGACCGCGAATGCAGGATTCCCGACCCGCGCATCATCGGCCTGATGGACTTCGACCTTTCCGCTCTTTCGATGCGGACGGATTTCGGAAGCCAGCTCGCCGACTACCTTAACGAGGCGAAATCGGATTCTCTCGGCGAACAGTTCTTCATGCCCGACCATCTTTCCCCGTCCGACGAAAGCCGGGGTCCGCTCGGAAAGACCCTCACCACGGATGCCGTTACCCATAATACGGCCATGTTCGAAGTCATCCGGGAAATCATCATGGATATTCGAGAAAAGACGCCTGCCGATCATGATCCTTCGCTCGTGAAATAGGCCTCAAGGAAAGCACGCCGTCACAGGACCGAAACCAGTACCGCCCCAAGTATCGCGAGCGCCATGCCGGCGTATTGTCGTAACGCGAGCTTCTCCCCGTATGCGAACCGTTCATACAGGGCCGCTATGATGGGGTTCGTCATATTAAGGATGGCGACGACCGCGATGGCGGACGTCATCAGTCCGAAATTATATGCCACCCCTCCGATCAGCCCGAAAATACCGACGAAGAGCATCCGTGACCGGAGACCGATCGGGAGCGCGAACGATTCCCGCTTCACCCGAAGCCGGAGCGCCGAAAGCGCGAGTACCATGAACTCGACGATGAGCAGGGTCGGAATCGGACCGATGAGCATGATGGGGTATCGGAACAGGAACAACACGATGCCCCACCCGAGGCACGCGGCAACCGCGAACGGAATCCCGCTATCATGCCGAAGCAACGAGGAGTTCTTCCAATCACGGAAATCAACCGAAAGAAGAACGACTCCAGACACGGCCACGAGAAGTCCGAGAACGCGGAACACGCCGAACGGTTCACCGAGCACGAACACCGCGAGCATCGCCGTGATGGCCGCCGATGAATTCGAGATGGGAGAAATCACCCCGACACGCCCGTGTGAAATGGCCCGAAAAAAGAAATAGATCGGCACGTACCCGATCGCCCCGACACCGACCGCCCACGCGATCCCCTGCCACGGCAGTTCATTCGGAAAATATGCTACCAGAAACGGAATCTGCAACACGACCATGGCTACCCCGCGCCAAAACAAGGTCGCGTCGCTTCCGATCCGGCGCACCGGTTCGCGCGACAGCGCGCCCGAGAGCCCGCTTCCGGCCATTGCGATTAAACCGAACAGAATGGCGTATGAAATACCCATAGCAGTTTCTTATCTATTCATTGCATTCAAATTTCTCCGCCGCCCGCTCCCCTTTCGGAGGGGAGCTCCTGAATCCGCGAAGATGAGGGGTATAACCATTATCACTATCAAATCCGTTCCTCGAGGATATCATAGAACGGATCCACCTTCATGACCGTGCCGTCGAAATCGACGAGCGCGTACTGATGGATGAAGACGGAATAGCCGAACGTCGGCGAATTATGATTCCGAAAGAACATCCGTCCGATCGTGACCTGATCTTCCGTGAACATCCCCGAATTCACCAAGATCGATTTCAATAGCTAGTTCTAGGCCTTACATGAAATCACATGTCGAGATGAAATTCGAAAATTTCGAGCGAAAATACTGAAAGTGGATGGAGGGCTACTGTCGTAACCCGACGAGACTTGAAGGGTTTGCAGCCGAAATTTTCGAATTTCAGCCGGCAAGCAGGTTCCTATTTCCCCATAGTATTCGCGGTGGGATTTCATGTAAGGCCATGGTATGGCACCACAGGAAACAGTCCTCGTCGAGATACGACTTCGTCGAAAAATCACCGACCCGAAGCAGGGTAAGCAGATTCTTCCCTATCCATATCCTGTCGTCGCTCTTATGGTGTTTTCGAAGATAGGCGAACGCGTTCTCGAGCGTCTCTTTCCTGTCTTTTCCCCGAAGCGTTTCCGACAGCTCCACGAGCGCCGGATACCGCTCGACCTTCCCCGGCAGCAGATAGTTCGGGTACAGCACGAACGGCAACGCCTTCAGGAGAAGAACATACAGGATGAGCGCGTAAAGAAGGATCATATCGTGGTCGGTAAGGGATCCGATTCCGGCATACGGTCGAGTATCTGGCCGATATGAGTCGATATGCTCGAGCACTCGAATGTCGTATCGATTCCCTTGCAATATGCCTCGTTCTCCTCGCAATACCGGTAGAGCGCCTTCCGAACATCGGGATTGAGGACGACCGTGATGACGCCTGCAAAATCCTTCTCCGAGATGAGTTTGAGTACGGCTTCCCGATTTCCGCCCTGCAACGTGAACAGGATCTCGGGAAGACGCTTCGCCCCTCGTTTGATGTCGCCTTGCGGATAGTGATGCGCCTTGAAGTAATCTTCGAAATCGTCCACGATCTGCCGGTTGATACCCATCGCTTCCGCTATCGCGCTGACGTCCTTGTCGGGAACCTTCCCCGCAAGCAGCTGGCCGATCTCCAGCCCGTACCGGATATGCCCTCCGGTGAATTTCCGCGTCATCAGGAAATACCGGTCGATCATGTCCGGGCGTATCTCCTTCGCCTCCTCGAGCTCCTTGTCTATCTTCTGTCCCTCGTAGATTCCCCGCATGTAATTGTTATTGAACACCTTCAGGATCTCATAGCTGAACAACGGGAAGCACTTCCGGAACGCGATAAGGTCGGTCAGCGCCTGTACGCCGTTTATCTCGTCGAGCCTGGCATTGATGATCGTCTTGTCGATGCCGTCGATCAGGTATATGCAGGCATGATCGTTCCGCCGCTCCTCGTGATCGAGGATGTCGTCGATTTTGATGATGCTCGTATCGATATCCGATATCTTCTCGAGCAGTGCCATCTCCGCTTGCGACAGTTCCTTTCCCGAGGCGAACTCGTATCCTATCTGGATATAGCGCTCAAAGGATTTGTTTTTCGGCTGGTAGTCGGTCATAGAAAGGATTCAGGGTTCGATACGGTACTCCGTGATATGGCTACTTCGTGAAGATCGAACCGAATCGACCCTCGGAAAGGATTTTCACCACCTCGTCGGGAACGAATATCCTCCCGTTCATACAGACATATATTCCTTCCGACAGCTCCTGCGACTTGGCGACCGCATAGCCCAGGTTGAACCCGGCGTCCGTCGGCGTGAACCCGACCAGCGGAATCATCGAGCAGACGAAGATTATCGTTTTCCCGTGATCCTTCAGGTTCGCCTGCAGGAACCGTGCGGTATCAGGCAACGTATAGGTTCCGTGCGTGATAATAATCCGGCGTGAACCGCTCTCCATGACCGCCTTCAGAATATCCTGTCGATCCCTATCGTTCAATTCCCGGCTATCCTTCATGCACACCTCCGAATATTCGCATTTCTCATAGAGTTTCAATATCCGCACGAACTGCGGAATGGACGAGTGTTCACTCGTGACCGCGGTATCTTTGGTGCCGTCATAGTACGAGTCGATCGTCCCGCCCGTCATGATGAAATGCAGCGTATCGTTCACGTTCGTCATATGCGAAATTCATATATTGAATCGGCCCGCTCCCCTTTCGGAGGGGAGCTCCCTGTTTCAGGGTGAGGGGTGGGAACTGAAATGCTGACCGTCAGAACCAGTATACCCCACGTTTTCCGACCCCGAAACCCGAATTTCCGTTTTCGACAAAAAAAGAAGGCTTGTTAAGGCCTTCTTTTCGGTCAGTTTTCGATTTGAAGGGAAACGAAGAAAACAGGACGTTTTATGCCCATCACTTCGGGATATGGCGCAAGACGACAGCGCGGAAATCTTCCGTTTCCAGAACGGATCCTTCCGCGTTCTTGAGATTGTACGTCGATCCGACATCCTTCAGTTTGAGTTTCAGGTCGGTATCCTTCGGAAGACCGAGTTCCTTATGGAACGCGTCAAACGGGACTCCGGTCGTCTCGATGACATATTCAAGCGTGTTGCTCCCCCGAATATCGGCCACGTTCACCTCGCCTCGCACATTGACGATATTCGATTCCGGTTTCGTCTTCCACAAAGGCGTGAACGGCAGAACGACAAGCGGCAAAACGACCACTATTGCGACAAGCATCGCGTATCGCCCCTTCGACACCCGTTTTCCGAAGACCGTATAGCCGAGACTTCCCTTTGGACAGTTTCCCACGCATTTCCCGCAGCTCACGCAGTCCGCCGAATCGATGACGTCCGCGGTCGCGATCTTAAGGTTGGCCGGGCAGTTCTTGTCACATCGCGCGCACCCGACGCACGTCGACGCGTCACGACGTATCCGGAAGAACCCGACTTTTTTGACCAGCCCGAAGAACGCCCCGAGTGGGCAGAAGTATCGGCACCACAGGCTCTTCGAAAAGAGCGACCCGACGATGAGTACGGCAAGAATCGTGTACCCGATCGGCTTCTCCGCGAACTCGTTTCCGAAATGCATCAACGCATTGTACGGGTCGTATGCCCGGAACACCAGATCGCCGAGAGAGAAGGAATAGTAAACGATTACCGCAAGCACGACGTATTTCACGTACCGGAAATATCGGTCGAATTTCTCAGGGATCTCCACGTCCTTCCGTATGCCGAACTTCCGACCGAGCGTGCGCATCCACTCCTGCACCGCACCGAGCGGACAGAACCACCCGCAGAACACCCGCCCCAAGACGAGCGTCGCGACGAGAAACACGATAAGCAGGATGAACGAACTCATGAAGACACGCTTCAGGAATTCCCCTTTGAAAACGAGCGTGAAAAAACTTTCCACCGCACCGAGCGGGCAGTATGCATCGATCGGCGCCGCCTGTTCCACCCCACGAAGCATGTGTGATGCCGACAGATACGCTACTACCGATACGATCGCGACCTGCGCCACCGTCCGCAGCGATACTTTCCGAAACATGTCCTTCATACTTTTATCTCTTCAGGCGGATAACGAATAACGGACCAAAGACCCGAACCTGCACGGCATACAGTATACACGAGGAAACGCCACACGACTCCATCATATATTACGTTCCGCCCAATCGGTTTGATTTCACCAAAAAAAGAAGGCTTGTTAAGGCCTTCTTTTTTGGTGGTTTTCGATTTGAAGGAAAACGAAGAAAATTAGGCGTTTTGTGCGCCGATGGACTGCCGTACCGCTGATTCCCTTTCCGTCTTTGCGACCACGCCCTTCGCGAAGGGCGTGGGTGGCAATCCAGACCCCCTTCTTTCACACAATGAGAAACGACATCGAAAACCATGACCCTGGACTGCCGCGGTCGCCGACTCCCTCGCAGAGACAGGCTCTTCACCGGCTACCTTACTTCGCCAAAGCACTTACTGCGAGGCCGATGTAGTACGGCCAGAGCGCGATCGCCAGCACCCCTTTCCAAAAAGTGAGGTGCAAAAACCCGAGTGTGAACAGCCACCCGGCGCACCACGAGAACGCCGTGAACCCGTGCTGCTCGACCTTTATCTTGTCCATACGATTATGGCTAACGGATTATTGTATGAGACTGGTATTTTTCTTCGAAACGGTAAATATGTATACGATTCCACCATCATACATATCTTCGATGATCAATCCCTCCCGATCAAAAATATTTCTCAATTCTCCTTCGGTAAACTGCTCCGAAATATTATCACCGATACTCTCGTCGAAAAACACCGCTCCGCCCTCGATTCGTTTCACCGGGACACCGGCAGCCTCATACGCTTTCAGACGCTCCATTAACGATCGTTCCGAAAAGGAATCCAAAATGATCTTTCCGCCATCCTTCACTACCCGTTTCATTTCCCGAAGCGCCTCCGTCCTGTGTTTCCCAAGGTTCATGAGCACCCCCATGCACGTGACAAAATCGAATCGCCCATCTTCAAACGGAATCTTCGTCGCGTCCGCAGTTTCAACATGCACCGATGGGAAATCCTTGAACCGTTCCTTGGCCCGCTCGATAGCGGCAGTGTCGTGATCGATACCCGTTATATTCTTCGTGACCGGCAGCAGATCATTTATGGTACGGCCGTCCCCGGAGCCGACATCGAGCACGACGGCCGAACGGGCAACATGAGCGGCGAGGTATTTCGCCTCTTCTTCAAACCAGACCCGGTACGATTCCGACAGGTATGACTCCACGATCCTGTTGTGATAGTCGTTGTTATTCATAACGGTTCAGAAACACTTTATTCATTCTCATTTTTTTCATTCACGTCTCCAAGATTCTCATACTGTCATCCGTGACGGCGATCGTCTATGCATCATTGAGTCAGATAAATTTCCAACCTCCTCCGGTCAGCACAAAACCGAGGACCTGGGAATCATTCCTCGCCTCTTCCAGTATCCGCTCGTATGTCTCATCCTGTGTCATATCGATAGTATCGCACATTCCTTCCCTTCCGTCCGCATTCGGACTCGAAAAGGGGTCAAGTACATTTCTTTCCCCTCTTTCACCCCCTTTCTACTCCCCAATTACCCTATTGTAAAGCGGATTTCCGTATTCGAAAAATCACACCCTTCTCAAAAGTGTGGCGCGAAATGACGACCGTCCGCTCACGTCACCCTTTCGAAGGATTCCTGCGACGTCCGAAAAATATGCGCCTCAATTTCAGTTCGTCATCCATCCAGGAAACCGTCATGATCCTGACGTACGGCTCGGCATCATACAGCCGCACGAGCTTCGCAAACGGCTCCTCGAAAGGATATGGCGATACGAACACGCTTTGCTGCAACTGATAGAATTCCGCTTCATGAAGATGCTCGCGCAAGATGCGGCGGAATGACCGGCTCTTCTCGGGAATATCGAACGCGACAACCCGCCATTTTCCATCCCATTTTTTCGGCTTCCTGAACGTAATGGCCGAACCGAACAGGTTCAGAAAACTCGCTTTCCGACGCCCTTCCGAGGTGAGCGCGAAATGGACGGTCCCATCCGGTAAGACCTTCTCGGAAATGAGCTTCTCCTCGGAAAGGCGCCTCAGCGAACGCACGACGCTCCTCCGGTCGATCTTTTTCCATTCCTTTCGGAGCTCCGAAACCAGCCTGGACTGCCGCACGATCGTGCGCGAACCTCCAAGCGCGATGACGCCAAGAAGGATGAGAAGCGTCTTTTCCTGCACCGGTCCCAGTCGTTTCATATTTCCCTCCATTATCATTCAATCAGGTGACGCGAATGGACGGCCGTCCGTTCGCGTCCCTCCTCACTCCTGTGATGGCATCGGCAACATGTAGCGGGTGTATAGCCATGAATTTCCGCCATGATTTCCTGCTTCATTTTCCTCTCCCCGGACACTATTGTAAAGCGAACAGCGGTATCCCAAGCGGGATGTCCGATCCGGCCAGAAATGAAGCGCACGAATATATGTGCCGGTCTTCCGGTTGTCTCATGTGTCGAAATCTTTGACACATCGGCGGAGCGTGATATCCTCTCTTTCGTCGATCTCAGTCATGTTTCCATCAACAAACCGCCCTTTGAAATCATGAAAAAAAAAGACGTTCCTCGGAATCGGTGTCGATACTTTGATCCGTTACCTGTCCTTATTACGCTTCGGAACGCTGATCCGCAATACGCAATATCAAAGCGTTCGGCTGCCCATACAGAAGTGGAGAAAATGACCCGAAACTATCCCAGCAATCACGAAAGCCATGAAGGCGCACCTTCATGGCTTTTCGCTTTTCCAAAGAAATCCGCTGGAGATTACTTCACCTCGATGAACGTGCTTCCAGGAACGCCGCAGATCGGACACTTCTCCGATCGGACGCCGACTTCGGTGTGTCCGCAGACCGGACAGACGTATATCTTCAAGTCCTCGATATCATGTCCCGCCTCGACCGCCGCAAGCGCCTTGCTGTAGAGGTCGTGATGTTCCTTCTCGACCTCGTTCGCATACTCGAACCCTTGGAGTGCGAGCTTCGCATCCTCCGCCTTCGCGGTCTCGATCATGCCCGGATACATGTCGGTGAACTCGTAGTGCTCGCCCGCGATAGCCTCCTTCAGATTCGCAATCGTGTCCTGAATGCCGCCGGCCGCGCGCAGGCGGGGAGCGGAATTCCGGCACAACGATTACTTATACGAACCTGATGATAGAGACCGTCCGGTCATCTTTCGATTTCGTCGATCTGTAGACCTTCCATTTGTCCGGATCCTCCGCTTCGACCCGACCATGCGCTCGCTCCCAGGCATCGATCGAGACCGCTTCGGGGACAAGGAGATACCCGTCGGTAAACAATTCGATCGTCCGAATATCCGACAGCGGATATCCGAAGGTCTTCACATACTCATCCGGAGTCTCCGTCCCATCTACGACACCGTATCCGAGAGATACCCGGGAAATGTTCTGATAGGCGAACCGCCCGAGGATATATGGACGGATCGACTCGGTACACGTCGCGACATCTCCCGACCGAGCGATGCACTCCGCCCGACGATCGGCATTCTCGATATCCACCTGTTTCACGTCCATATGCAGTTCCCGCCCATTCACGCGGAAACCGAGATCGCCGACAGAAGTCACAATAACCCGATCACCGACGACGCGCACCTGGACGAACCCACACGTGAAACGATATCTGGCATCCCCGATATCCCCGAGAATTCCGCACTCGACATATTTCTCACGCACCTTTCCATTGAGATAGCGCGCAAGCTCCGCTCCATCGAGACCGGCAACCAGGCACTCCTTGCAAACGAGTTCCGCGACGATCTCCCCTCCGGTCTTACCGTCGTAAATCCGTCCACTCGTATCGGTTGCTCCATCGACAATCACGAACGCGTCACCAGCATACGCGAAACGGTCCTCGTTCCGTTCCCGTACCTTTCCCTCAGTATACGTTTCGACCCGAATCATAACCGTTCTTTCTTTTGATGCGCGAGCCGTGCGTCATACGCTCCCATCACGCTCTCGGCCTCGAGCGCGTCGCGGACGAATCCCGACATCGGTTTCTTCGGTCGCGTGAGCATATCTACTTCACCTCGATGAACGTGCTTCCAGGAACGCCGCAGATCGGACACTTCTCCGAGCGGACGCCAACCTCGGTATGCCCGCAGACCGGGCAGACATAGATCGCGAGGTCCTCGATATCGTGCCCGGCCTTGATCGCCGCAAGCGCCTGCCGATAGAGCTCATAGTGCTCGTACTCGACCGCATCGGCGTTCCTGAAAGACTTGAGTGCCGCCGCATTCCCTTCCGCCTCGGCAGTCGCGATGAACCCCGGATACATATCCGTGAACTCGTACTGTTCCCCGGCAACCGCCGCCTCGAGATTCGCGGAGGTATCCTGCACGCCGCCGGCCGCGGCAAGATGCGCGTGCGCGTGCACCGTCTCGGCCTCGGCCGCCGCACGGAAAAGCTTCGCCACGGCCGGATAGCCTTCGGCTTCCGCCTTCTTCGCGAATGCGAGGTACTTTCGGTTCGCTTGGCTCTCGCCTGCGAACGCCGTCATCAGATCCTCATGGGATGCCATACGCTTTTCGATACTGTTTACTTCTTCATGACCTATTTTCCCTTACCTTCGAGCGAATGTAAAGCGTCAAATCCCTATTTCGGATTCCGGGACCGGATTCCGGCCGTCGTCGCTTTACAACCTAAAAGAGAAATGCTTTAATTGCTCGTCGACCCGATTGATTCCATTAACAAAAAGCCCTTACAGCCATGAACACGCTCAATGCCATCAGCAGCACAAAAATCGATGAATTCATCTTCGAAAACAAAAAACCGGTCGTCGTCTTTTTTTGGGCCGCCTGGTGCGGACCATGCCTGATGATGTGCCCGGTCATCAAAGAAATCATTACAAAAAACAATCCGGCTTTTGATATCTTCTCCATCGACGTCGACGATAATCCAGACCTGGCTCAACGATTCGGCATCGAAGAAATCCCATGCTTTCTGATTTTCAGGGACGGAGAGACATTGACTGCGATAAAAGGCGCGGTAGGGAAGCAAAAGCTCCTTCAAGAGATCAGCGAAGCTCTTACCGACTAGCTCTTCACAGGACCACGAAAGAGGCCCGGGATACATACGTCCCGCGGCCTCTTCACATTTCCACGGTTCTCCCACAAGCGTTCCCTGAGCCTAGTCCGTATCGTTACCGGCGGAATCGACGAGCGTATCGAGGTCTCCCATCGCCTTGGTCGCTTCGGCCTTGGTTTTGACATCCGCAACCGGAGCGTCCAGGGCCGCAGCGACCGGATCCTGTACCGAGTCGGCGGAGTCCGTGGCATTACCCGTTCCCCTATCGCCGGGAAACCCGGCGGAATTTTCGGCAGCAGTCCGGTTCGGCTTCACGACTGTATTCGGCCGGGAAGATATCAGAAGCCACGCCCCGCCGACCAAAACTAGCACGGCAACCGCACCGACCGAAAGGATGACGATCTGTTTCTTTTCCAATTTCATACGGGATGACATAAAATGGTGATATGTCGGACTTCTGTCACGCTAGTCGTGAAGCCCGTCGATGGCCTTCTTGATATCCGGACGGAGCGTGTCATGAAAGTAGGTCCGCATGTCCTTGCCGGACGCTTTCACCGCCTCAAACGCAGTGGCGACATCAGCATCGCTCCCATTGTTCTTGAGGAGCGTCACGTACGCGTCCGTCTTGTCCAGAAGCGTCTGTCCCTTCGCCTTCAGAGTCGCAAGCTCACTCTCGAGGGCAGTCGTATCGACGTTTTTCGACTTGAGAAAATCGATCAGTTTCCCGATGCGTGTTTCGATCTGGGCGACCTCCCTGCCCTTTCGCGTCTTCATCTGTTCCGCCTTCTGCAGACGGGTCAGCTCGGCACCGTTCCGCTCTCCGCGGAAATCACGCACACCCTTCTTCTCCGGCAGGCACGAAAGCGTCTCCGTGCTGTCAGACTCGCTCTTCCGGACATTCTGGCAGGTTCCGTCGAGCGTCACCGACTGGTCGCTCTTTCCCGGCATGGTGGTCGTAAACGAGCACGAAGCATCCTTGCTCTTTCCCGAACAGGCAGACACCGCTTCGTCCGATGTCCGGAACGGCATTCCGCCTCGCATCGCGCCGCGACCGGCTCCACGATCATTCCCCTGCCCCATGCCGGCACCGCGATTCTCCGTACCGTTTCCGCGACCGCCGAAACCGTCACCCTGAGAAAAAGCATGAACCGCAACGAGCGGCGCCGACAGCGTCAGGGTCGCCGCAATGATACCGACGGATATCTTCTTCGTATTCATACGCTTTTTTGCCTGCATACAGGCTTTTTCGAATTAATGGCGGATTTTTCACCACCAACGCCAAACCGAAACGGCAGGCATCATATGGGTGTTACGATTTCCCCGATAGGTTTCTTTCACCTCTTCCATCTACCAGCACTCGATCAAAGCTGGTATATCGGAAAGGGTCGGGGCATACGCATCCGCCCCGAACCGGTCCGTTTTCGAGTAGAGAACGATTTTCATTCCCGCAGCTCGCGCCGCGATCACGTCGCTTTCGGTATCCCCGACATAGACCGACTCGCCCGGCGCCACCCCGAGGAGCTTTGCCGCGAGCAATAACGGTTCCGGAGCGGGCTTATGCTCGTCCGTATCCTCGTACGAGACCGTTGTCCTGAAATACCCTTCCAATTCGACCAGTTTCGGCGCCTCGAAAACGCTCGACCGGACACGGCTCGTGACGACACCGAGCAGGCATCGTTCATCCAAGGCACCGATCACCGGACCGATATCGTCCGGAACGCTCAGAAGGTCGAGCGGGTACGGAATCTCACGCCGCTTCCCGATGTTGTATATCTCGCGGATTTTCCCGTCATCCGTCAGACCGGTCCGTTCCTTTATGACGTCCCACATGGAAAGATGCATCATCGTGGCGTATTCCTCCCTCGTCGGCGCGGGATATCCCGCATGCTCCAGCAGGTCTCCGAAAAACTTCAGATTCCCCTTGAAAGAATCCGACAGCACCCCGTCGACATCGAAGACGACTGCTCGTATCATGCGGGCGGCAGACTAATCGTCAGATCATTTCTTTGTACGAAGATAGATATCGATCGCATTCCTCGTATAGTCCGTCAGGTTATCCGGAAGCGCATCGAGCGAAAACCATCGGATCTCATCATGCTTGTGCGGTTCGACATTTTCAATCTCGCCTGAAACATGTTTCGCAAGAAAACCCAAGGCGATCCAATGCTTGGAACCGTCCGAAGCGACATTTTCCGTAAACTCCAACTGACGAATAACCTCGACTTCAATGCCAGCCTCCTCTTTTACTTCGCGCACCGCCGCATCAGCCGCGGATTCGCCGAATTCGACCTGCCCGCCAGGGCGACTCCATTGACCCGGCTCCGTACGCGCATCTGATGCGCGCTTAAGAAGAAGTACCTCCCTTTTGTCGTTTATGATAATGGCCCCGCAACCGACCCCGATATAATCTTCTCCCGCTTTCATATATGAGTAATATAAGAATCACATACTATGACCAGTATCGTATTCATCCCTCGAACCGCAAATCCGCGATCGAATGCAGATCGATGCCGTATTTCGAATAGATGTCCTTCGTACAGAGCGTCGTCATATCGGAAGGCGAGAAACCGAGTCGTCCGATCATCGCTTCCACCTCGCCGACCGACCGCCCCTCTATCTCAAGATAGGTCGGGATGAGCGGCCACGAGTCGATCTCGATCTCGGTACCGTCGAGAACATAGCTCGTCCGACGGTTTTCCTGGTACCACCTCGGCTCCCGGCCGATCTTCGAAAGGAACAGGTTCGCCATATCGAAGTCGTCCACGACGACCTCCAGCTCCTTCATGCCATCGATCCCTTCCGCTTGGTGTTCCTTCACGGTCAGGGTCGATTTGGTCCCATCCGTCCGCAGACGGATCCACGACGTCTCGTTTCCGGGCTCGAGGTCGTAGACAAGGCGTCGCAGTTTCCGCTCCGCGACCTTCTCGGCCCCCAGCGATTCGAGTTTCTTCACGATCGCATCCACGTCGATTTCCAGTATCCGGGCTTCGAATTCGGTTTTCATACGCCACCCTGAAAGAATGAGTAGAACAGGACCAGCGTCGCGAGCGTCATGATGACGAACGCCAGCCGGACGAACGTGTTCGAGACACGCCCGTTTTTGTACTCGCCCATGATGCTCACGTTGTTGCCGACCTT
>CAINXS010000069.1 GCA_903854995.1 Candidatus Moraniibacteriota bacterium | reverse complement strand
GTCATTGCAAGGGTGAATCGTTCACGGCAGACGATTCCTGCGGCGTGTCCGAGACCTGTTCCAACGCCGGAACACGCTCCTGCGAATTCAACTGGAAGGAAGTCATTCCAGGATTCTGAAAAAATGTCTGCCAGTCCGTGGTATACTGTACATAACACAAAAAAGGAAAACCGAAACGGGATATGCGCATTTCTAATGAGCAACTGAAGCTCTTTCTGTCGGATTCAAGTCTGGTTCCGAAGGACCGTCTGGAGGAGATTTTCGCGGAAGCGGAGAAAACAAAGCAGCAACTTGGGCCGCTTCTTCTTGAACGTAACCTCATCGACGAGGCCGGACTTCAGAAAGTGTACGCGTACGTTCTCGGAATCCCGTTCGTCGATCTGACCAAGGAGAACATCCCGCTCGACATACTGCAGATCGTTCCGGAACCGATCGCCCGGAAATACAATATCGTCGCGTTCGAAAAGCAGGATCGGAACCTGAAGGTCGCCATGCTCGTTCCGGAAGACCTGCAGACGATCGACTTCATCAAGAAGAAAAGCGGATTCCGTATCATTCCGTGCCTGACGACCCGGGAAAGCATCCAGTCGGCGCTGAAGCACTACGAAAAAAGCCTGAAGGCCGAGTTCGGCGACCTGCTGACGGTGACGGCCGAGAAACCGGACGAAGGGGAAGACAGCGGCAGTCTGGAAAAGATCGCGAGCGATCTCCCGGTGGTCCGTATCGTGGATACGCTCCTGAAGCATGCGATCCTGCAATCAGCATCCGATATCCATATCGAACCTTCGGAGAAAGAAGTGTTGGTCCGGTATCGGATCGACGGTGTTTTGCACGATGCGATGAAACTGCCCCGTGACGCGGCGACCGGTATAGTCGCTCGCATAAAGGTGCTGTCGAACCTCAAGCTCGATGAACATCGGCAGCCGCAGGACGGACGCTTCAAGATCGAGAAGGACGATTATCGTATCTCGTTCCGGGTGAGTATTCTTCCCGTTTTCGACGGGGAGAAGATCGTCATGCGACTTCTCGACGAATCATCGAAAGGTCTGACGCTCGAGAAGATGGGGCTCTCCGGACGCGCACTCGAGGCGGTGCATCGGGAGATACGGAAACCGAATGGTATCATCCTTGTGACCGGTCCGACGGGTTCGGGAAAGACGACGACGCTCTATACCGTCATGGACATCCTGAACACTCCCGAGGTGAACATATCGACCGTCGAGGATCCGGTCGAATATCGCATGCCCCGGGTGAATCAGACCCAGATAAATCCGAAGGTCGGCATGACGTTCGCGGCCGCGCTCCGGTCGCTGCTCCGTCAGGACCCGGACATCCTCATGGTCGGCGAGATCCGCGATCAGGAAACGTTGGAAATCGCGCTGCATGCGGCGATGACCGGGCACCTTGTCCTTTCGACCCTGCATACGAACAGCGCTGCGGCGACGCTTCCCCGCATGCTCGACATGGGCGCGGAGCCGTTCCTCATCGCGTCGACGACGAACGTCATCATCGCCCAGCGGCTCGTTCGGAAACTCTGTCCGGAATGTCGGAAACCATACCAACTCGATCCGAAGGAGGCGGAATCTTTCGGCAAACATATCGATATCGGGGAAGTCGTCGCGTATCTGAGGTCCGCGGAGGCGGGTGGATCCGCAAGAGGGAAATCGATGTCACTCAGTGATTTCACCTTCTATCGTCCTGGCGGATGCGAACAGTGCGGTGGGGAGGGGTATCGCGGCCGTGTCGGCATCTACGAAGTGCTCGAGATGGATACCGATATCCAGAAGCTTGTCGCACAATCCGGAACGTCCGAGGAAATCGAGTCGAAAGCCAAGCAAAACGGCATGCTTTCCATGCCGATGGACGGATTCGGTAAGGCGGCCGCGGGTATAACGACCCTCGAGGAAGTGCTCCGCGTGACCAAGGAATAAGTTCGATGGGGTCGAATCATCTGCCGATGGGGTCACGCGATTTTCTTCGTGTGGAAAAGATTCAATATTCTTGGCTTATATAAGCAAAGAATAGTTTATTTTTGGGTTTGCCAGGATTTGAAAAACGCGCTATCATGATGAGTGGAAGTGAACGCGCTCGGATGCGGGAAATCCGTATCTCTAAGTAGCTTCCGTGACGGAATACATGGGAGAAAACAGAGGGAACCTATGAAATTCCAGAAACTCCTTGTCGGGGTCCGTTTTTTTACCGTTCTCTCACTGGCGGCGTGGGTTTCGGTGCTTTTTTTCGTCGATCCGGAGACGTCGGGCCTTCCCGGAGCGGCGATTTTTCTGGGGACGTTGTTCTCCGGGTTATCCGGGGCCTTCACGCTCATCCTCGTTTCACTCGCCCGGAGGTTTCTCGGCGAGTCGGGGGCGTCCGCGTCGTTTCATGCACTGTTTCGCCAGGGATTCATTCTTTCCGCGTATGTCGTGGCACTGCTCGCGTTGTCGAGATTCGGCATACTGGCCTGGTGGAATGCGCTTCTCGGGCTTGCGACGGCGCTGTTGGTGGAGTTTACTGCCCGAAGGGCATCGATTCGGGAGGAAACGTGATATGACGGTAGGTGCGATGTCCGGGCCGGTTGTTCCGATATGTGAATCTTGAACCTGATATCTTACCGATTATGGCAAAAAAAGATACCGAAAAATCAGACTACGGCGCGAAGTCCATTCAGGTACTCGAAGGACTTGATCCGGTGCGTAAGCGCCCGGGCATGTATATCGGTGGCACCTCGACCGAGGGGCTGCACCATCTGATCTGGGAGATCGTGAACAACTCGATCGACGAGGCGATGGCCGGACACTGCACCGACGTCGCGGTCAGGCTGCTTCCCGGCAATGTCGTGGAAGTCGAGGACAACGGGCGCGGTATCCCGGTCGAGATCCATCCGCAGACGAAGAAATCCACCCTCGAGACGGTGCTCACCGTGCTGCACGCCGGCGGGAAGTTCGGCGGTGACGGGTACAAGATCTCCGGCGGTCTGCACGGCGTCGGCGTTTCGGTCGTGAACGCGCTTTCGGAATGGACGCGCGCGACCGTCCGTCGCGACGGAAAGGTCTGGGTGCAGGAATTCAAGCGCGGTATCCCGCAGGGTTCCGTGAAGGCGGTCGGCAAGGCGACCGATACGGGTACCACCATCACGTTCAAGGCCGACCCGGAAATCTTTCCGGAAATCGAATACGGCTGGGAGAAGATCTTCGAGTATCTGCGGTATCAGGCGTACCTTACGAAGGGTGTCCGCATACAGGTCGAGGACCTGCGCGAAGCGGATGCTCCGGGCAGCGCCCATCTCGCGAAGCGGTACGGTTTCTATTTCGATTCCGGCATCATCTCGTTCGTGAAATTCCTGAACCGTCGCAAGGACGTGAAGAACGAGGTTCCCGTCTATATCGAGAAGACCGTGGACGGCGTCTACGTCGAAATCTCGCTCCAGTATACCGACAGCTATAAGGAACATCTCTTCGCGTTCGCGAACAATATCTACAATCCCGAAGGCGGCATGCACGTTACGGGATTCAAGATGGCGCTGACACGGGTCCTGAACGACTATGCCAAGAAGAACGGCCTCCTGAAGGAGAAGGACGGGGCGATGACGTCGGACGATCTGCGCGAGGGTTTGACGGCGGTCATCTCGGTCAAGCTCGCGAACCCGCAGTTCGAGGGTCAGACCAAGGCGAAGCTCGGCAACAACGAGGTGCGGGGCATCGTCTCGTCAGTGCTTTCGGAAGGGCTCAACGAATACCTCGAGACGCGGCCGGCGGACGCCAAGGCGATCCTGGAGAAATGCCTCCTGACGGTCCGGGCACGCATCGCCGCGCGCGCGGCCAAGGACGCGGTCATCCGCAAGGGCGCGCTCGAGGGCATGACGCTTCCGGGCAAGCTCGCCGACTGTTCGACCAAGGACACGCAGCGCAGCGAACTCTACATCGTCGAGGGCGATTCCGCAGGCGGCTCGGCCAAGCAGGGGCGGAACCGCGAGTTCCAGGCCATCCTGCCGCTTCGCGGCAAGCTCGTGAACGTGGAAAAGACCACGCTCGACAAGGTCGTGAAATCCGATACCCTGAAGCCGATTATCATCGCGCTCGGCGCCGGTATCGGGGAGACGTTCGATATCTCGCGGCTCCGGTACGGCAAGATCATCGTCATGGCGGACGCCGACGTCGACGGTTCGCATATCCGGACGCTTTTGCTGACATTCTTCTACCGGTACTACGAGGAACTGGTCCGGAACGGGAATATCTATATCGCTCAGCCGCCGCTCTACCGTCTGCAGAAAGGAAAGACCGTCCGATACGCGTACAATGACGACGAGAAGCTGCGTATCCTTGAAGAAATCAAGAAAGAGGCCGATCTCCGCGCGGAGAAGAAAGGAAAGGTTGCCGCCGTAAAGAAAGCCGAAGTGGACGAGCCCGGTGAGGAGACGGACGAGGCGCCTTCGGAGGGTGAAGAGAAGGTCGGGGGCGTTTCGATCCAGCGGTACAAAGGTCTCGGAGAAATGAACCCGGAGCAGCTCTGGGAGACGACCATGAACCCCGCGAGCCGTCTTATGCTCCAGGTCAAGATAGAAGACGCGGAAGCGGCCGACGAACTGTTCGACATTCTCATGGGGAACGAGGTCGAGCCGCGTCGCAAGTTCATCCAGACGCACGCGAAGACGGTGAAGAATCTCGATGTCTAGCGACCGCTTCCGGCTCTCCGGACGGGATTGACGGCCCGATGGAGCCGT
>CAINXS010000068.1 GCA_903854995.1 Candidatus Moraniibacteriota bacterium | reverse complement strand
GCCAACCCGAATATCAGCGCGACGACATTCATAGCCCGCTTTCGCTCAATGCCCGCGTCGCCCGCTTCGTAAACCGAAACACCGCCTTCGCCCCACCGACTCCGTTTTCGAGACGAAACGGAACGAGCTCGCTCCACATGAATCCGGAGTCACGAAGTTCCCGGCAGCGTCTCCCCGCCTCCGACGGAATCTTCTGAAGCTTTCCGTCACTGGAAAAAAAGTTCGTATTCTCGACATCGCTCGGGAAAATGTACCCGAACTTCCGGCAGTACAGCACCACCGACAGATACCGCTTGTCGATGAGCTTCCTGACAATCGTTTGTTTCATAGCCATGTTCAAAGAAACCTCTTAAATGAGCCATTCGTGAACGCACCCCACGCCGTCCACGATCTGCCGCGTCGCTCGTATATCCCCCGCGCCGCGGCAGTATTCCTCACCGGGTCTTTCGCGTATGCGACGCACGCCGCATACAATGCTTCGTCGACAACGATCGAACCGTAGTCCGTCCCCTTGAACGCCTTCGGGCAATCAAGGGAATCTATCTTTTGGACTGACAGGTTGATCTGGAAAAGTCCCATCGAGAACGGCCTCCCATCCTTCATTTTGTCGGTAGTGGATGGATGCTCCGGGTCAAGCCCGGACTCGGCCTTCGCGATAGCCAGCGCCGTACGCTGATCTTCCGGGAACGTCGCGCGTATCATCGACTCAATCCTCTCGGATTCCAGAACGGGGATTCCCTGATTGTCGGGCATCACGGAAGTATCTTCCGCTCCCTCCCGACCAGAGCCGCCATCCCAGCGAGCCTCTTGCGCGAACACTCTCTTCTCCGACAGGTCGAATGCATGCTCCGGGATCAGATTGATATTGATCGCCAGTACGTAGGCATCGACCGTCAGTAGGAACATCACCGTCACAAACCGCTTGAACTTCGGAAAACTCCCGACATATCGTGGCCTTCGAAGATCGAAGAACCATCTCGCCCAACGCTTGAACCGCTCGATAGTAACCTTCCGTCTGATCCTGAACGACATAGACGTAAAAAGTCGCTCACCCGGTACGGCTTTGATTATTTGCTTACAATTCAACTTCATCTCGAACCCTTCGAACCGCCGCGGAAAGATTGTCGATACACATCTGAGTGCCACGGATTCTTTCGGCAATCGGAGCCGAATATTCCACAGAGGCCACTTTGCCTCCGTCCGGGTCCGTCGCCCCGCCTCGGACCGGGATGAGCTTCTTCGCAAGATCACTTATTGCCTCGGAAAGGTACGAAACACTGCACTCGAGTGATTGTACGGATGCAATCACTTCCGGAATCTTCTCTCCTGGCTCTTTGTAAACTTTTTCTTCATTCATAGTGATATTTCTTATGTTGTTCATGGAGTATCGACCTGTATCTCCTGCCGGTTCGCGCCTCGGGAGGTCTTCCCGCTCGACCAAGCCCGAACCGACAGGAAATTCCGTTTTCGGTTCCTTCCCCCGTGTCAAAACACGGAAGGACGCCTACCCGTCAGTAGGCCGCAGTCCCCGGACATCCGCCACTGGACGTAAACGGTTGGCTCGGGGGAAGGAAACAAAAACAGCGCCGGGCTGGCGCTGTTCCTCCTCATTTTATCGGTTTTGTCGCGCAAGTTACATAAGGCGACGTACTATGAATCACGAAAGGCCATAAATACTGCCTTTGATAAATACGTTATATATTAATATTTATGTGATTCACATTCCGCATGGTTGTGATCGACGTTCCCCAGGAAACAAAAATCTGCGGCAATCACATCTAGATACATCCGGTATCATCACGTATCACACTCCCCGCGAACTCGTTTTCGGCCTCTCCCCCGTCAAATCGCGGTAAGTATTACCTTGCCACACTTGTTTACTTCTGTCAAATGCGTTTTATAAGCTTGATTCTGCTACAATGAACATACCGATCCATCATTTCGACATCATATGAGAATATCCTACTCGGGACTCGAGGCCTACAAGAATTGTCCGTTGAAGTATCGCTTCCAAGCGATCGACAAGATCAGGGAACCCAAGTCCAAGGAGCAGATCTTCGGTACCATCGTGCACTCCGTACTGCGATACATTCACACGCCGGCACCCATGCAGCCGTCGCTCGACGCCGCGCTCAACCAGTTTTCGCAGTCGTGGAACGGGGACGCCTACGCGGACGAGACGGAGGAACGCGCCGCGTTCACGCAGGGCGTCAAGATCATTTCGGACTACTACGCGAAGAACAACCCTGCCGACTTCACCATCGTCGACCTGGAAAGCCGCTTCGCGCTCGAGATTGGAGACGAGGAAAACGGCAAGCATGTCATCGCCGGGATCATCGACCGCATCGATGCGACTCCGGACGGCTTCGAGATTATCGACTATAAGACGGCCCGCAAGATGCCCTCACAGGAGAAGGTCGACAACGACCTCCAGCTCTCCATTTATCTCCGCGCATTTCTTGACCGATATCCGAAGGAGACCGCGCATCTCGACCGCATCACGGTAAGCCTCTACTACCTTCGTCACGGAGTGAAACTGTCTTCGACGCGGACCAGGGAACAGCTCGAAGATCTCGATCGTCAGTTCCTCGAAACGATACGGAACATCGAGGAAGGAAAATTCGATCCCATACTCTCCCCACTCTGCGACTACTGCGGATTTCAGCGACTGTGCCCGTTCTGGAAACATAAGTTCCAGGAGGAGAAGGCCGTCGAAGACGAAGAGGCGCAGACCTCTATCGAGGAGATCCTCGCGCTCCGCGACAGGATGAAGAGCGACAAGACACGCTTCGCCGCGCTCCAGGAAACGCTTCTCCGATACATGGAAGGGAAGCAGATCGACCGGGTATTCGGATCTTCCGGAATCGTCGGAAAATCGATCCGAAGGACCTGGAAATACGACGAAGACAAGCTCCGAGAGGTCCTCGTACCCCTTGACAAATGGGATGAAATAAGGAAGATTGATGGGACAGCGTTACGGGGGATTCTCCCCGTACTCCCCGTCTCCGCACGAAAGGCGGTCGAGGCGGCGAAGATTCCGGACAAGGAATCCGTCTCGCTCTCGATAAAGAAATCACGTGACATCGAGGAATTCGACGACTCGGTCGCCTCATAATCACGCCACCAACATGCCCGCACCGACCGCACCCACAAAGACCTATCCGACGAAAAAGAAGGACGATATCCCCTATCCCGTCCGCATCAACCGATACCTCGCGTTGACCGGCGTTTCGACGCGCCGCGGAGCCGAGGAACTCATCGTGAAAGGCAAGGTGACCATCAACAACCGCGTCGCCGTCCTGACCGATCGCGTGCTCCAAGGCGACGAGGTCGTCGTGAAGGGGTACAAACCGAAGTCGTATCGGTATATCGTCTACAACAAGAAGCGGGGCATCCTTACGCATTCCGAAAAGGGGCATCATGATCGGTCGATTGCGGATATATTCCCCGTTTCCGGCGTCTACCCGATCGGCCGCCTCGACAAGGAGTCCGAAGGCCTCATCATCCTGACGGACGACGGTCGCATAACGGAGCGGCTTCTCTCTCCTCGATTCAATCATGAAAAAGAGTATCTGGTCACCGTTCAGGAACATTTGAAAAATGAAATGATCGAGGCGATGGAACGCGGCATCGTCATCGAAGACGGTCCGACAAAGCCCTGCCGCATCGTCAAGAAAGGCCCGAGTATGATCTCCATGACCATCACGGAAGGTCGCAAACACCAGATACGACGTATGCTCTCCGCCGTCGGCGGAACCGTCATCGCGCTCAAGCGCGTCCGCATCATGAACATCACGCTCGGCAGTCTCGCCCCCGGCGCCTACCGAGACCTCAAGGGAGCGGAAAAGGACGAGTTTCTTTCCTCGCTCGGCCTTTAAACCGCATCCCAGCGCTCGACAATTCCCCTCTTTCGGCCTATACTGGTCATGAAGCCGGATCCGTAAGCAGAACGGCATTTTTTTGTACACAATGGCCAAAGACAACATCGTCCTCCGGTTCAGCGAGGTCTCATTCGAATATAGGCACCGCAAACCCGTCCTCGACGCGGTCAATTTTTCGGTGCGCGGAGGCACCAAGATAGCCCTCATGGGTCAGAACGGCGCCGGGAAAAGCTCGCTGTTCAGCCTGATCATGGACGAGCGAAAACCTGAGAGCGGACGGATATCCATCGATCCGAATTCGACCGTCGCGATCGGCAGACAGGTCATCCCCCGCGATCGCCTCGACGAGACCATACACGACTTCTTTGCCGACGGTTTCCCGGGGAAGGAATGGGAGCTTCCGGTCAAGATCAAGGAAGTGCTCGAGGTCGTGAACCTGCCCGTCCCCCCGCTCGACAAGAAGCTCCGCGAATTTTCCGGCGGCCAACAGGCACGGATACTTCTCGCTTCGGCACTCATCAAGGATCCCGACATACTGCTGCTCGACGAGCCGACGAACAACCTTGATGACGAAGGCATCGCGCACCTGACCGCCTTTCTGATGGCCTATCACAAGACGCTTATCGTCATTTCCCACGACGCCGACTTCCTGAACGCGTTCACGGACGGAGTCCTCTACCTCGACGTTCATACGCATAAGATGGAACAGTATTCCGGAAACTATTACGACGTGGTCGAGGAGATTTCCCGTCGCATCGAGAAGGAACAGCGCGAGAATGCCCGGCTCGAGCACACCATCAAGGAAAAGAAGGACCAGGCGAACGTCTTCGCGAACAAGGGAGGCAAACTCCGATCCGTCGCGAAGCGCATGCGGGACATGGCGCAGGAACTCGAAGATAACAAGGTGGACGTAAAACGGGAAGACAAGACCCTTCCCCCGTTCGAGATCCCGGCGACCGAATCCGTCGGACCCATCATAACGATCAAGTCCGTCTCCGTCATGACGCCGGACGGACCGAAGATATCACCCGTGAATCTGGTTCTCAAGAAGGATACCCATCTGCTGATCTCCGGACCGAACGGCATCGGAAAAAGCACCTTGCTCGAGGCATTGGTCTCCGGGAATTCCGATCTCGTCGATATCGCTCCGAGCGCGAAGATCGGATACTACCGCCAGGATTTCTCGACGCTCGACTTCGACAAGACCGCGTTCGAGGAACTTGAATCCGCGATGGACATCGGTACGAAAGAAGACGTGTTCAAGGCGGCGGCGCGATTCCTCATTCCCGCGGAACTGCTTCAGCACCCGGTGGCGTCTTTGTCCGAAGGGCAGAAGGGACTGCTCATGTTCGCGCAGCTCTTCCTGCGCCAACCGAACCTCCTCATCCTCGACGAACCCACGAACCATATCAATTTCCGGCACATACCCGTGATCGCAGACGCGCTCGACGCCTATAAGGGCGCGATGATTTTCGTCTCTCACGTTCCCGACTTCGTCGCACGCATCCGGATAGACGAAGTCATCGACCTTCGGGATCACGTCCGCTGACATCCCGATCGACCCGAACGCGAACGGCATGACCACCATGGCCATGCCGTTCATTCTACCTTCTGCAATCAGCGACTATTCCGCCAGGGAGATTTCACGCATGAACTCATCGGCAATCCGATCGGCATCCTCGGCCGTCTTCGCCTCGGTATAGATACGGATGATCGGTTCCGTATTCGATGCGCGCAAATGCACCCAATACTCCGGGAAATCGAGCTTGAGACCGTCTCGCGTATCCGCGACCGCATCAGGATGCGACCCGGCGATCTTCGCGAACAATCCGGCAAGTTCCTCCTTCGGTATCGAGACCTCCAGTTTCTTCTTGGCCATGAAATATGCAGGAAACGTTTTCCGGAACGCCGAGAGCGTTTTCTCCTCGGCATCCGACCTGCCGGCTCGCCACTCCGCGAACGCGGTCACAAAAATCGCTATGCCTATAAGCGCGTCCCGTCCGTAATGGAGCGACGGCAGGATGATACCGCCGTTCCCCTCTCCTCCTATCGTCGCGCGTTCTTCCTTCATGACCGTGACGACATTCGCCTCTCCCACTTTCGCACTCACGCATTTCTGGCCATACCGCTCCGAAATATCCCAGAGTGCCCTACTGCTGGAAAGATTGTTCACCACCGTCCCCGGGAATTTCTTCAGGTAATAATCGGCGCAGGCGACCAACGTGTATTCCTCACCGAAGAGCTCCCCGTCTTCTTGGATAAGCGCGAGTCGGTCCACGTCCGGATCGACGATGATGCCGAAATCGCATCCGCTTTCCTTCATTCGTGAAACCGTTTCCGAGAGATTGTCCGCGATCGGCTCCGGATTACGGGGGAAAATGCCCGTTCCTCCGCATGCGAGCGTCTCCACCCGCCCGATGCCCAACCGCGAACACAGATCGGGAACGACATCGGACCCGGCTCCCTCCACGGCATCCACGAGCACGCTCAGCCCGGATTTTTCGATGACGCCCGTATCAACGAACGGCAGCGCGAGGATCTTGCCGATATGCATCTCGTCCGCCGACCGGTCGACGATTGTCGAACCGATTCCATCCCAACGCGCGGAAACGTATGCCTCACGCTCCGCAATTCCAAGGAAATCGGCAAGTTCGTCCGCATCCAAAAACTCTCCCGATCGGTTCAGGAGTTTGAGTGCGTTCCATTCTATCGGGTTATGCGAGGCGGTCACGATGATGCCCGCATCGGCCTTGTTTTCCGTCACCGCGATCTCCACCGTCGGCGTCGTGGCGACACCGAGATCGACGACGTCCACTCCCGACAACGCGAGCGTTTCCACGAGGAGCGGAACTATCTGCGCACCGGACGGTCGCGTATCGCGGCCGATGACGATCCTCGGTTTCCCCTCCCCCGCATGCCCCTTCGTGACCCACGCCGCGAACGCCTGCGTGTACGAGACCAGATTTTTCGGCGTCAGATCCTCCCCGATGATGCCCCGGATACCCGAGACGCTTACCATGAGCGACATAGGATTGAAATAAGGCATTATACGGATTCAGTATATCGAAAATAAAAGGGAAAAGCCATCCGCACCAGCTGATGGGATGGCTTTCAGAATTGAGATAGCGACATTGGCTATTTTGCTTGTGTCCAAATATCGTATCCCACACCCTCTGTTTCCAGAAACTGATATACTATCTTCTGGTTTATGATTACCCTGCTATTTGGATCAAGGGTAACGAAAAGTACTCTGGGCTTTTTAAACATTAAAGGCCCCATTTTTTCTCGGAGGATGTGCTCTTGTCTTCCTGTGATGATGTCGATGGCTAACAAAGGCGAGGCACCTTTTGTATATTGTATCCGATCAGCGGGCTCCACCGAAATAACAAGAAGTCCTTTTTTTCCATTTTGATTTTTCTTCACACTGAGACAGTGGGTGAGATTCTCATGTTCAATATCAAACCCAATGAGACGTGGTAATTCAGAAGATTTTTTTTTGTCTTGAATAATGATGGATTGCTCTTCAATGTTAAGGCAAAGGAGAAGTGCGCCTCCATAGCGAAGCTGAAAAGCACTGTCTTCCTCCGAGAAAACCCACTGAACCTTATTTGTCGGATCAGCAATAATTCTTGCGATTTTGTAGCACATCGTTTTTTTATTTTATTTACTGCAACTCACCGGAAATCGGAGAGCGCATCGGAGACCTCATAAGAGACATCCGCTGCGCTATCCGTTCCGGTCACCCCGCTTTTAATGAACCGATTCCATTCCTCAATCTCAAGAAATCGGAATAATGTACAGAATACCCTTTATTTACAAATTTGTCAACACTCCGTAATGTTTCAATACCTTTGCATCACCTGCTAGACTGACCTGTTTAATTCAAAGATATGGCATACACCTCGAATCCGAATATCCCGAAGGTGCGCTGGCAAGCCGTGAAGATTCTCAGATCAGGAAAGAGTTCCCGTGAAGTGGCGAGGTACACGGGGTACGACCAGCCCACCATCATACGATGGGCGAAGAAGGCAAAACATCGGAACGCCGGTCCGATACCGACCCTGTCCTCCCGGCCTCACCACCATCCGTTGGCATTGCCTCGGGATATCGTCTCGGCGATCATCGACAAACGGTTGGACAGGGGTCGGTGCGGGCAGGTGGTG
>CAINXS010000067.1 GCA_903854995.1 Candidatus Moraniibacteriota bacterium | reverse complement strand
GCGGTGTCGACCGTGAGCGAGCGGATGGTGGCGCCGCCCGTGAAGGAGGATGCGGTCGAGGTCGTGGCGCCGCGTCCGGTGACGGTGGCGAGGGTGTCGGCTTCGGAGGAGAGGTAGGTCGGCGTCCAACTGGTCCACCCGGTCCCATCCGACCGAAGAAGGTTGCCAGCCGCTCCCGAAGAAGTGATTCCCGTACCGCCATGTGCCGCACCGACGGCATTTCCACTCCACGTACCGGATGTCACGGTTCCAAGAGTAGCGATATTCACGGAACCACCCCATGTCGAGAGAGCCGTATTCTCGACATTGCCGAGACCGAAATCCGACTTCGATAGCGTAGCCCAGGCGGCGTCGGTCCCGTCGGAACGCAATATGCTCCCGATGGCACCGATCGCGAGCCGCGTCCATTTCGCGGTCGTCCCCTGACCGGTAATGAGATCGCCTCGAAGAACCGTTCCAGTAACGGTATCGGTATGGGTCGCGGAAAGAAGTCCGTGCGAACTCCCGCCCAATCCGGAACAGGCACCCCATACCGGCATGCCCCCGGAAACCACGATGCATTCGCCATCGACACCGATACCGAGCGTGGTCAATGTGGATGTCCCGCTAGCATAAAGCATGTCGCCGGTACTATACGACGAGACTCCGGTGCCGCCACGTGCGACGCCAAGCGTGCCGGACGTTATATCGTTCGCGGCATGCGCGTGCGAAGCATCAGCTTTCGAATTAAGTTGGGATTGGATGCTCCCCGTCGTCCCGGAGAGATACCCGAGTTCGGTGATCGTCGCTCCGCCGAATGTCTGTGACGGATCGAAAACGATGGACCCCGTCATGGTTCCGCCCGTAAGCGGAAGGAACGATCCGGAAGCTCCGGTAAGGATCTGACTGTACGAAGTGCCGTCGTTCGAGAGCTGCCAGACACCGGCGGACGAATCGTACCGCAGCGTAGGCTTGGAGGACGCGCTTGATACCGAGAGATCGAAGCTTGCGGAACCGAGCCCGGTGTTCGAACCGATCACGAAGGAATCCGCGGAGGTTCCCGTATCGGTATTCTGGTTGTGCAGACGTCCGTCGTTCCCCAACACGAGTTGCTTCGTACCGGTTCCGGTAGGTAGCAGGTTTATTGCGATCTTACCACCGGTCCCGAGTACGGGTATGTTACCCGACCTCATACCGACGACCTTCCCGTCGAGCGACCTGGAGTCCGCAGCACTGATGGCATTGAGTGCCGATGGAACCGACGATATTTTTTTGCGCGGGACCATCTCCGAATCCTGGCCTATACGCACACCGAGGTAGTAGCTTTGCGAAGCATCGGAAAACAATCCCGCAGGAAGAACGTTCGTATCACCGAGCGAGGTCCTGACGATTCCGTTTCTCACCTCGACCTGTTTCGTCTCTTCCCACACTCTTCCCGCCGTTTCCGAAGCGTTGACAGTCGACCTGTCGACATTGTAAATCGCGAAACGGACTTGGAACGTTCCGTTAACAGCCTCGTTCTTGGCATCAAAAACCGAAAGAGAGACGTTTATCTGATCAAGTGACTGCGCGAAAACGGGTCGCAGGCCGGCCTGCCACCATATGTGCATCCCCGCGCTTATTATCGCGACGAGGAAGGGTACGAAAATTTTCCAGGTTTTTTGTGTTACATACTTCGTCATGCGGATGCCATATCCGATCCGAAAAAACGGATAGATTACTCCAATAATACTAGCACAAAAAATCGGTTTTTAAAAACGATTTTATATCTTGTCAACGGTATTTTCACGGACCATAAAAATCGGCTCGACGCATGCCGACGAAACCTTTGTTTTTCTGCCCTCCGACATGACGCCGATTCACGCCGCGAGGACATCGTGCGTCGAATTCGGAATACGAAACGGACTCCGAAACAGTAAAAAATCGAGGCCCTTGGGAGAGTCTCGATCGACGTAAGAATACATTTTTCACCATCATCCCGATACGCCCGCCGCCTCATTTTTTGACCGCCCACCCGAACACTTCCCCGACCGCTCCCGCGATGAGTTCGAAAAGTGAAACGGTTTTGGCACCGGTATAGACCGCATATGGATCAGACTGGGCCGATCCCCCCCATTTGTCCGTGACGGAAATCACGTACACGTACGTCGAGGCAGGCGTGACATCCGGAATGATAACGCTGTGATTCGTGCCATACTCCGTCTCCTCGATTACCGCTTCCGCCTGTCCGACGCCTTTCCCGTACGATATCCGCGATCTGGCAGGCTTATTCGTTTCCCAGGTGACGACCAACTTGGACCCGTTCTTCCCGTTCGCGGAAAACGCCTCTCCGCGCACGAAACCGATCGAAAGCGGTGATGGGTCCGACTCCGGAACGAACAGGCCCATTTCGCCACCGATCGCTATTTCTTCGGCACGGTAATGCTCGCTCTGATACGGGGCGTCCGTACCGACTTCGGGAGCGGGCGGTTCCTGTACCGGCGAAACCGAAAGGGGCGTCTCCGTCTTTATGACGACCGGGGTGGCCTCGGTCGGTCCCGTCGACCGGAAACGAAACCGCGAAAAGACTCCGCCCGCAATCAACACGGAGACCGATAAAATGACCGCCAAAACGATCCGCCGATGCGGACGTTTGTCGACGTCGTTCGCGCCGGAAAAGATTTTTGCCCACGAACCGTCCATATGTCCGCCTCAAGATGATGACTCCCGCACCGCACCGTCACATTCTACCATGACGATGAATGTTTTTCGAACGGGGTCGCGGCAACACGCCCGCCCTTGTATCGGCAGGCCGTTTCGAGGTATGCTGGCGCCGAGGAAACCGGTTCGGAAATAACGAAAAATCCTATGAAAACGCAGGAAAAAAATTTGGCGATCGTCATCATCGCGGGTGGGTCGGGAACCAGGCTCTGGCCTCTATCCCGAAAGGAATCGCCAAAGCAGTTCCAGTCATTCGTCTCGGACAAGACTCTTCTCGAAGAAACGTACGACCGCGTGAAGCAAGTCGTTCCTGTAAATCGTGTTTTCGTAGCAAGCAGCGAAAAATATGGAAGCCGGATACGGACCATCCTTCCCGGAGTTCCCGAAGAGCAGATACTCCTCGAACCTTCGGCAAAGGGAACCGGCCCGGCACTCGGTCTTATTGCGACCGTACTCGGGAATCGACTGCCTGGCGTGACGATTGCGACAATCGCGTCCGACCACGCTATCGAGAACGACGAGGCGTTCGTCGCGGCGCTTCGCTCCGGGCTCGAGACCATCGCGCGCCATCCGGACAAGCTCGCGGTCGTCGGCATCAACCCGACAACACCGGATACGGGACTCGGCTATATCAGGATGGGAGAAGAATTTACGGATTCCGGTCGGGAACGGACGTTCTACGCCGACGAATTCAAGGAAAAACCGAATCAAAAAACGGCTGAGGCCTACCTCGCCGATTGGCGATACCTTTGGAACGCCGGATATTTCATTTTTTCCGCGGACGCCATGCTCGGATGGATCGCGAAATACGCGCCGAAGCTTTCGGAAGTCCTCACGGCTATCGGAAACGGTACCGCGGACAAGAGCGCATACGACGACATCGAAGTCGAGGCAATCGAGCCGATCGTCGTAGAGAAACTCCCGGCCGAATCACGGATCGTCGTTCCGGCCCCGATACGATGGAGCGATATCGGGACCTGGAGTTCTCTTTTCGATGTTCTCGCGCACAGGTATAAAAGTGAGAGTTTCCTATTTGGCGAAACCGTTGAGCTCGAAGGGTCCGGAAATCTCGTGTACGGAAACGGGAAGAAAGTCATCGCGTTGTTCGGGGTCGACGACCTCGTCGTCGTTGATACCGACGATGCCCTGCTCGTCACCAGCCGGGAACGTGCGGCGGACATCAAGAAACTTATTTCCGAGCTGAAGGATCGCGGGCGCGAGGATCTTCTCTAACTGCCTGAAGCAACAAAAAAAACCGCCCGAACGGCATTGGGCGGTTTTTTGTTGAAATGGGAAAAGTCGAAAGAAAATGGCTTTAAAGAGCCTTAAAACTATGACGAAATCAGAATCAGACGGTCATGTATTCCTGGAATCCAGCCACTCCTGCAAGATGATGCGCGCCGCCTCCTGATCGTCGAATCGGGCGATGTTCCGGATCCCATGTTCGCGAAGATTCGCAGATGCCATCTTCGTCGTGAACATCTCGTCCTGAAATTCGATTCGGATCGACAGGAATTCCTTGCGGATCGCTTCACCGAGGATCTCGCCTCCGTATACGGCATCCTGACGATTCACGTGCGACGGAATACCTATGACGACGGTACCGATTTCCCGCTCCGAAAACAGCTCGCCGAGTTTGGCAAGAAGCGTCTTATCGTTTCTGATCGCGCACACCGCGAACGCCATCCGCGTTTCCGAGTCGGAGAAAGCGATACCGACGTACGACGCCCCCCAATCGATACCGAGATAGTTTTCACCCATATCAATATCAGTAAACAGCGAGCAGATAACGAGGGAGCGGGAACGGAGACCGCTCAATATGACTCCTGTCGTGTGTCTTATGTTAACTGCTCTCTGTTAACGTTATCTGCCTATTCGTCTCGTCACGATCTCCGTTCCGCGCTCCGTGACGATCACGGTGTCTTCGAAGTGTGCCGACAGGCTCCCGTCACGCGTCACATACGTCCATCCGTCCTTCGCGAGGCGGATCGAATGCCCGCCGACGTTCACCATCGGTTCCAGCGCGACGGTCATCCCCTTCCGAAAGGAAAAATCCGGCATACCCTGATCGAAATAGTTCGGAATCTGCGGATCCTCGTGCAATTCTCGACCGACCCCATGCCCGACAAGGTCCCGAACAACGGAAAAACCGTCTTGGCGAACCCTGCGATCCACTGCCATCGCGAAATCGGACAGTTTTGCCCCGGAACGGATCTTGGCGATACCGCGATCAAGAGACTCGCGCGTGACCGAAAGCAATCGGGCCGCCTCCGCCGAGACCGTACCGATCGCTTTCGTACGGGCCATGTCCGAAACCATTCCCTGAAACATCATACCGAGATCGAGCTTCAACAGATCGCCCTCCTTGAGAATGCGGTCGGATGACGGGATACCATGAACGACTTCGTCGTTAAGAGAGACACAGACGGCCGCCGGAAACGGCTTCCCCCATTCCGCTCCATATCCCTTGAAAATCGGTATACCGCCCTGTTTTCGAATAAGTTCTTCGGCCATATCGCCGATGGCACCGGTCGAAACACCGGGAACGGCGGCAAAAAGAAGCTCCTCCATGACCGCGGCAAGCCTGGCCCCTGATTCGCGGATATTTTCGAGCTCCAATTCGGTTTTGATGAATTCGTTCATACCGTTTCGAGTGCACTCAGTATTTCCTTGAAAATCGCGTCGGATGCCTGGTCGCCGGGAATATGAAGCAACGTCCCCTCTTCCTTGAAATGCGATATGACCGGCATCGTCTCTTCGCGGAATATGCGATAACGTGTCCGGACCCCGTCTTCCGTATCATCCGCCCGCTGGGAAGCGACTCCTCCACAGAACGGACAGGGCCCGCCCGCCGCCGGCAGGTCGGAGCCGAGTATGAGCTTCCTTCCGCACGAGGCGCAAGAAAATCGTTTCGAGATTCGCTCGACCGACCCCGCTTCCGACAGATCGATAAAAATAGCTTTCCGAAGCTCCCGACCGGATCCGTGAATCGCCGACAGTACCGCCTGAATCTGGCTCTCGCGCCGAGGCGCGCCGTCTATGACCACCGGTCGCGACGGGCCGACGCGCTTCAGTTCGTTCTCCAGGATGGAACGGACAATCCCGTCAGGCACGAGTTCCCGACGTTTGTTGATAATATCGGAAAGAGCCTCGCCGAACGGAGTCCGTTCTCCGGCGGCGGCCCGCAATGCGGCCCCCATATCGATGTGCGCGGCTCCGAACTCGCGGCCAAAAAGGTCCGCTTGAGTGCTTTTTCCGCTCCCCGGCGGCCCGAGAAGGATATAGGCGTCCGGATGAGAATCCATAATGTCACCAGTCATAAGTTACACGTCAAAAGCCCGGACAGACCACACGTACGATTTCGTCTCCTGACGTTCGGACTTCCGACTTTCAGACTATCGACTTTTTTGACAGTCTAAAACCCTTCGTAGCTGCGCATGGAAAGCTGCCCTTCGACGTGCTTCATGAGCTCGAGCACGACGGACACCACGATGAGTATCGACACGCCTCCGAGGGTGAGCGACTGGATGTTCGTCACGTTCTGGATGACGGACGGCAGAACCGCGATGACGCCGAGGAACAACGCCCCTCCGAGCGTGATACGATTGATGACGCGCCCGAGATATTCCGCCGTAGCGGTTCCGGGACGGATTCCCGGAATGAATCCTCCCTGTTTCTGAAGGTTTTCCGCGATTTTGAACGGATCGAAGACGACGGCCGTATAGAAATACGTGAAGACGACGACCAGGAGGAAATACAGTCCGGCGTAGACCCACTGATCGGCCAGGAACGCGTTGACCGCGAAGGCGATGTCGGCGACGCGACCGGACCCCGACTGCGAAAGGTAGCTCGCCGCCATTTTCGGAATCAGGATGATCGACACGGCGAAGATGATCGGAATGACGCCGGCCTGGTTCACCCGGAGCGGCAGATGGGTCGACGCCCCGCCGTATACCCGGGCCCCGCGCATCCGTTTCGCATATGACACCGGAATGACCCGCTGTCCGTCGTTCACGAAAACGACTCCCGCGATCGTTATGACGGCGACCGCGAGGAAAAGCAGGTAGGAAAAGATTTGAGCCGGGTCCCATGTCGAGAGGAACCTAGCGAACGATACCGGCAGTCCGGCGATGATGCCGGCGAAAATCATCATGGAAACGCCGTTTCCAAGACCCTTCTCGGTTATGAGCTCGCCGAGCCACATGAGAAAGACCGTTCCGGCCACGGCTGTCACGATCATCACCGCGAGCGTCGCCGGAGACGACACCGCGATGACTCCCTGCGATTTGAGCAGGGTGATCATGCCGAACGCCTGTACGGCCGCGAGTGGCAGAGTGATCCATCTCGTCCACATCGTAAATTTTCGGCGACCGGCCTCACCCTCTTCCTTCTGGATCCGTTCCAACGCCGGTACGGCCATGGTCAGAAGCTGCATGATGATGGAAGCGGAAATGTACGGCGCCACTCCGAGAATGACGACGGAAACGCCCTTCAAGCCACCTCCGGAAAAGGCATTCAGGAGTCCGAGCATGCTGTTCTGATCGAAGAGGTTCGAAAGGACGGCCATATTGACTCCCGGCATCGGAATATTGGCGGCAAATCGGTATACGACAAGAACTCCGAGGATGAAGAGAATCTTCTCCCGGAGTTCGGAGACGGCGAATACCTGTCGGAACGCGCGCATCATGAGGGTATCGGAAAGGGTTACGTTCCCAGTATAGCGGAAAACTAGTCCTCACGGATAGTCCCCCCGACTTTCTTCACGGCCTCGAGCGCGGTATCGGAAAAGCGGATACGGGAATCAAAGACGAGCGCCTTGGAAAGTTCTCCACCCCCGACGACCTTGAATCCGCCGGTCACGCACTTAGGCGAGAACAGCTTCTTCGCGAGCAACGTTTCCCGGCTGACTTCCTGGCCGGCGTCGAAATGTCGCTCGAGAAAGGAAAGGGTCAATGTGACGCGCTTCGCGTGCGGGGATTTGAATCCCTTCACCTTTTTCAAGCGATCGATGATTGAAGATCGTCCGCCTTCGAACAGCGGATCGACGGAGGCTCCGGAACGGGATTTCTGTCCCTTCGTTCCGCGTCCGGCGGTCTTGCCCCGGTTACCACCACGGCCGACACGCTTGCGTCCCGGCTTCTTCTCGACGGATAAGGAATGGATCTGCATACGGTTCTTCTCTTACTGGTTCGATTCGGTCGACGGCGCTTCGGCCTTGGCTTCGGTCTCGGTCGAGACTTCCTTGGCCGCAGGCGGTTCGTTCTTGAGCTGACCGAACGCGCGGACCGTGGCGCGGGAGAGATTGAGCGCGTTCGAGGAGCCGAGCGACTTAGAGACGATATCCTTCACCCCGAGCAGATCGGACACGGCACGGACCGCCCCGCCGGCGATGAGTCCGCGACCCTCCTTACCCGGTTTGAGAAGTACCTTCGCGCTGCCTTCCTTCGCGTACACGTCATGGGCGATTGTCCCGTTGACGAGCGGAACCGAGACGATGTTCTTCTTCGCGTCGTTGAAGGCCTTCTGGATGGCATCCGAGACATCGTTTCCCTTTGCGACGCCGACGCCGACCTTTCCGTTGCGGTTCCCAATCACGAGTGTCGCGCGGAAACGGAACCGGCGACCGCCTTTCACGACGCGGGTCACGCGCGCGAGCGACAGAAGTTTCTGATCATATTCCGGCTTTTCCCGGCGTCCGCCGCCGCGCCGTCCCTTCGACTGTTGTTTCATTGCCATAACGTTGTTCGGAATTGCTTAGAACCGGAGTCCGGCCTCGCGCGCCCCATCGGCAACGGCCTTCACCTTCCCGTGATAACGATATCCGGAACGATCGAACACGACCGTCTGGATGCCGGCAGCGAGACACTTCTCGCCGACTTTCTTCCCGAGAAGAACGGCGCTTTCGACGGTGTTCTTCGCGTCCTTTCCCAAATCGCGGATGCTGACGGCCAGGACCGTTTTCCCGGAAATATCGTCGATGACCTGGACGGTCAGGTTCCGAAGACTCCGGAAAACCGAAAGTCTCGGCCGCTCGGCGGTGCCGGACACCTTCGCGCGCACGCGACGCGCCCGCCTTCTCCGTTCCTGGTTCCTCAGTATCTGCTTCAGCATATGCGTATGAAAAACAATCTATTCACGATTAGGAAGATGACTTCTTCCCTTCCTTCCGACGGACGATTTCGCCGACGTACTTGAAGCCTTTCCCCTTGTACGGTTCCACCGGTTTCAGGCGACGGATTTCCGCGGCGAACTGTCCGACCGCCCGCTTGTCGATGCCGGTTATCGTCAAGACGTTTCCCTCGATCTTCGCCTCGATGCCTGCCGGAATGGCCACCTCGACCGGATGAGAGAAACCGAGCGCGAGATTGATCTTCTTTCCCGCGACCGCCATACGGTATCCGACGCCGTTGAGCTCGAGCTGCTTCTGAAAACCGTTCGTTACACCTTCGATCATGTTCGAAAGCACCTTGGCGGTCGTTCCCCAGACGGCCGCAGCGCGTTTCGACTCGCCTCGCTTGGTCACGGTAAACGTCTCTTCCGCGAGAGCGACCTCGACATCGATATGATGCGCGAAGGAAAGCTCACCTTTCGGGCCCTTTACGGTCACGACGTTCGCCTTCACGGATGCCTCAACGCCCTTCGTGACGTGAACCGGTTTTTTTCCTATTCGACTCATAACGGCTTCATTAGCTTCATTATCTTCTCAGTCATTCCGCCGATCCCAAGCCTGTCCGCTCGTGACTTTCGACTTTTGACTTTTAGACTTTCGACTTGAATATTACCAGACCTCACAGATATACTCTCCTCCGAGTCCTTTGGTATACGCCTCCTCACCGCTCATCACGCCCTTCGAGGTCGAGACGATCGCCAGGCCGTATCCGTTCTTCACCTTGCGGATCTCGCCCTTCTTCGCGTACACGCGGCATCCCTCCTTGCTGATACGTCGTATCCCGATGATGGCCGGATCACGTCGAAGCAACGACCGCTCGACGTACTTGAGCGTGATCTCGAGGGATTCCTTCTTTCCGGTCTCGTCACGCTGCTTCTCGACGGCCTCGATGAAACCGCGCGAAAGGAGCGTCTCCGCGATGGCGAACTTCAGCTTCGAAGCGGGCACCGAGACCGTCTTGTGTCCGGCGCGCTGCGCGTTTCGAATCCTGGTGAGCATGTCTGCGATTGGGTCCAACATAGTCTAGGTTCTTACTGTATAGCATTCATCGACTTCCCGTTTCCGAGCCCCTCTTCGCTTCCCGAAGGGTCGGACCTGGAAACCGATCCCGATTACCACGAGGATTTCCTGACTCCCGGAATCTCGCCTTTCGACGCGAGTTCACGGAAGCAGATCCGGCAGAGATCGTAGCGGCGGAGATACCCGTGCTTCCGACCACACTTCCAGCACCGCCTCACGATGCGCGTGGAGAACTTCGGATGCTTGAGTGCCCTCGCTATTACTGAAGTCTTCGCCATAAGAGATACATTTAGGGGTCGTCGTTACTTAGTTTCCTCGGTCCGGAACGGGAGTCCGAGTTTCCGGAACAGCTCCAGTCCGCCTTCCCGATTCTTCGCCGTCGTCGTTATCGTGACCTGGAGACCGAAGACCGTCTGCACCTTTTCGGGAACGACTTCCGGAAAGATCATATGCTCCCGAAGTCCGATATTGCAGTTCCCGGAGGCGTCCACCGAGGAAACCGGAATACCCTGGAAGTCACGGGTTCGGGGAAGCGTCGCGTAGAAGAACCGATCGAGGAACTGCCACATGCGGCGACCGCGAAGCGTCACTCGCGTACCGACTTCGAGTCCTTCACGGATCTTGAAGCCGGCGATGGCCTTGCGCGCCTTGGCGAGGACCGGCTTCTGCCCGGTGATGGCCGTCAATGCCGCAAGTATCTCATCGACACGGGCCTGCTCCTTCTGGAACTTCCCGATTCCGACGTTCACCGTCACCTTCATGATACGCGGAAGAGCCAGCGCGTTCTTCGCACCCAGGGCTGTTCCGAGCTCCGGAAGGATTTCCCGGTATTTCGTTTTCATGATCGGCTGGTTCATACTCAATCGGTTGTTCGGATAATCGCTCTCGTTAGATCGCCTTGCCGGAACGCCGGCTCACACGGACCTTCTCCCCGCCCTCGACGGCATATCCGACGCGCGTCGGCTTTCCGGTATGGGGGCAGACAAGCATCACGTTCGAGACATGTATCGGGAACGGCCTCTCGATACGCTCTCCCTTGCTTCCGTCACGCCCCGCCTTGACGTGCTTCGTCATGACGTTCACGCCCTCGACGATCACCTTGTCTTCCTTGGTGATGATGCTCGAAACCTTCCCGCGCTTTCCGCGGTCCTTTCCGGCGATCACCTCGATTTCGTCTCCTTTCTTCAGTTTCATAATCCTGACTTCGTTAGCTTCATTAGCTTCCTCGAGCTTCCAAGCTTCCCGGCTCCCAACTTCTTAAGCCTCATCAACTTCTTTCTTTCGAACGAAGCTTATGAAGCTCTCGAAGCTACGGAAGCTTACGTTAGAGCACCTCCTGCGCAAGCGAGACGATCTTCGAGAATCCCTTTTCGCGAAGCTCGCGCGCGACCGGACCGAAAATACGGGTACCCTTCGGATCGACGCCGTTCGCATCGAGGATGACCGCGGCGTTCTCGTCGAATCGGATATAGGAGTTGTCCTTCCGGCGATACTCCCGCGTCTGTCGGACGATAACGGCCCGAACCTTGTCGCCCTTCTTCACCGCGCCACGCGGTTCGGCGGATTTCACGGACGCGACCACGATATCACCGATGGCGGCATAGCGTCGTCTCGTCCCACCGAGCACCTTGAAGCACTCGATCACCTTCGCTCCGGAATTGTCGGCCACTCTGAGCCGTGTTTCTGCCTGTATCATATGCGTGCTTCAGCCGTCTTCATGACTTACTTCGCGTCCGTGACCACCTCGTGTCTCTTCCTGCTGGAAAGCGGTCGGCACTCGCGGAACGTCACCGTATCGCCCTCCGCGTATGTCCCTTCCGGCGCATGCACGAGGTACTTCTTCGAGGAGCGGTACCGCTTCCCGTACTTCGGATGGACCTTGAGGGTCTTCACCTCGACCGTGATCGTCTTCGCCGCTTTGGCGCTCGTCACGGTCCCACGCAGCGTCGGCGCCTTCGAGGTCGTTTGTTCGGTTGTCTGCTTCGTGGTTGCCATAGGTCTTCTATGCGTTTAATTCCTCTTCGTGCCCGAGGGTCATCACCCGTGCGACGTCCTTTTTCAGGGCCCGATATTCGCGGTGATTCTTCGTCTCCCGTCCGGCGACCGAGAACCGGAGTTCGCGGACCTTCGTTCGGAGGTCGAGAAGGAGTTTCTCGCGCTCACCACGGCTTTTCTCACGGAGTTCTTTCATCTTCATACGGTTGCCCTTATTCGGTTCCGTGTCGGTCGACGAACTTCGTCTTTACCGACAGCTTGTGTGACGCAAGCCGCATCGCTTCCGCCGCCGCCTCCCGCGAAACGCCGTCGAGTTCGAAGAGCACCTTTCCGGCCTGTACCTTCGCCACATAGTGGTCGACACTTCCCTTTCCCTTACCCATCGGGGTCTGCTCACCCTTCTTGGTGATCGGCTTGTCCGGGAAAATGCGGATCCAGACCTTTCCGCCGCGGAGGATATGCCGAGTGATGGCACGTCGTGCCGCCTCGATTTGCCTCGCGGAGATGAGCCCGGTCTCCATGGCCTTCAGGCCGAAGCTTCCGAAGCTGACGCGAGCCCCTTTGTCGGTCGGGCCTTTCGGCCATCCGCCGCGATGGGCTTTCCGGTGTTTCACTTTTCGTGGCATGAGCAACATACGGTTGTCTTCAATCTTCTTGTAGCGTCGTTCGGTCTTATTCCGCGGATTCCTTCGCCTCGCGATCCTCGAATTTCTCCCCCTTGTTGATCCAGACCTTCACTCCGATCGTCCCATAGGTCGTCCTCGCTTCGGCTTTCGAGAAATCGATGTCCGCGCGGAGCGTATGAAGCGGAATCTCTCCCTTGGAAGTCCATTCCCGACGGGACATTTCGGCGCCGCCGAGCCGTCCGGAAATTTCGATCTTCGCCCCCTTCACCTCACGCTGCTTCATGATGGTCTCGATCGTACCCTTGAGTATCCGACGGAACGGCATACGCTTCTCGAGCTGTTCCGCGACGGCCTGTGCGACCAGCGAGGCGTTCTGGTCCGGCGACTTGACCTCGATGATATCGATCTTGAGGTCGACTTTCCGTCCGCGGAAGAATCGCGCTTTCATGACACGGGTCAGGTCCTCGACTCCCGTACCGCCACGTCCGATAAGCACGCCCGGGCGGGAAGTGTTGATGATGATCCGAAGCGTGTTCGCGGAGCGTTCGATATGCACGTCGGCGATCGCGGCGGCCTTCCACTTCCTCGTGATGAACTCACGGATTTCGACGTCCTCGCGGAGCGTCTTCTGGAAGTTCCTCGAGTCGAACCAGCGCGATTTCCATCCCGCGGTCACGCCGAGCCGGAACCCGATCGGATGAATCTTCTGTCCCATAGCGAGTGTGTTAGATCGATTTCCTCTGATAAACCCGTTTGACGGCGTTCTTTCTCTCCTTCATTTCCTGTTTCACGGACGAGTCCTTCTTCGTCTCTTTCCGTTCGTCCGCCGCGAGGACCACCTTTCCTTCCGTCTCCTTCGTCTTTTTCGGCAGGGTGGCCTTCTTCGCCTCCTCCCTCCGGACCTCCTTGCGGTTCAATCCTTCGATCCGCTCCTCTACGACGAGGGATACGTTCGAAAGACGGTGAAGGATTTGGTTGGCCCGTCCGAATGCCCGGGGCTGCCAGCGTTTGAGGCGCTTGCCGTCGCCCACAAGGACGGAACGGACGAAAAGGTTCGAGGGATCGATCCCGAAGTTGTGCTCCGCGTTCGCGATCGCGCTCCGAAGGAGCTTGCTCATGGGCTCCGACGAACGCTTCACCTGCTTGGAAAGCTCGATGAGCGCCGCATCGGCGGACATTCCCTTGATCACATGAGCCACGAGACGGACTTTCCGGGGGGCGATCTTCAGGTTGTTGAGTCTTGCTGTTACCTGCATAACCGTGTTCTCAGATTCGAATCACCTGGAATTATTTCTTCTTCGGACCTCCTGCTGCCGCCTTTGCCGCCTTGTTCGCCTCGAGGTCGCGCTGTTTCGCCGCCGAATCCATTTCCTTCTGGATCTTGCCGCCATGCCGCTGGAACTTCCTCGTCGGAGAGAACTCACCGAGCTTGTGGCCGACCATCTCCTCCGTCGCGTACACCGGGATGAAATCCTTTCCGTTGTGGACGCCGAAGGTGAATCCGACCATTTCCGGCGAGATCGTGCAGGCTCGGGACCACGTCTTGATGACGGTCTTGTCACCGATCTTTCGACCCTCGAGCTTTTTAGTCACTCTCGGATCTACGTATGGTCCTTTCTTGAGGCTTCGAGACATATCGTTTCTCTAAACTTACAACTTACAACATACAACTTTTTACGACCCTACAAACAACTCCTTCGTTCCCGTTCCTGGTTGGTTATAAGTTGTGAGTCGTCAGTTGTGAGTCCACTGGCAGATTACTTCTTCGCCCGACGTTTCACGATGTACTTGTTGCTCGCCTTCTTGCGCTTGCGGGTCTTCTTGCCGAGAGCCGGCTTACCCCACGGCGTCTTCGGCCCCTTGAGACCGATCGGCTGACAACCTTCTCCTCCTCCGTGCGGATGGTCGACCGGGTTCATAACCGTTCCGCGGACCGACGGGCGGATGCCCTTCCAGCGGTTGCGTCCCGCCTTACCGATCCGTTCGACACCGTGTTCGAAGTTGCTCACTTGTCCGATGGTCGCGTAGCATTCCTTGGACACGAGCCGGACCTCGCCGGATGTCAGCTTCACCTGTGCCATTCCTCCCTCGAGAGCCATCAGGGTCGCGCTCGTTCCGGCACTCCGGACGATCTGCCCGCCTCGGCCGATCTTCATCTCGATGTTGCAGATGACCGTTCCCGCAGGGATGTCGTTGATACGGAGTCGGTTCCCTTCCGCGACCGGCGCCTCCGGCCCGGACAGGATCTGCTGACCGACCTTCATGCCGGATGTCGCGAGGATATAGCGCTTCTCTCCGTCCGCGAAATTGAGGAGCGCGATAAGCGCCGACCGGTTCGGATCGCGTTCGATCTGCGCGATTTTCGCCGGAATACCATGCTTGTCCTGGCGGAAATCGATGAGACGATACGCGCGTTTGTGCCCGCCCCCCTGATGACGGACGGAGATCTTCCCTCCGCCGCGACCGGCGAGCTGCTTGATCGGACGCATGAGCGACTTCTCGGACTTCGCGCCCGGCGTCACCTGGTCCGGCTTCACGATAGTCATGAAGCGGCGTCCCGCGTGGTTCTTCTTGTAGATCCTGATGGCCATATTCGTTCGATTCTAGTGTTGCGTGCTAGGCTCCCTTGAACAGGACGATCTCTTCGCCCTTCGGCAGCGTGACGATCGCTTTCTTCATTCCCGACGTGGTTCCGACCGTCCGTCCGAAAGCCCTCTTCCGAGCCGAAACGTTGATCATCCGGACCTTTTCCGCATGAACGCCGTAGGCGACCCCGACCGCCCGTTTCACGTCTTCCTTCGTGGCATCCTTCGCGACCCGGAACACGTACTGGTTGAGCGAGTTCAGGACATACGCCTTCTCCGTCATGCGGGCGGACAACAGGACACGCCCGGCGTGCGACTGTCCCTGAAGCGTGTCCCCGCCTTTCGGAGCCTCGCGCTTCACCGCTTTCCTTATCGCGTCTTTCTTGATGAGTGCCATATTCGTTTCCTAGTTCTTGACCGACGTCTCTTCCTTCCCGGAAAAGCGCTCCGCGAACATCGCGACCGACTGTTTCGTGACGACAAGGTATTCGCTCTGGAGCAGATCGTATACGCTCATGTTCTCGGAAAGCACGTTCTCGACGCGATCGATATTTCGACTCATCCGTTCCGTCTCCCGTTCTTCACGGGCGAACCCGACGAGCGTCCGTTTCCCGGCACCGATACCGAGACCGGCCAGCAGCGCCGAAAACGACTTCGTCTTCCGATCTTCAAACGCGAATCCCTCCACGAACCGGACCTTGTCTCCGCGAAGTTTCTCTGAGAGGGCGATACGAAGCGCCTTCTGGCGCATCTTTCTGTTCGCCTCCTTGGAAAAATTCCGATCCTTCGTCGGACCGAACACGATACCGCCTTTCCGCCAGTGAGGAGCGCGGACCTGTCCGATACGGGCACGACCGGTCCCCTTCTGCCTCCACGGCTTCTTTCCGGAACCGGCGCGCTCCGCACGGTCCTTCGTATGGGCGATCGGGGAACGAAGATTCGCCGAAATGGCCACGTAGACCTGATGGAGCAACGTGTCGTTACTCGGCACGGCGAACACGGCTTCGGGGAGTTCGATTTCCCCTGTCTTCTCGCCTTTCACGTTGTAGAGCGGAGCCTTGATCATAATCGTTCCTGTGAGTTCTGGATTGCCCTGGGTTACGCCTTACCGACTTTCTGACCGAGTCCGCGGATACCGACGACGCCTCCGTTGTTTCCGGGAACCGCGCCGCGTACCGCAATAAGGTTCTTCTCCGCGTCAACCAGGACCACCCGGAGACCGCGAACCGTGAAATTCTCGCCGCCCATCCGCCCAGCCATCCGGCGACCCTTCACGACATGCTCTGGAAACGTCGCACCGATGGAACCGGGCTTACGCATATCATGCTTGCGTCCATGGCTCGCCGGCGCACCCGCAAATCCGTGTCGCTTCACGACACCCTGGAAACCCTTCGCCTTGGTGACTCCGGAGATATCGACGATATCGCCGACCTCAAACGTGCTGACGCTGAGCGTATCACCGACCTTCACCTCCCCCAAAAAAGCTTCGGCACCCGCCTCATCCTTCCCCTTCGCGAAGAAAGGCGGTCGGAACTCCTTTCGGACCTTTCGGCGCGACGTCTTGTCCGTCTCCACCTGGACCGCGGCATAGCCGTCCTTCTCGACCGTCCGGACCTGCGATACCGTATTCGGTCCGCACGTGATGACCGTCACGTTCTCCGAGGTCAGACCTTCGTGGAGCGAGGTCATTCCGAGTTTCTTCCCGAT
Source organism: Candidatus Moraniibacteriota bacterium (assembly GCA_903854995.1). GTDB lineage: Bacteria > Patescibacteriota > Minisyncoccia > Moranbacterales > UBA1568 > JAAXTX01. Next base: position 37,236 of record CAINXS010000067.1, on the reverse strand, counting down.
GATGAATTTCATACCGTTTTCTCTGGTAAAACAAAAAGCCGGTTTCCCAGCCAAACCGCTCTCGCGCCTGGCCCGTTCAGTATCCCCGCCAGCGACGATTCACGTAGCGATGCGGACGGGCCACCATCGGCCTGACCACAACGCCCCGCGAAACGACGGGCGAAAGGACTTTAACGAGTGAATCTACATTTTTATTTCCACGTCGACTCCGGTCGGGAGATCGAGGTTCGTCATGAGGTCAATGGTCTTCGGCGTCGGGTTCACGACATCGATAAGCCGTTTGTGCACCCGCATCTCATACTGGTCTCGCGAGTTCTTGTGCACGAACGTCGATCGATTGACCGTCACCTTGTGAATCTCGGTCGGGAGCGGTACCGGTCCGACGACCGTGGCGCCGCTGCGCTCCGCCGTCTCGACGATCTTTCGGGCCGACTGGTCGATGACCTTGTGATCGTACGCCTTGATCTTCACGCGCATCCGGGACTCGGATTCATTCGTCGTTTTCTTTGCTTTTGCCATTGCCGTGATCCTTGGGATTACATTCAGGGAATGGTTGCGGGCGGAAGCGGTTCCGCCCGCGCGATTCCATGAACCGTCGAGACTACTTGATGATCTTCGTCGTCGCTCCGGCGCCGACCGTCCGGCCGCCTTCGCGGATCGCGAAGCGCATACCCTCTTCCATAGCCACCGGGGCGATGAGCTTGATCTTAAGGGTGACGGTATCACCCGGCATGACCATCTCCGTTCCTTCCGGAAGCTCCACTTCGCCGGTCACATCCGTGGTGCGGATATAGAACTGCGGCTTGTAGCCCTTGAAGAACGGGGTATGTCGGCCGCCTTCCTCCTTGGTAAGGATATAGACCTGACCCTCGAACTCGGTGTGCGGCTTGATCGAACCCGGCTTCGCGAGCACCTGACCGCGCTCGACGTCCTCCTTCTTGATACCGCGGATGAGGAGTCCGGCATTGTCTCCGGCCTGACCGCGATCGAGCTGCTTGTTGAACATTTCGACTCCCGTGACGACGGTCTTGGCCGTGTCCTTGAGGCCGACGATCTCGACTTCCTCGTTGATGTTGACGGTACCGCGCTCGATTCGTCCGGTAACGACGGTTCCGCGACCTTCAATCGAGAAGATGTCTTCGATCGGCATGAGGAACGGCTTGTCGATATCACGGACCGGTTCCGGGATCTTGGCGTCGAGAGCATCGATGAGCTCGAGCACCGGCTTGGCCCCTTCGTCTTCGATCGACGTGGCTTCGAGGGCCTTGAGGGCAGAACCGCGGATGACCGCGGCGTTGTCGCCGTCGAACTCGTACTTGGTGAGGAGCTCACGGACTTCCGCCTCGACGAGGTCGACGAGTTCCGGATCATCCACCATGTCCACTTTGTTGAGGAAAACGACGATCTCCGGAACGCCCACCTGACGCGCGAGAAGGATGTGCTCGCGGGTCTGCGGCATCGGGCCGTCGGTCGCGGCGACCACGAGGATCGCTCCGTCCATCTGGGCCGCGCCCGTGATCATGTTCTTGATGTAGTCCGCGTGTCCCGGACAGTCGACATGCGCGTAGTGGCGCGCGTCGGACTCGTATTCGCAATGAGCGGTCGCGATGGTGATACCGCGCTCCTTCTCCTCCGGCGCCTTGTCGATGTCATCGATATTGCGCTTCTTCGCGAAACCCTTGAGCGACAGCACGTTCAAGATGGCCGCCGTAAGGGTGGTCTTTCCGTGGTCGACATGTCCGATGGTACCGACGTTGACGTGCGGCTTGGTCCGCTGAAACTGCTCTGCTGCCATACGAATTTTGGGACCGCGTCGGGGAAGCGCATACGCCTCGACCGCACAATCCTGAAACTAATGAATTATTTTTTTAGCTGATGAAAACCGTCATTACCGGCCGCATGCGGTCGGAAGAGGACATCAATGGGAATCGTACCAACAATATTCCGACGTGTCAAGCGCGGGAATATCGTCGACGTTCCTATTCCACCCGCTTCCCGACGACCCCCTGCCGGCTCCCGATGATCTCGGTCGCGATATTCGTCGGAACCTCGGCATAATGGCCGAATTCCATGGAATAGTTCGACCGTCCCTGGGACATGGACCGGAGCTGCGTCGCGTATCCGAACATCGAGGCGAGCGGCACATCGGCATGAATTTCCTTCACGCGGGCGTTCCCTTCCCCACGGTCGGTCATCTCCTTGATCATGCCGCGCTTCGAATTGATATCTCCCACGATATCGCCCATGAACGCTTCCGGAGTGATGACGATGACGTTCATGATCGGTTCGAGAATGACCGGCTTCGCGCGGCGGGTCGCTTCCTTGAACGCCATGGAGCCCGCGATCTTGAAGGCCGCTTCCGAAGAGTCGACATCGTGGAAGGATCCGTCGTAGACGACGACCTTCACGTCGACCATCGGGTACCCGGCAAGCACGCCGGACTAGGCCGCCTCGAACGCTCCGCGGTTGATCGGCTTGATGAACTCTCCCGGAATGACACCTCCCTTGATCTCGTCCTCGAACTCGTAGCCCTTGCCGGTCTCAAGCGGCTCGACGCGGAGCCAGCAATGACCGTACTGACCGCGACCGCCGGACTGACGGATATATTTCCCTTCCGCCTGGGCGGTCTCGCGGATCGTCTCACGGTATGCCACCTGCGGACGGCCGACGTTCACTTCGACCTTGAATTCCCGTTTCATGCGATCGACGATGATGTCGAGGTGCAGTTCGCCCATACCGGAAAGGATGGTCTGGCCGCTCTCCTCGTCGGTATGCACGCGGAAGGTCGGATCCTCCTCGGCGAGCTTCTTGAGCGCGACGCCCATTTTTTCCTGGTCAGCCTTGGTCTTCGGTTCGATGGCAATGTCGATGACCGGCTCCGGAAAGGTGATCGATTCGAGCAGTACCGGATGATCGACGTCACAGAGCGTATCGCCGGTCGTCGTCGCCTTCATGCCGACGAGCGCGCCGATGTCGCCCGCGTAGATGTCCTCGATCTCCTCACGATGGCTCGCATGCATCCGGACGATGCGTCCGACACGCTCCCGCTCCCCCTTGGAGGCGTTGAGCACATAGCTTCCCGTCTTGAGAGAGCCGGAATACACGCGGAAGAACGTCAGCTGTCCAATGAACGGATCGGTCGCGATCTTGAACGCGAGCGCGGAAAACGGTTCGTCGTCGCTCGGCTTGCGTGTCATCGCCTCACCGGTCTTCACGTCCTCGCCGGCCATCGGCGGAACGTCTATCGGAGACGGGAGGAAATCCACGACCGCGTCGAGCACGAGCTGCACGCCCTTGTTGCGAAGCGCCGTTCCGGTGTAGACCGGCACGAGACGCGTCGCGATGACGGCCTTGCGAATTGCCGCCTTGAGTTCGTCGACGGAAATCTCCTCGCCGCCGAGGAACTTTTCGGTGAGCGCGTCGTCGGTCTCGGCGACCTTCTCCACGAGTCTTTCGCGCCATTCTTTTGCCTTGTCGGCCAGTTCCGCCGGAATCTCGCCTTCGATCACGATTTCGCCCATCGGGCCGTCGAAGGTATACCCTTTCATCTTGAGAAGGTCGACGACGCCGTAGAAATCCCCGCGCTCCCCCATCGGGATCTGCATCGCGACCGCGTGCGGCGTAAGCCGGTTCCAGATGGATTCGAGCGCCACGGTGAAATCGGCACCCTCCTTGTCGATCTTGTTGATGAAGCACATGCGCGGCACCTTGTACTTCTCCGCCTGGCGCCACACGGTCTCGGACTGCGGCTCCACGCCCTCCTTGCCGTCGAAGACGACCACTCCGCCGTCGAGGACGCGCAAAGAACGCTCCACCTCCACGGTGAAGTCGACGTGCCCCGGGGTATCGATGATGTTGATCTGATGGTCCTTCCAAAAACAGGTCGTCGCGGCGCTGGTGATCGTAATGCCGCGCTCTCGCTCCTGTTCCATCCAGTCCATGGTCGCCTCGCCCTCATGCACCTCTCCGATCTTGTGCGTGATGCCGGTATAGAAAAGGACGCGTTCCGTCGTCGTCGTCTTTCCCGCGTCGATATGCGCGATAATACCGATATTACGAATCTTCTCGATAGGCTTGAGACGGGCCATAGGACGAAAGGTTAACGGTTTTGTTAGTCGATGAGATAAAAAAAGGGAACGGGAGGATGCCGACGATGCTTCCGTATAAAAACGAGAAGAGGCCGCACAAGGCTCCCCTTCTCGTCCGGCCGCCCCGCGGCGCCCTCCGGAAATGATCTGGTTAGGCGAAGTGCGCGAACGCCTTGTTGGCATCGGCCATGCGATGCACCTCGTCGCGCTTCTTCATGGCGACACCCGCCTTGTTCGAAGCCTCGATGAGTTCGTCCGCCAACCGCTCGGCCATCGGCTTTCCCTTGCGCTTGCGGCAGGCCTCGCGGATCCATCGCATCGCGAGCGTCTGGCGACGGTCTCCGGACACCGGAATCGGCACCTGATAGTTCGCGCCTCCGACGCGTCGGCTCTTGAGCTCGAGCAAGGGGGAGATGTTCTTGATCGCCTGTTCGAAAATGTTCAGACCGCCCTTTTTCGTCCGCTCGTGGATGATATCGAACGCGTCGTACACGATCTTCTCGGCCACACTCTTCTTCCCGTCCCACATGATGAGACCGATGAAATGACCGACGAGCGGGCTGTCGTACTTCGAATCCGATTTCCAGGTCTTGTCGTATTGCCGTTTCCTTCGTGGCATATGCTGCGCAACTTACAACTTACAACTTACAACTTACAACGGGGAACATGTCGTTCCGATCTTCAGACATGGTATGTCTCCGTTTGTTCGCTCTGGGTTGTTGGTTGTTCGTTGTTGGTTGTTAGTTGAGTATTATTCCTTCGCCGCCTTCGGGCGCTTCGCTCCGTACTTCGATCGGCTCCTGTTCCGCTTCGCCACGCCGGCCGAGTCGAGCACGCCGCGGACGATATGATACCGCACACCCGGAAGATCCTTCACACGGCCGCCGCGAATCATCACGATCGAGTGCTCCTGAAGATTGTGCCCCTCTCCCGGGATATATGCCGAGACTTCCATTCCGTTCGTGAGCCGGACACGGGCGATCTTGCGGAGAGCGGAGTTCGGTTTCTTCGGGGTGACCGTCGTCACCTTGGTGCAGACACCGCGCTTGAACGGGCTCTGCGTCAGGGTCTTCCGGTTATGAATGGTGTTCTGGATGAACGTCATCGCCGGAGACTTGGACTTCTTCGCGGATGTCTTCCTCGGACGCTTGACGAGCTGATTGATCGTTGCCATTGCGGTGAAACAAAATGAAAAGCGAGTTGTCACGCTGTGAAAACATGGTAAGGGAAAGCGAGAAACTTGTCAACAGCGCCGTTCTCGGACCGGAATCCTATACCGCCAGGCCGAAGAAGAAACCGAGCGCGGTATCGAGAACGAAGGATATCGGTGCCGGAAACAGGAACAGGACGAGCACCAGGAGCAAAAAGCTGTACCGCTCCAGAAACATGACGGTTTCCGGACGGAACGAAAATGTTGCATAGAGGATTTTCGAACCGTCCAGGGGCGGAATCGGGATCAGATTGAAGAAAGCGAGCAACACGTTCCAGAAAACGACCAGAAGACAAAGCCCGAACACGACATGCGGGATCGAACCGGACAGCGCGTCGGAAAATCCGGCCCATCGGTCGAGAAATCCCCCTTGCCCCGACAGTACGCCTGCAAAATGGGCGAACACGTCGCGACGCTCGACCAGACTGATCGGCAACATACGTCCGACCGCGATAGCCAAGGTGGCGAGTACTATGTTCGAAAGCGGTCCCGCAAGGGCGACGAGTGCCGGACCCCACTTCTGGTTCCTCAGGTTGTACGGATTGTATGGGACGGGTTTTGCCCAGCCGAACGACATCCCCGTCAGGAAAAACAGCGTGATGGGAACCACGATGGAGCCGATCGGATCGATGTGCTTGATCGGATTCAGGTCGAGGCGACCGGCATACTTCGCCGTCAGGTCCCCGAGCCACAGAGCCATCCATCCGTGCGACACTTCGTGGATGATGATCGAATAGATGAGCGTCAGGAAATAGAAGCCGACCAAAACGAGTTCGTTCGCCATAAGCAGAAGTCGCGAGTCGAAAGTTAAAAGTCGAAATTACTCACCGCCTCTTGCCAGGAACCGATTCCCATGATACCGTAGCCCCTGTAATATCTCAAGACCCCGACTATGAGCCGAGTGTGTCAGCTGACCGGCCGTGGGACCCGTTCCGGTAACTCCCGAAGCCATTCCAATATCGCCACCAAGCGGAAATTCGCGGTGAACCTCCAGACGAAAGTAGTGGACGGCAAGCGCGTCCGCCTCTCCGCCAAGGCCATCAAGACGCTCGCCAAGCAGGCGGCGACGAAATAGCCAAGCGAGTAAAGGAAATCGATTTGAAGCACCCCGCCCCGCCCTTCGCGAAGGGCGGGGTTTCGTATAGAAAGTTTTAACTCCGGAATGGGGATTCCGGAGCTGATTTCTGAAACTGTCACATCTCATACGGCTTCCAGTGCCGCGATGAGCCCCATTACGTGACGGACGGTCGTGATACGCGCAGCGGGCTTTCCCTCTTTTCTTATGTCGACAGGCCAGATATCGGCCCATTCTATCGGTTTACCGAAAACCAGACTGGCCGGGCCGCTGTTCGTATACCGAAGAAAATCATTCGATGCCTTATCGCTGCTTTGATCAAGGATGTGTCCGCTTCCGAAGTGTCGCGCCGGAATTATGAGTAAGCCTTTTTTGGAACCGGCACTCACCATCTCGAGAAGTTTCACCGATTCAGGATCTCCCGAGAGGTTCGGAATATCTTCGGAATCATCACGCCTCCCGCCGGGGAAATAACCTATCAAACCTTCGGTTGTCGCTATCTCACGGAGCGTTCCCGCGTTGTGCCTCATCATCCGTAGATATTCGGCTTCGTTTTGGTTCCTTTTTTCCTCCGACTTGTACTTGTCAGAGTAGATGGTAAACATCGGAACGCACCTGGAATACGCCCTCACTTCCGGCAGTTCCCAAACCTTATGCCCGGCGACCCAAAGTATCTCATCATCGGTAAACCCGGCATGAACAAGCAGGTAACGCACAAGCAAGGCATCGGTATGGCTGATGTGATTGAAAGCGATGATAATCCTCTTTCCGCTTGAGATCGCCAGCCGCAGATAGTCCAGTCCGATCACTTTTGACAAGGTCACCATCTTGCCTAACAAGGAATCGATAAGCTCTCTCGCGATTTCGGAATGCGGCAGAAAGTGTTTATCGGAAACACTGAATCCGGTTTCGGAAAGATACGAGTTTTTGATAAGAGCTGCGATTGAGTCGCTTTCTGTCGGTGTAAGCCCGTGCCGCTCAGAAAAAAACTTAAGCGATTCGATGGTGCGTGAAAGCAGTTCCGAAGAAGGCAAGCCTCCCTCTTTACCCGAAATAGAAGCCGTCTGATGTTGCATCGCATATTGGGGCTGATTGTTAAGTAAGACTGAAATTGCCTCCTTTCTAGCAGGAAAGGAGGCGTACGTCAATCGTCAAAAAAACCAATATTCCCATCCTTACCGGTTCATCGCCGTCACGGTCAGCTGGAGTGCGGTCGCGAACAGGACCCAACAAAGATACGGGATATTCATGAGCGTGACCCACCGGGCATACGGCCAGATCGCTATCAACGCCCAGACAAGAGTCATGAGCAATAAGAGAATATCAACGGCAGCAAGAACGTTGTTCCGCATCCCGAACTGGATCGGCGAGAACGCGAAATTGAAAACGAGGTTCAGCGCGAACGGCAGCACGATAATAAACGGAATCTTCCCGTTGAAGAAAAGGCGCGCGACGTTTCCGAATGAAACCGCGATAAGAACATATAGTACGGTCCAGGCCGGACCGAACAACCACGCGGGCGGCGCCCACGAAGGCTTCACCAGAGACGCATACCAGGAAAATTGGTCCATACGGTTATCGCTCTTCCCGACGAAGGATCCGCAAGACACCGAAAGCGATGGCAGCACCGGCAAGCGCGGTCGCGAGCTGGAGCCAGCCGAACATCGTGAGCATCTTTCCGGCCACGGCCGTCCCGCTATAAAGCGTCCCCGAGAACGTTACGCCGACCGCGAACAGCAATGCGGACTTCGCGACTGCGGCGGATGCCGCCGTCACGAAATAATTCCTCCCTTTTTCGAATCCGAGCGCGGCCAGATAAACGAGCAGCAGGTTGCCCGTCATGATGAACGGAACGAGCGGGGCGAACGCCACGGGAAGCTGGCCCGTCGCGAGAGCTACCACGCTCGGCACGACCGCTATCGCGAACGATTCCTTCCGGAATCCGAAGTAGGCTGCCGACAGGAAAAGCGCCGCGTTCACGAACGATCCGGTAATCGGCTGCGAGAACACCAAAGGAGACGCCAGCACGATCGCGGAAAGGAACGCGAATCGGAACATTCTCATCGTCCCGGAATTTTCCAACGAAAGCGTTCCCGCCTCTTCACCGACACCGACATTTCGCTTATTCATATTGTTTTGAATCCCTTAATGATTCGACTTCGGTTTTTTTCCGACCCACATACCTCGTATGGAGGACCTTCTTTCTCGTGGCTTCGGTATTGAAGTACTCGCGATAGACGGCCTGCACCGGTTTGCTCCGATGCGCGACGCGGAGCGACCCTTTCTTGTCGATCGAATACAGCCCTGCGGAACGTTTCTTCACGATTTCGGCCGAGGTAGGGATAGGCTGCCCGCCGCCGCCGATGCATCCGCCGGGACAGGTCATCACCTCGAGCGCGTCATACTTATGCGGATCTTCCTTGAGCTCCTCGAGCACCCTCCGCGCGTTATCGAGCCCGCTCACCACGCAGATCCGGATCGTCGTCTCGCCGATGGTCACCGTCTTCTCCTTTCGCCCGTCGATACCGCGGATTTCCTGCATCGCGTCCTCGGGAAGCTCCTCTTTGGTCATCAGGTAATAGGCAGTACGGAACGCGGATTCGAACACGCCGCCCGAAGATCCGTAAATCACGCCGGCACCCGACGGCACACCGAACGGATCGTCCGCGGCTTCCGGCTCGAGTTTCGAAAGATCGATACCGCGTTTGCGGAAGAGCCGGGCGAGCTCGCGCGTAGTCAGCACCCGATCGACCGGAAACCGTCCGTCGATCTTCAGCTCGTCGCGTTTCACTTCCGCCTTCTTGGCGACGCACGGCATGATCGAGACCATCTCGATATCCTCGGGACGGATCCCCGTTTCGCGACTCCAGTATTCCTTCACGATACCGCCGAGCATGATCTGCGGGGAACGCGACGACGCGAGGTTCGGAATGAATTCGGGATAATAGAACTCGACGAACTTCACCCACGACGGGCAGCACGACGTCATTGCCGGAAGCGGACCGCCTGCGCGGATCCGCCCCACGACTTCCGCCGCCTCTTCCATCGTCGTAAAGTCAGCCCCCGCCGCGGTATCGAACACGTATCTGAAACCGACCTTCCGGAGCGCGGCGACCAGTTGTCCCGTGGCGACCGATCCGGCTTCCATGCCGAACTCCTCGCCGATACTCGTCCGGATCGACGGTGCGAACTGCACGACGACGATTTTGCCCGCATCATCGAAGATCCGTTCGAGCTCCTCGAATTCCCCGACTCCCTCGATGGCACCAACCGGACAATGCGTGATGCACTGTCCGCAGTTGATACACTCCACGTCCGGATCATCGGACAGCTTCAGCTTCCCGGTGGAAGGGTCTATCGAGAGATACCCCGTCGGGCAGACCTTCGTGCAGTTTCCGCACCCGATACATTTGGTCTGATCGAACACGATCGTCCCCGAGCGGAGCACACGATCGGTTTCCCGCTTTTTTCCGGTCGGCTTCGCCCCATACTCCCGGACGAGTTCGAGCAGATGGCACTTCTGAAGAAAAACACAGTCGTCGCATTCGAGCACATGATGCCCGAGAAGCGTCTCGAGATTCCCCTTCCGCTCTCGCGTGAGCTCCGGGGTGTCGGTCGTTACTTCCATCCCCTCCTCGACCATCGTCGCACACGAGCGCACCGTTCCTTCACGACCCGCGACGGATACCGAACACATGCCGCACGTTCCCGACGGTGGCAGGTCCGGATGGTTACAGAGCGTAGGGATCGTAATACCCGCCTTTTTCGCGGCTTCGAGAATGGTGACTCCTTTCTCGACCGAGACCTTGCGTCCGTTTATGGAGAACGTGATGATATCCATGAAGATGTATTTTCAGTATCAGTATACCGCGAAGCGGGCGCGGACGGAAGCGGAATACGAAAACGGCCCCGGCTACCGCCGGGCCCGTTTCTTCTGTCGGGCTGTCGGGAATCGAACCCGAACTACATGCACCCCATGCATGCGTACTACCACTATACTACAGCCCGTTCACTGTCTGCTTGGAATCGCCCCGCATACGCGGGGCGTCCGGCGAATGCCGGACGAACCCGGACCACATGCTCCAGAACGTTTCATTTCTTGCCTCGGAAACCTCGGAGTGGAAACGCCCGTGAACATGAAATCATTCATGTTTCACCCCCATGGACGCGTACTACCACTATACGACGGCCCGGAGTCCCGTGCCGTACGGCACGGGACGAAGCCCTGCGCATGCAGGGCGAATCATCCTCTCCCCCGCCCCGTATAATCGCGGGATGCGATTACAAGACATGCTTTCGACTTATTCTTCTGTTTCTTCGTAACTCGTGAACCCGTTAACAAAATGACTCCTTTCTTTGACTTTCGACTTTCAGACTTGTGACTTGGACTATTCCAGTATGCCGTCCAGGTTTACGTCATACAGGATTGCCTCGTTCAGGTGCCGATAATTCAGAAGCTCGTTCTCCTTGAACCAGATCGGGATTTCCTTCTCCGCCTCCTCGGCATTGCCGGACGCATGGATAAGGTTCCGGATCGACCTGCTGTCGACGTCGGAAATCTGATACGAATCAACGGTGAAGTCCCCTCTGATAGTTCCTACGTCACTCGACATCGGCTCGGTCGATCCGGTAATCTTGCGTACGACCCCGATAGCACCGTTCCCCTCCCAGACCATGGCAACGACCGGTCCGGCGGAAAGATACGTCGCGTTCGCCTTCAGAATCGCAAGTCCGTTCTCACGGTACGTGGAGAAGGGTGATTTCTGACCTTTCTTCGCATACGCCGCCGCGGCTTTTTCTCCGACGGCCTCAAGCCATTCCTCGCCGCCAACCATATAATGCTCGGTTGCCATCTCCGAAGTCGGTATGAGCATCTTCGTGGCCACAAGCTTGAGTCCGGTCCGCTCATACCGGCGGACGATCTCACCGATGAGCGACCGCTGGACGCCGTCCGGCTTGATAATGACCAGCGTCCGTTCTTTCTTCGGATGTGTATTCTCCATAACGTCGTGATAAGGATACATTCCTTCCATTGATATCATGAAAGCCGATTCAAGGCAATAAATCACCTCGTCGAACCGGAAAAGACACATCCTTTAAGCGCCGTCGAGCAACGATAAGAAATATCACCGGACATATCGGTCCGGCGGATCGACGCTCCAACCGACGAGACCCTGGAAATGACTTCCGGCGACGGATGGCCGTAGGAATTTTTTCCGACCGAAATAACCGCTTCCTTCGGTCTGACCAGGGAGAGAAATTTCTCACTTGAAGAATATTTCGAACCATGATGGGACAGTTTGAGAATTTCGGTCTCGGGAACGTTCGGAAGGAACGACTCCTCCCTCGGAAGATCTCCGGCCGAGAGGAAATCCGTCTCTCCGTATGAAAACCGCGAGACTACGCTCCCCTCGTTCGATTCGGTCGCATCCGAAAGATCGCCACGCGGATACAGCACGCGCAGCACGCCGCCTTCGGGTAACGAAAGGGAGAGTCCCTCTTTCGCGTCGACCCGTTCCGGAAGGTCCGAACCGGCATTCAGCCTGTCCTGAAGCAGCTTGAATATTTCCGAAGACGAGACGGCTCCGGTCGACACGAACTCACGTACCCGATAGTTTCCGATCAGATCCGGCAGTCCGCCGATATGGTCCGCATCGGGATGTGTCATGACGACCGTCTCGATGGTCCGATCCCAGAACGGGACATATCTCGATAACCGGGAAAGAAGGAGTTTGCCGCTCCGGCCGCCATCGATCAGTATCTGATTCCCACCCTGTGAGATGAGAACCGCGTCCCCTTGCTCCACGTCGAGAAAGACGACCCTGGTCTCCCGGGCATTTTGCCACGCCCAAAGGGAGAACACTCCGCCGACGAACGCGGAAAGGATGAGGATGATGAACAGGAATCGAAAGAAAAGCTTGCCCATACATGTGCGAAAAGTACGATCACTCCGTACCCGACGATCCGTCTGGATCAGTCGCCTTCGATTCCGCTTTCACGAAACGCGAGATCGACGACAACGATTCCGTCTTCAGGAACGCAAGCATACCTGAAAAGGACGGCCCTGCTCCAGGATACCCTCCGCGATACCTCATCGCAAGATAAGAGAATCGAAGCGCCACCCAAAGCGACAGATACCAGACGAACGACGACGCCCACCCGAATTCCGCGCGGATCATCACCCTTCTCGAAAGGACGGCCATATATTCCGTACCGAGGATGATCGGTCGTATTGTCGCGTATGCCGGGAATGCGAACAGGTTTCCCAGAAACGGCGACGCCAGGCCGGCGGCCCCGGTAATGGCCGAGAGCAGCATCGCATACGGCACGAGCGGCAGGATGACGGCGTTCGCCAGGAAGGAAACGGGAGAAAACGTTCCGAAGTTCGCGAAAATGACCGGCATGACGAACAGGTTCGCGGAGAACGTAAGCAGGGCGGCCTCGACGAAGAATCCGCCGAACGAAACACGTTTGACAACCCGACCGATAAGCGGCGACGTGAGTGCGATACCGACCGTCGCGGCGAACGACAAAAGGAAACCGATATCATGACGAAGCAGAAGCGGATTCCACAGAAGCATGAGGGAGGCGACGAGGACGATCGCCTGAACCGACGCATACCGCCGGCCGAACCACCCGGCCGAAACCAGGACGGACGACATCCCGAACGCTCGGACTGCGGACGCCGGGGCCCCGGAAATGATCACGAACGCGGCCGTCGCGAAAAGCGAGAAGACGGCAGCTTTCGGTCGAGGCAGGAGACACACGACTCCGAGAAGCAGGAAACACGCGGCAATGATGGAAATGTTGTATCCGGAAACGGCGACGATATGAGAAAGCCCGGCGGACCGGAAATCCGCGACGACCGAATCCGGAAGCTGCTTGCTTCCCCCGATGAGCAATCCGGCGGCGAGTCCGGCCTCCGGCTCGGTGAGCGCCTGCGAGAGCGCCTCCTGAAACGCCCCGGAAAATCCGAAAAGCGCCCGACGCACGACATAACGTGATCCCGTCTTTTCCCACGACGAGATCCGACACCTGTATGCGATCCCGTCTTTCGCGTAATACATGCGCCATTCCTCATCCGGAGTCTCCAGCGCGCACGTCAGACTCCCGGTATCCCCGTAAAGGACGCCGGACCGTATCGGAAACGTTCCCATGACAAGCTCCCGAGGACAAACCGGGCCGTCAGAACATGAATCGAATCGGAACACCGCTGCCCGCCCGTTGTCGTCGGACTCCGGATTTCTCACGATCGTGGCCGTTCCGTTCACGCGTCCCGAAGGGCGAGACTTGTCCCACGCCGCTTCCCGTTCCCCAGACAGGAAGATACCGAGGGAACAGGCGAAAAGACATGAACAGATGAGCACTCCTTTCCGTCGAGGCCATACCATGACGATCGCCACACCAGTCGCGACTGCGAGCAATGGAACGACCGGCGACCACGAGGGAAACAGCGACCCGATAAAAACACCCGGAATCACCGCCGGGAAAGAACGACGCAACAGGGATGTCACATCCGACATAGGAGGAATCGGATCGCGAATTCCGGACGACACGGCATTTTCTCTTTTTCCGAATAACAAAAACCCCGGCTGATCCGGGGTTTGGGAACAATCACGTTACTCGAGGTTCTCGATCGCCTTCTTGAAGCTTTTCACGGAACCGAAGGATTTGTATACGCTCACGAACCGGAGATAGGCGACCTCATCCACGGCTCGGAGCTTTTCGAGCACCATGTTACCGATTTCCTTGCTGGAGACCTCGGGCTCGCGCCTCGCATGCAGCTCGTATTCGATTTCCTCGAGAATTTTCTCAGCCTTCTCCTCGTTCCCCGGCCGCTTCTCGAGCGCGCGCCTGAGCCCGACCTCGATCTTCTTGCGATCGTATTCCTCCTTGCGACCGTCCTTTTTCACGACGGATATACCCATCGTTTCCGCCTCCTCGTACGTGCTGAACCGGCCCGAGCACTTTTCGCACTCGCGCCTCCGCCGTATCGCGCGTCCTTCCTTCGTCTCGCGCGAATCGACGACCTTGGTCTCATCATGGCCGCAGAACGGGCACCTCATACGATTCAGGCATCAAAAAACCCCTCTCGAGAACAATCTACCACATCCCGCAAAAAAGGAAAGGAGGGCGCCCGGCACCCTCCTTTCAGTACGATGGAACGTCCGGGATTATTTCTTCATCTTACGACGTATGAAGGCCGGTATCTCAAGGTCGTCTCCCTCCTCGGCAAACTCTTTCGTCTCGGAACGAAGCGGAGCCTGAGTCGGCTGAATCTTCTCCTCGATGATCATCGCCGGCTTTTCAACCATGCGCCGGGTGCTTTCGAAGGCACTCCGCGAAAAGATATCCTCTTCTTCCTGCTCGGCAGACTTCGCCGGTTCCGGCTCGACGACGGATCGCGAGGGCGCCGCGACTGCGGGAGCGGGAGCGGAGGCCGCCCGGGAGATGAAACCGACCGGGTTGCGTTCGCGTACGCGGCCCGCGTCGAATCCGGTCGCGACCACCGTAATCTGGATGTCTCCCTTGTGGACCTGATCGTCGACGACGGCCCCGAAGATGACCTTCGCGTTCGGATCGATGCTTTCGGTAATGATGTTCGCCGCCTCGTTGATCTCGAGCATGCCGAGATCCGCGGAACCGGAAATATTTATGAGGACTCCCTTCGCCCCGTCGATGGAAAGCTCGAGCAACGGGCTGTTGATGGCCGCACGCGCCGCCTCCTCGGCACGGTTTTCTCCGGAGGCGATACCGATACCCATGAGAGCGCTGCCGCTGTCCTCCATGATGGTGCGTACGTCCGCGAAATCGACGTTCACGATACCCGGCTTCGTGATGAGGTCCGAGATGCCCTGAACACCCTGGCGGAGCACGTCATCGACGATGCGGAACGCGTTGATGAGCGAGGTCTTCTTGTCGATGATGGAAAGCAGCTTGTCATTCGGGATGGTGATGAGCGAATCGACGCGGTCACGAAGGTTCGAGAGGGCCTCCTCACCTATCGCCCGACGCTGCGCACCTTCGAAGGTGAACGGCTTCGTCACGATTCCGATGGTCAGCGCGCCGAGTTCCTTCGCCGTCTCAGCGACGATCGGCGCCGCCCCGGAACCGGTCCCGCCTCCGAGTCCGCACGCGACGAACACCATGTCCGCACCCTTGAGCACTTCCTGTATCTCGTCGCGGTTCTCCTCCGCGGCCTGCCGGCCGATTTCCGGATTCATTCCCGCCCCGAGTCCTTTCGTCAGGTTCTTTCCGATATGCACCTTCTCGGCCGCCTTCGAATTATGAAGTGCCTGCGCATCGGTATTGATTACCACGAACTCGACTCCCTTAATCTTGGAGTCGATCATCCTGGAGACGGCATTGCCGCCGGCCCCACCGACGCCAACGACTTTAATCTTGGCGAATGTTTCGATGTCGGGTTTGATTTCAGCCATACGGAAGGGGTGCTAAAAGGATAATCGAAAGGTTTCACCCGGCTTTTGTTTTCGAAGTCCTACTTTAGCACGCGGAAAAAGCGTGTGTCAAGCGGATTTTTTCCGTTTTTGTCGCATTTTTCTGTCTGTTTTCAGTCGAGCGGGAGAAACTTCCGGAGCCAGTCCTTCGTTTTGTTTCCGACCGAAAGCATCCAATCCGGAACGGCCCGTTTCGCACCCTCTGCCAGGAACCCTATACCCGCGATGTTCCCGTGGGACTTCCTCCGCTCCCGCGCCAGTAAAACGAGCCCGACGGCGGTCGCGAAGTCCGGACTGTCCACCTGGTCGAGGATCCCTCCGAGCGGCTTCGGATATCCGACATGCGATGGCAATCGGAGGATATCCTTCGCCAACTCGACGGCTCCCGGCAGCAATGCACCGCCTCCGGTAAGCACCACCCCCGCCGGCAGCAATCCTTCCCGCCCGCACTTCGCGAGTTCGGAATTGACGAAACGCAGGAGTTCATCCATCCGAGCCTCGATGATTTCGGCGACATGATGTCGCGAGACGGATTCCGTCTCATGGGAATCGAAACTGGAAAGGTCGATTTCCTCGCGTTTTCCGACGGTATCCGGAAGTGCCGTGCCGTATTGGAGCTTCACCTGTTCCGCGGTGTCAATGGACGCGCGAAGTCCTATCGCGATGTCGTTCGTGACGTGCGCTCCGCCGACCGGCAGTGTCGCGAGGTGAACCAGCTCCCCCTCCTCGTACACCGTGACCGACGTCGTGCTTCCACCGATGTCGACCAGCACGACACCAAGCTCTTTCTGCTTCGGATTAAGCACCGCTTCGGCGGCGGCAAGCGGCTCCACGGCGTGGAAATCCGGCCGGATACCGACCTGGTCGAGTATGCGTCCGATGCCCTTCATCTGGTTCATGCTCGTGCCGACGACGAACGCCTCGGCCTCGAGCCGCACACCGCGCATGCCGATCGGATCCTTGATGTCTTTCTGGTCGTCGAGCCGATAACTTTTCGGGATGACGTGCAACACTTCCCGATTCGAGGGAAGCATGACGCGCGCCTCGACTTCCGCCATCGCGCGTTCCACGTCCTCTTCGGCGACCTCGCCGTCGGGACGGCTGACGGCGATGACTCCGAGCGTTTTCTGACAGAAGATATCCGTTCCGGAAATACCTACGCCTACGACATCGGACGTGACGCCCGACATGCGCTCCGCATGCGACACCGCCTTTGCGACGGCACCGGCGACCGCGGACGCGTCGATGACGCTTCCGCGACGCATGCCTTCCGACGGCATGGAGACGGCGCCAAGAACACGCAAGGACTCCTCGCCGGCTATTTCCTGCGCCATGACCGCGCGTACATGCGCCGAACCGATGTCGATTCCGAGATAATTTTCCGTTTTCGGCATACAGACAACCGGGGAATTCCTTCCCAGCGAAAATCCTGCTTATGGGAAATAGTATACCCCGAAACGACCATGGTGCACAATGCCGGAAGAGACATTCCGAAGATCGGATGATGAGAATCCGCTCGCCGGTTCCGAATTTCGCTTTCCGATATCGTCGCCTGTCGCCATAATCCGATCCGATGCGCTACGCCGCTTCGCCAGTCCGTCTCGGCATCATCACGCCGCATGAGAAAACGGAGAGGTTTCGGGACCGGCTACGGTCAGAATCGGTGAGACGTCGGACCATCATCATCCGAAGTCGCGACGGAGGCTTTATTTTTTCTCGAAAATGAGAGAACATGAAGGATATGCATCCATAATGCAACTCCTATGCCAACAGAATCCCCTCACTTTCTAAATCCGAAGGTGCAGGATGCCCTCAAAGAGTACCGTAAAGAGCTGGCCCGGGGGACGGGCGACGAGGGAAAAATCCGGCACTGCCTCAGCCATATCGTCATGGCGATACGGGCGGCATCCGTTGACGACCCGAGCCACAGGGGGGAGGCCGAAAAACGGATACGCGACCTCTTTGTGAGTGCGAAAGCGACAAAGTTCCCGGAGGGAACGTCCGAGAAAGTGAAGTTAGCGATCGAAGAATTCGAATCGGTCGTCTTCCCGTCCGCTCCCGAAAAAGCCGCGCAAGAAGGCTCCGAACGTCCGTCGGAACAGGTCGGCCTGCCGGAACATCCCGATGACGAATATATGGATCGCGTCAAGGAAAAATACGAAAAGATTCTCTTCCTTTTTGAAACCCTGGAAAAGGAAAACTATCCGGAAAACCCGTCGATGAAAACGACGGGAGAATAGAGATGTGACAACCCGCCATCAGTAGGAATCGCGAATTGCCCGCCGGAAACCTGTTCCATTCACCGTGCCAGAATTCGTTTCGGATTTCGGTGTACAAAACGACGCTCGGTAATCTGCAAAACATTTCATGCCTATTTCTAGCCGAAAATTCGGCACGGCCTCTACAAAAAAAATCGGCACCGCGACGCAATAAGCGCGCGGTGCCAAGCTGCCAGGTTATTTTACCTCAAGCAGCGGTAGAGTAGTTCTGGCCGAGGTCAGCGACAGCGATGGAAGAGTTGCCTGGGAAGATGCGGTTCAGGCCACCCTCAATCCTTTTATCGCCGTTGTCGATTAACCTGCCCGTCTTTCCGCCGTTGGTCAGCAGTAACGACAGAGTTCCAGTTCCATGATTCATGGCTAACTCCTTTTGTTAAAAAGTTTTGAAAACGGGAAAACTGTTAAACGAACCAGCCTTCCAATACAAGAATAGACCAGGATGATTTTTTTGTCAAACCGCGAGCACGAACGTAGAAATGAGGCATGCCTCGTCTCTACGAATTTTGGTCGGAAGATTCGGAAGATATCGGCTCGATGTCACGAAAACAGCGCCACGAGATGCGGTGCGAAGATGACAAGCCCGACGAGAACCGCGCTGAAAGACGAAAGCAGCACCGCGCCGGCGGCAAGATCCTTGATGGTCTTCACCTTTTCATGAAACTGCGGGCTCAGCATATCGGTCAACTGTTCGAAAGCGGTATTCAGCAGCTCGAGCGCGAGAATGATACCGATAGTCAGAAACACCATGGCCCGCTCCGTCACGGAAAGAGGGAGGACCCAGGAAAGCGCGAATGCTCCCGCCGCCAACACGAGCTCGATACGGAAATTCCGTTCCGTCGACGCCGCACTGCGGATCCCGTCCGCGGCATGTCGAAAACTTTTTACGAATTTCATCATAGGAAAAAATGATTCGGACCGTCGTCGGATATTTTACAATGGAACGGCGCGCCCCGCCAACGCGCGCGGATATCAGCGGGGAAAGAATGTCTCCGTCACTTCATCCTGGATCCGGAACATTTCGGGAGAATGATCGAATCCGAGGAGGTGGAGTATGCCATGCGAACAGACGAACGCGAGTTCCATACGGAACGGAACGCCATCCCCCGCCGCCGCACGGCGCACGAAGTCGGGCGCGATCACGAGATCGCCGAGAAATATGTTCCCGTCCGCATCGGGACGGATCTCCTCCCCCTCGTGTTCCGAAAACGACAGGACGTCGGTCGGCACGGCCTTGCCCCGATACGTCCCGTTGAGTTCCGCGATCGCCTCGTCGGTCACGAGCGCGATACCCGCGGATACGGTGCGGTACGAGGAAAGAGACGACAGCCCGGATCGGGCTATCGTCTCTTTCACGACCGCGACAAAAAAATCATCGTCAGACTCGCAATCGATATTCCTCACGATGTCGAGTTCGGGTTCCATGCGACTAGGAAAGCGTTTCCTCGACGAGGACTTTGACGGCGTTCCCGTCCGCGCGACCGGCGACCTTCTTCGATACGGCTCCCATGAGCTTTCCGAAGTCGGCTTTCGACGCGGCTCCGGTCTCGGCTTTCGCTTCGGCGACAAGCTTCCGGATTTCATCATCAGGAAGATTCGCCGGGAGATACGCGCCGATGACCGAAAGCTCGGACTCTTCCTGCTCGGCAAGTTCCGGACGACCGCCCGCGAGAAAGCTCGCGATGCTCTCGCGACGCTGCTTGGCCAGCCGTCGCAAAACGGCAACCGACTCGGCATCGGTCAGCTCGACCGCTGGCTTCCGGAGTTCGATCGCCTCGTTCTTGAGCGCGCTCCCGACCATACGGATCACGTCGCGTCGTACGGCGTCCCCCGCCTTCATGGCCTCCTTGAGGTCGCCCTGGATCGTTTCGTAGAGGGTCATAGCGGACTATGGTTTAGCGGTTGAGTTTTTTCTTGATCTCGCGGAGCGATTCATCGTCGAATTTTCCGAATTTCTTCAGCCGGCCGATTTCCTTGCGGATCTTCGTCTTGTAGAGCGCCTCATTGCGACGCTCGGTCTTGCTCTTCTCCTCGCGACGGAAGCGAAGCTTTCGCGCGCGCTGAAGCGTGCCGCTCTGCTGGACACGCCGAGAAAAACGACGGATCATGCTTTCCGGCGTCTCCTTTTCCTTCTTACGTACCTGTATCATGTATACCGACCTCCTTTCCTAGTGATATCGATTGAATTTCCGCCTCATCCCGGCCCTTTCGGGCGTCTCTTTCATTTCGCGGGTCGGATCCCTTCCGAGAGCCTGGCCCCGCCGATCAGGTGCAGATGAATATGCGGGATTTCCTGCCCGCCGTCATGACCGACCCGAAACAGAAGCTTATACCCTTTCCGGGAAATGTTCAAGTCCCTCGCGATATCGCGCGCAGCGATGATCATGCGCCCCGCAAGCCCCGCGTCCCCGTCCTCAAGGTCGTCGATAGTCTCGATTCGACGTTTCGGGATGATGAGGACGTGCACAGGCGCGAGCGGATGAATATCGTGAAACGCGATCAGCTCGTCCGTCTCGAGCACGATGTCCGCCGGAATCTCTTTCCGTATGATTTTGTCGAAAACGGTCTCTTCCATACTGCGTCGGAACGATCACTTTTCGGATTTCACGGGCGGATGTGCAAGCGTCACGTTCGTCTTGAGGATTTTTTTCACGGCATCCACGAGTCGTTCCTGCGTGACGGTCTCCTGCGTCCCCGACACCATATCCTTCACGATGGCCGTGCCATCAAGGGCTTCCTTCTGACCGAGGATGATCGTCACCTCCACGCCGAGCCGTCCCGCGACGCGCATCTGCGCCTTGAGACTTCCGCGACCGAAGCTCTCCGTCGTCAGGATGCCGTGCTTCTCAAGTTCGGAAAACAGCCTGAGGCTTTTCTTCTTCGCAAGATCGCCGAGCTGCGCGAGAAACACGCGTGGCTTCGGAAATTCGTACGGCCGCACCTGGGTACGCTTCATCTCAAGCACGACGCGGTCGAGACCGAGGCCGAAACCGATCGCCGGCGTCGGCTCGCCACCGAGCTCCTGTATGAGGTTGTCGTACCGGCCACCGCCACCGAGCGCGTATTTCTTCCCCTCACGGTCGGTCGACCAGATCTCGAACACGGTCCGCGTGTAATAGTCGAGTCCGCGGACGAGACGAGGATTGATGGAATACGGAAGTTCGAGCTCGTCCAGATACTCGAGCAACGATTTGAAGTGCGCGCGTGACTCGTCGTCGAGGAAATCGAGCGCCTGCGGGACCTGCGAGGTCAGTTGCACGCACTTGTCCTCCTTGCAGTCGAGGATGCGCATCGGGTTCGTCGTAAGACGCTCGCGACACACCTGACAGAGCTTGTGCTTCTGGGACTCGAGGAACCGGACCAGAGCCTTCTCATATCGCTTGCGCGATTCGGGCGTTCCGATGGAGTTCACCTGAAATTCGACATCCTTGAGACCGAGCTCCCGGACGACACGGTACGCGACCTGCATCACCTGGGCATCCAATATCGGATCGGCCTCGCCGAACACTTCGAAGTCCCCCTGCCATAATTCGCGATATCGTCCCTCCTGAGGCCGGTCATAACGGAACACCGGTCCCATGGAGAAGAGGCGGATCGGCTTCGGAAGCACACTCATCCCGTGCTGGATGTAGGCGCGACCGATTCCGGCGGTGAACTCGGGCCGGAGCGCCACGCGGTCTCCGCCACGGGTCTGGAACGAGTAGATCTCCTTGTCTATGATGTCCGTCCCTTCCTTGATGGAACGCACGAAAAGATGCAGGTATTCGACTGTCGGCGTATCGATACGCTGGAACCCGTAGTCCTGCGCGGCCGTGGATAGGCTCCGCCTCACGCGCTCCCAATACGGCTGCTCGTCGGGCAGAATATCGCGCATGCCGCGCAATGACTGCATGAGGAGCTCGTTCTCGGAAACGAGCGGTGCCGGAGCGGCTTTCGCCACGGACTTCTTTTCCGGCTTCACGGCGGACTTTGCCACCGGCTTCTTCGCCGCCGGTTTGGCCTTCTTCGGGAGCACGGTCTTCTTCGGAGTCATAGACGGGTCGCTTATGCTGCTTTATTACGAAAATATCCGAAACGTCGGTTCACCGGTACCACTCGCCCCGCGTAATCGGCCACGCCCGGAAGAGCACCTTCCCGACGACGAGCCCCCGATCGACGGGACCGAATACGCGGGAATCGAGGCTGTTCATGCGGTTGTCGCCGAGAACGAAATACTGGTCGGCCCCGAGGGTCAGCGGTTTCATATCCGTCGTTATGACCGACGATGCGAGATACGATGATTCGTCGAGCCTGAACCCGTCCGGATGCTCGGCGTCCGTGATGATGATGTTCGAATGTTCGATCCGCACGGTTTCACCCGGAAGACCGATGACGCGCTTGATCAGGTACAAGCCTTCTTTCTGCGGGGATCGGAAGACTATCGGTTCCTGCCGCGTCAGCGAATAAAACGGCGAGACCGTGAAGAACGGGGTTTCGGGAAGACCTACCCGGGTCTTCTTGTACCCGAATTCGTTGACGACGAGATACTCGCCGTTTTCGAAATTCGGCTGCATGCTCGAACCCTGAACGAAGAACGGCTGGAAGAGAAAGACACGTACTGGTATGATGATGACGGCGGCCAACAGGAACACCTTCACCATCTCGAGAAAGAATTGTCCGGCGGAGAGCTCCTCCTCGCTTCCGTTTTTCGAGTCGGCTTCACGCTTCGGAAGACCCGGTCGGTCGGGGTTCGCGATCATAATGAAGAAAATCAGGAGGAGTCATTCCTCCGTGAATGAGAATCAAACGTTGCCATGATATCACGTTTCCGACGGAAAATCAAGCATCCGAAACACTCCGTAAAATACCATGGATAAAGGGAAAAACAGCATAAGATACCTGATCGCCGCAGTGATCGCCGTTCCGACGGTAGCACTGCTTTTCCTCGGGATCCGGGTGCTCCGAACCGCGGAAAAGATCCACGTCGACAATGCGTCATCGTCCGGAGCGTTCGGGAACCTCGCATCCGTTCTTCCGGGAGGAAAGCGCGAGCCGCTCAAAGGCGAGGAAAACGGGAGGGTCAACATCCTGCTCCTCGGTCGTGCCGGAAAAAACTATCCCGGCCAGAATCTGACCGACACGATCATGCTTGCGAGTATCGACACCCGCGAACATCGCGCCGCGTTCCTCTCCATTCCGCGCGATCTGTTCGTACCGATTCCGGGTTCGGGCCTGTATACCAAACTCAACTCCGTCTACCAGTACGGACTCAACCAGGGCGATGGCGCCGATTCGGTCATCGGTGCCGTGGAAGAACTGACGGGGCAGGACATCCCCTACTATGCGGCGCTCGACTTCGACGGATTCGAAAAGGTCATCGACGACATCGGCGGCATCCGCGTCGAATCGGCACGCGACATACTCGACACCCGCTATCCCGGAAAAAATTACAGCTACGAGACATTCGAACTTTCGGCCGGATGGCATACGCTCGACGGGGCGACGGCGCTCAAATACGCCCGGGAACGGCACGACGACCCCGAAGGCGATTTCGGCCGGGCGAAACGCCAGCAGCAGATCATAAAGGCGTTTCAGGAAAAGGCCCTTTCGATCAGGACATATCTCGATGTTTTCACCGCGAACCGGCTGCTCGACACCCTGGGTGACAGCGTCCGTACGAATCTGACGATGAGCCAGATCGGGAGTCTTATCGAGATTGGAAAGACGACCGATCTCCGCAACGCCTCGACGGCGGTCGTCGACGCGTGGAAAAAGGAGAGTCTCCTCAGGGTCTCACATATGGACATGAACGGGATCCGGGCGTTCATTCTCGTTCCGCGTACCGGAAACTGGAACGAGATCCGCGATCTCGCTTCCAACATATTCGACAAGCAGGAACTCGATCGGAAACGCGGCGGGATGGAACAGGAGAAGGCATCCATCCTCATCCTGTCACGACCCGAAGAGGCGTCCGTCGCGAGCCGGTTCGCGGCCGCGCTCAATGATGCCGTTCCCGCCGAGGACATCCGGGTTTCGACGGAAAACACGATAAGGATGTCCCCGAAGAGTGCCGTCTTCGACCGTACGAATCTCGGCAAACCGTTCACGCTCGACTCGCTCCTCGGCACGTTCTCGCTTGAGAGGACCGCCGACATGCCGACACTCCCGGCCGGGACCAAGGATGCGGACTTTGTCATCGTCATCGGGAACGACGTGAAAGAACACCCTCTGCCGGAGGCATCGCTCGGCAGCGACTCGTCCGACGCGGCCGGCGACGACCCCTTCTCGGAATATTTCACGCCGCAGACACGATAGTCAGATAACAGAGAGCAGATAACAGTTAACAGAAGGCAGAAAACAGGGAAACAGAAATCGATTGGCGGAAAAACTCGTTAACGCGTTAACGAAATAATTTCTGACATACGGATACAATTCGACTCCTGGAACGATTATAATGGTATGATAAATACATAATAAAATGTCTATGAAACTCATCGTCGGCCTCGGCAATCCGGGAAAAGAATACGAAAAGACCCGCCACAATGCCGGGTTCTTGTTTCTTGATTTCCTGAGCGAAACGTGGGGCCTCGAGCCGTTTCAACCGAACACAAAATGGAAGGGTTCCGTCTCGGCAGGCATGCATGACGGCGAAAAGACCATCCTTCTCAAGCCCGAAACATTCATGAACCGCTCCGGGGAGTCCGTCCGATCCGTCATGGACTTCTTCAAGATTCCCGTCGACGATATCATCGTCATTCATGACGACCTCGACATCGCTTCAGGTACGTTCAAGATCACCAAGGGGTCCGGAGCCGCGGGACACAACGGTGTCGCCGACCTTATCGAGAAACTCGGTACCAAGGATTTCACGCGCATCCGCATCGGCATCGGCCGTCCGCCGGAAAACATTCCCGCCGACGCCTACGTGCTATCGCCTTTTTCGGAGGAGGAACTTATTGCGCTTCGGAAGACTTTTTTGGAGATAGAGAAAAAACTTGACTCAGAATAGTCGCTGTTGCTATTCCCCAATCCTCTTTGCTTCTCCTTTGTCCCAAAGGAGAAAACACAGGATAGAGAACAGGTAATAATAAAACGTTCTCTCCCCTTGTCCCAAGGGGAGGACAGTCACGTCGTTCGCGAACGACGTGACAGGAGGGGTTGGAAGAATGGAAAGCCAAAAAAAAAGGTAAAACTTATGCCATCCGATAGGAAAATCATCCTGAAATCCCGAGCACGAACACTTCGAAAAACCATGACCGAAGCGGAGATCCGAATGTGAAATTATTCCCAAAAGTATCTACAAAAAGTCTAAAAACCACCCACGTGGGCGGCTTTCTTTGTGCTGTGCGTTCTTGATTCTTGATTCTTTCTTCCGGATTCCGTTGTCAGTTGTGAGTTGTCAGTTCGGCGCTTATGCCCGTGACACGTATGCCCCCTTCTCGGTATTCACTATCACCTTGTCTCCGGCGGAGATGAAGAGCGGTACGGTCAGTTTGAGCCCGTTCTCGAGCGTGACGACCTTGTCGCCGCCCGAGGCCGTATCGCCCTTGAGTCCCGGCGGCGCATCGACGACCTCGAGCGTCATCTTCACGGGAAGTTCGACGTTGATCGCGCGACCGGCGTAGTTGAGTATGACGACTTCGGTCCCTTCGATAAGATACTTCGCGGCATCGCCGAGCGTCTCGGCGGAAAGGGCGAACTGCTCGTAACTTTCCGAATCCATGAAATGATACTCGTCCCCTTCCGGATACAGGTACTGGGCCGAGGACTTCGAGGTTTCCGCCTCCTCGAACTTGTCCTTGTCCTGGAACGTGTATTCGATCGTCGCGCCGGTGATGATATTGCGAAGCTTCGTGCGCATGACGGCGCCGGCACGTCCCGTCTTGGAATGCTGGTAATCGAGCACGACGAACGGCTGTCCGTCCCATACTATCTTTTTTCCGGTCTTGATGTCGCTCAGTCCGAGCATAAGCGGTCAGCAGAAATCAATTAACGGCTAACGGGAGTCGATGAGCAGATAACGTTAAACAGGTACATGGAACGACAGTCAGATAACAATAAGCATATCATCGAACAGCCGAAGAAAACAAAAACCCAAAAGAATATATGAATTTTTTGTTATCTGTTCTATGACCTACTTCACCACGTACGGGATGAGTCCCATGAACCGCGCACGCTTGATCGCGAGCGACACGTCCTTCTGCTGCTTCGCCGACAGTCCGTACCGCTTCGGCGGATAGATCTTTCCCTGGGAGTTCAGGAACTTCCGAAGAAAATAGGCGTCCTTGTAATCGAGGTGATCGAGCTTTTTCTGCATCGCGTCTTCCATAGATATGATATTCGAACGAATTATCCCGAACAACTCGCTTCATCATTGCTGCTGGTTGTCGGTTGTAAGTTGTAAGTCCTGTTTAGAACGGGACGTCCTCGATCCGGATCTCGTCTTTCTCGTCATCGAGGTTGATGGTCGGAATTTCGTCTTCGATCGCGGCCGGCGCCGATCGCTGCGCCGCGGGACGCGGACCTGCCACGGATCCGCCGCCGGCCGGAGCCTGGGAATAACCGCCCTGTCTCGGCGCATATCCGCCGCCCTGATTCCCCTGCGGTCGAGACCCGATCTGCATGGATTCGCCGACGATTTCGGTCGTCTTTCGCTCCACGCCGTCCTTGCCCACGAACGAACGGGTCTGGAGTCTCCCTTCGAAAAACGCTTCCATGCCCTTCGTAAGGTACTGTCCGGCGATCTCCGCGAGTCGCCCCCAGAGGACGACCGTATGAAATTCGGTCTTCTCCTGTTTCTGGCCGGCCTTGTCGGTCCAGTGATGGTTTGTCGCCATTCCGATGGTCGCGACCGTCTGACCGGTCTGCGTCGTCCGTATGTCGGGATCGCGTGTCAGACGTCCCACCAGGATCACTCTGTTCACGTTCATATATTTTGATTACCGATTACGTATTGTTAGATCTTTTCATTGTTTTCAATCACATCCCGCGCTCAGCGCGTTGACCCGTTAACCGAGTGTTTCTTTTTTCCCGTTCCGACTTTATGGACTTTCGACTTGTGGCTAGTGACTTCTTTTAGATATCGAGCACTTCCTTCAGCTGCTTATCGAGGTCTTCCTGCGCGATCGGCTTCTTCTCGTTTTCAACCGGCTTTTCTTCCTCCTTCACCGTCGGCTTCTCGGCACGGACCGGCTCCACGGACCGGCGCTCCCCTCCGCGATCCGGGAAGCGGCGCCCTCCGCCACTGCTACGACGATCGTCACGTCGGACCGGCTTCGCACGTTCCTCGCGCGGAATCGCCTTGAGCTCCGGGAGTTTCTCAGCCCGGATCAGGATGAATCGCGAAACCGGCTTGTACAGCTGAAGCAGTCGGGTCATCCCGTCGATCGCATTCACTTTTTCCGGCGCCTCCGCGGAGAACGGTTCGTCACCGGCTTCCGGCATCGTGAAACGGCGCGCCACATACGTACCGCGGCGCTCGTCCAGAATCTCATACGCAAGATTCCTCTTTTCCTCCGTCTCCTCGGGCAGGAACGTTCCTCCGAAGTCCGTCACGATCTTCTCCACCTCGGTCCGAATCGTCGGAAGCTCGGCCTCCTTCGAATCACCGACGAGATAAAAAAGCTCGTATTCCCTCGTATCCTTGGCTGCCATACGGTATGGTTGATTACCACAAATTATGCTCCGCATCTCTCTCAAATCTCACCGCGATCAGAAGCCGAAAATTTCGGATTTGCAGCCCGAAATGAGATTTGAGAGAGATACTAAAACCGCCAAAAGAGGGCCCCTGTGCGGTTTCTGCCCGCCCTGGTCTTCGGAATGAAGCGGAGCGACGCGTCGGACTTTCTCTTTTGTCTCCGAATCCTACCAGGGTTTTCGGATTCTGGCAAGAACCGGGGCTATCGACACCTTCGTTCGCCTCATGAAAAACGATGTGCGTATCGGAACCGCACGACGATCAGTCATGGTGGCCTACGGGGTCATCATAAGGGGCGACTTCACCGAAACCTCGACCGCGCGTGTGGTCCCGCTGAGCGTCCCCTGGGATTTGATCTTGGTGACCAGCGTTCGCCAGTCGGTCGCGGAACACGAGTCGATCCTGACATCACCGTCATCCCCCGTATAGAACGCGACGGTCCACCCGTCGCTGGAAACGACGAAACCGTCGGTACATGTCGTGTCAGTGATGCTGTCGCTGAGGTCCCCGATCGTCGCGTTGCTCTTCTTGTATATCTGATAGAGAACCTGCTCGACTCCCGAATCGGCGACCTGAAAGGAACGGGTCGAGTTGCCGGTCGAGAGCGAGGCCTTCTGATCAAGCGACACGGAAGAAAGCAGCGTGAGCGAAGTCACGAGCATCAGCGAAAGGATGACCAGCGAAAAGACGAGCACGGAACCATTCTGACTCGATTTCATCCTGAGCTGTTTCATATGTTTCTCTGCGATTGACACCGTATTGACCACCGTTCGCATATCATCGTCCTTCGAACCGTCATCCCCGGCCCGTAGCCGGATTCGTCGGCTTATGACGCTATTTGAAGAGAAGTTTATAATTCTTCGACCAATAGACAATGCCGTTATAATACCCGGCATTGAACCCGCCGAGATAACTGATGGAGGCGCTTTTGATGACCGATTCCTTGTTCGAGGTCGCTCCCGCCTTTTTCAGCTTGAGCGCCATGGCCATTACTCCGTCCGTAAGATTCCAAGGGTCAGGCTTACCGTGTCCTGTCTTAGCGGAAATCTGTGATTCATATCCCTTCCAGACGTCCGACATGAACTGCGAAACGCCCATGGCCCCGCCCTGTCCGATGTACCCGCTCGGAGAACACGACACTTTCTTGCTTCTGCTGTACCCGAGGTCATCTACGATATCATAGAAAATATCCCTTCGCTCGTATAGCTTGGCGATGGACGCCTTGTATTTCGAACCGTATTTCTTATATCTTGCCACGGATACTTTCTCCACTTCCGCATACGTACACTGACCGGTATTGGCACCGAGATTGGTTTCCATCTTGAGAAAGCCGTACAGTACGCCCTCGGGAACTCCGGTACGATCGCTGGCAAATTCGACGGCCTCGCGGATATCTTTCGCGTCATACGACTTCCCGGTCAGTTTTGAAAGGTCGCTTTGCAATTCTTTGATCTCCTTTTCCAAGCGGGAGACGATCTTGCTCTGTTCAGCGAGGTCCGCCTGCGTCTCCTGCTGGTCGGAGGCAAGCGCCTGTTTCTCTTCCAGCTTGTCGCCGAGCGCCGCCTCATGCGCCTGCTTCAGTTTCTCGAGGCTTTGCTGTTCCTGAACGGTCTGTTCCTGCGAGGAATGGATGTCGGCCAAAATCGCGTTCATGCGCTCCCCGACCGACTGGAGCCGGTCCGGATCATTAAGGGACCGTGTCACGTCTTCCGCCGACAGCACCGCGCTGAAAAGCGGCTCGTTCGATTCGGCCTGCATCTCCCGAACCAGCCCGGCCAGGATTATCCTGTTTCCTTCGATTCGCTCCTGGATCAGGTCTATCTCAGCCTGCTTCCGTTCGATATCGTTCGTAGCCGAAGCGATTCTCGCTTTCGCACCGGCTATCGCTGTCTGTGCCGCCGTCAGAGAAGAATTGATCCGACTCAGTTCGTTCGCAAGCGCGGCCTTCTCCGCCTCCGCACGCTTCAGCTTCTCCAACGTCTTCTCCAGATCCTTCTGAATCGATGCGGCGTCTTCAGCATGCGCAAAAAAAACCGGCATCACCGTAACGAAAGTGACAGCGAAGACAAAAACAAACGAACCTATCCTGAGTACGGATTTCATAGCCATATCATACCACGGATATGAACCGGACGGTAGGATGACCGACAAAAAAGGACCGCCCGATGATCCGGACGGTCCTTTCGCGAATGAGTCCGAGGCTACAGGAGCGCGGCGGCGTCTTCCTTTGCCCGCTTCATGATGGCCTTACCGATTCCCTCGGAGACTTTCGGATTTTCCTTGAGGAACGCCTTGGCCGCCTCGCGACCGACACCGAGTTTCGTTTCCCCGAAGAGATATGAATTGCCCGATTTCTTGATGATCTCCAGACGGACTCCCGTATCCAACAGGTCGCCGGATGCCGAGACCCCCTCGTTGTACATGATGTCGAACTCGGTCGTCCTAAACGGCGGAGCGACCTTGTTCTTCACGACTTTGACCTTTACGCGGTTGCCGACCACTTCCTCGCCCTTCTTGATCTGCGCCGCGCGTCGGACCTCGATCCGAACCGAGGAATAGAACTTGAGCGCCTGACCGCCGGTCGTCGTTTCCGGGTTGCCGAACATGACACCGATCTTCATGCGGAGCTGATTGATGAAGATGACCACGGTATTCGATTTCGCCATGATCGGCGTAAGTTTCCGAAGCGCCTGGGACATGAGTCTCGCCTGCCGTCCCACATGCTGGTCACCCATCTCCCCCTCGATTTCCGCCCGAGGCACGAGCGCCGCGACGGAGTCGACGACGATCACGTCGAGCGCGTTCGAGCGGACGAGCGTCTCAACGATGTCGAGCGCCTGTTCGCCGGCGTCCGGCTGCGAGATAAGCAGGTCCGCCGTCTTCACACCGAGCTTCTTGGCGTATTCCGGATCAAGCGCATGCTCCGCGTCGATGAAGGCGGCCGTGCCTCCCATCCGCTGGGCATTCGCGATGATATGCAGCGCCAAGGTCGTCTTTCCGGAAGATTCCGGTCCATACACCTCTATCACCCGACCGCGGGGAACGCCTCCGATACCGAGAGCCAGGTCGAGGGATATCGATCCCGTCGGAATCGCCTCGATGTCCACCTTCCGGACCTCGCCGAGTTTCATGATCATCTCGTCCCCGAATTTCTCCTTGATCGTCCCCATCACCGCATCCAAACCGTCCTTGCCGCCACGCTTCTCCTGCTTCGCGTTCACGTCTTTTGTCGCCATATGTCTTCTGTTCGATGATTAGCTTTCCTCTTGAAACGATTCGTTCACTTTCTTCCGTCCGATCCGAAGACCGCCATCGCCGGACGGGCATCACCCGAAAGGGCCGCCTCTGTCGTATCACCCTCACGGATCATGACCGCGTTTCCTTCATCGGACGACACTTCGACCCGCTCCCGCGCATCGAACGTCTTTTCCTCGCCGACCGGGAGTTTCCCGCTCCACACGGTCACGCCGTCGACACCGACCGAAACCGAGGTCGACCGGACCGTCCGAAGCGTCACGTGCACCGTCGGTGGCGGTGTCGGATCCATCAATGCGCCGCCCTCGTCGGTACGCTCGGGAAGTGCGGCGTTCACCGAAACCGTCCGTTCCCGCGTCTTACCGAATCGGTTCGTGGACGAGATCGTGATCACGTTGAGTCCGGAATCGAGCGACAGCCCCTCGGAAAACGCTCCACGCTCATCGACGGTCGTCCCTTCGCCGTTGATACGGACCTCCGCCCGGGGGTCCGTCTCTCCCCGAACGAGCACTTCCGCCTCCGCTACCGTATCTCCGTCCGACGGCGAAAGGATAACCAGACGCGGTTCGGAAACGAAGGAACGGAACTCGAAGAAAAGATACGAGAAGAAACCGACTATGACAAGAGCGATCACGGACACGACGACGCCGCGCGGGGAAAGCGGTATGCGGATCGGCATCCCGCCTCCGAGTTGAAAACGGGCCGGCGCCTCCGTCTTCCCGAGATTCTTCCGTATGCTCCGCTCACGTTCGTACAACCTCAGTATCGCATCCTCGGGAATACCCAGATGTGCGGCATACCCCCGAAGAAACCCGCGCACATACACCTCCGGTGGAAGCTTCTCATACGCTCCGGCTTCGAGCGCCTCGAGATACTTCACCTGTATTTTCGTGGCGCGCGAAACCTCCGCGAGACTGATCCGATTGTCGTTCCTGACCTTTCGAAGCTTCTCCCCGAGCGTGAGCGAACCGACCCGTTTTCTGGTGAAATTTGCCGCTGTCATGCCCTCATTTTAGCACGTCCGAATCGAAGGGCAAAGGATGTGTAAATAGAAGCAAATCGCCTTATCTTACCGGAAACCGCCCGGATAAAAAGCCGCCGACCCATGTCGACGGCTTATCCGGCTCAACGCATCATGATCCGTTCCCTCCTCCCGAACACGCCCCGGGCCATGAGACTTCCCGTTCGTATCATTCGACCTGCCATTTGTCCCGGGCCGACTGGTCCGCCATAGGATCTTCATACTCGGGAATGTCCTCACGACCCGCAAACTTGCCGATAAGGACCGGGCGTCCCTTGTTCGCGCCTTCCGGCGGGCCGACAACGCCGTTCTCCTCAAGCAGATCGAGGAGTTTCGCGGCGCGACCATACCCGACGGACAGGCGTCTCTGCAGAAACGTCGTCGCGGCCCGTCCCGATTCGATGACAAGCTGCCGGGCTTCGCCGTATTTGTCATCCAGGTCGTTCGGATCGTCCGCCGATGCCGTAAAATCGACATCACCGGAAGAGAACGGATCGCCGACACCCTCCTCCCGCTCGCCTCCGTCGAAATCCTCGTCCAGGTTCTCCTCACCGAGATCCTTTTTCTGATCGATGAAAAATTTCACGACATCCTTCACTTCCCGGTCGTCGACATATACGCCCTGGATTCGTTTCGGCTGGGACGATTCCGGGGGCGCATACAGCATATCCCCCTTGCCGATGAGTTTTTCCGCGCCGCCCGTATCGAGGATGATGCGCGAGTCCATCTGGTTCGAGACCGCGAATGCGATCTTTCCGGGAATGTTCGACTTGATGAGGCCGGTAACGACGTCCGCTACCGGTTTCTGCGTCGCCAGGACGAGATGTATGCCGGCCGCCCGGGACATCTGCGCGAGCCGGACGATCGCCCCTTCCACTTCCTTGCCATGCGACATCATAAGATCCGCCATCTCGTCGATGACGATGACGATATACGGAAGCGGCTCCAAGGGCATCGTACGCGGCCGCCCGTCGGGTCCGTTCTTGTCTACGTACGTTTCGCCCCGGCGTTCCTTTTCGCGATAGGATGCCAGATCGCGCACCCGTACCGATTCGAATATACGCAACCGTTTCTCCATCTCTCCGATGGCATACTTGAGCGCGTTCACGACATGCTTCGAATCCGTTATCACCCGGCCGCTTTTCAGATGCGGTATCCCGTTATACAGCGAGAGCTCGACGCGTTTCGGGTCGATAAGTATGAGCTGAAGCTCTTCCGGTGAATTCTGATAAAGAAGCGAGAGAATGACCGAGTTGATACAGACGCTTTTCCCGGATCCCGTACGCCCGGCGATGAGAAGGTGCGGCATGGATTCGAGATCCGCGATCTCGAAGTCTCCCGAGACGGATTCCCCGAGCACGAACGACAGGTTCGACTTCCGGGCGTCGTACGCGGCGCTCTCCAGGATGTCCCGCATGCGGACACTCGCCTGCTTGGTGTTCGGAACCTCGATGCCGACCAAAGACTTGTTCGGAATCGGGGCCTCGATGCGGATCGGGTGCTTGGCGAGCGCGAGCGCGAGGTCGTTCGACAATCCGACTATCTTCGAAAGCTTGGTCCCGAACGCCGGACTGAACGTATACTGGGTCACCGTCGGACCGACGGTCGTCTCCCCCATCTCTCCCGATATGTTGAAATATTTCAACGTGCTCTGGATTATCTGCTTCGTCCGCTCGAGGTCTCCCGAGTCGGCCTGTCCGCTCTTTCCACGGAAAAAATCCGGGTCGGGCTGGCGCCATACGGATACTGTACTTTTCCGTCGTTTCTTCGGCGCCGGCATCTCCGGCTCTTCTTCGTCGGCTTCCTCTTCCGGTTCGATCCCCTCCGGACGATCTTCGGGAAAATCTATCGTCCCTATGTTGCCGTATCCCTCAGCGATGGCCGGTAACGGATCCGGCGCCGCACAAGGAATCTCTACTTCCGGAGCCGGATCCCGAGGAGCCTCGTCCACGACTGATTCGTCGACACCGCGAGGCCTCCGCATATCGGACAGTTTTCCCTTGATAAATGACAGGAAATGGATCAGCGAAACGTTGAATGCGGCCACGACACCGGACGAAAGCAGGGCCGCAAGAATGACCGCGGCGGCGGCACGCCCCGTGAACGTGAACAGGAACGCGGCGATGCCGTACCCGACATACCCGCCTCCCGATCCCTTCTTCGCGAAGGAAAGCATTTCCTTGGCGGAATCGCCGAGAAACAGATGGAAAAAACCGAGAACGGAAAAAAACACGATTCCGAGTCCGATGAATTTCACGACATCCGAAAGGGTCGTCGTCCGGCGTCTCAGGAGAAAGACCGCGGAGACGAGAAGCAGAAGAGGAAAGAGCCACTTTCCCCAACCGAAAAGCGCCCCCACGCCGCTGTCCAGCCAACCTCCAAGCCTGCTTCCGGCACCGAAAAACGCGAAGAGGAACAGGATGGAAAACGCCACCAGGAAAATCGCCGCGATACTCCGCTTCGCATCCCCTCCGAGTGCATCTCCCCATCCCGATTTCGCCTCAGACGTTTCTTCTTCGGCTTCCTTTCTCGGTCGGCCCCTCCTCGGTCTCTCTTCCTGTTGTTTCCTTCCCATATCGAGATGATTGAACGTATCACGACGACACTCCGGGAACGGATTATTCCCGGTTCCGCAATTAACCCGAGTATAGCATTTTCCGCCTTTTCGCGCGACCGCCCGGACGGGATACCTTTCAGGTCACATTTTTCAAAAAACAAAGAGCCCGTCACATCCGCGACGGGCCATTCCTCTCAATGATATTCATACGGGCACTCCCGCACCACCGAGACATGACGTATCGTCCGGGCCGTCTTCAGGCCCTTTCCACCGAACGTCATTATCCGGCCGATCCGAAGCGTCGTTCCCATCCGACTCTTCGAACACCAGTTGCGTCTTCGGAATCAGGAAAATCTTTCCGAAACCGGCCTCAAGCGCACTGATCGCCGTGCCAAACCGGTTCCACGCATCCTCATAGGCATCATTCCGATCGCGCGAATTCCTGCGGATATAGGCGATCGCTTCGATCGGGTCCTCCATCAAAGGAACCATACCGGGAAGATCCGGGAGACAGAGGAGGACGTAATTCGCTATCATCTTCGCGACCTCGTCCCCATACTTTGCAATGACCTCTTCTTCTCCGGTTATCATCTCGAACAGTTTCCCGAGCTCCGCGGAACGCCATCCGTCGAAACATCGTTCCCGGAGCAGGAGATTCATGACATCCCGCAACGTTATGGCGACTACGGGGGAAATGCCTTCTTGCAAAACCCACATGATAATGAACGGTTTGGTTCCCACGGAAGCCCCGCGGTCGGCATCTTCTTTTTTCTCTTTCCTCCTTCCTACCCGCGAGCCGCCGGAAAGTCAAGGAGATGAAAATCCTCTGTAAACCATATGGTATCCCTGACTTGTCATTCCGGACTTGATCCGGAATCCAGTCTCACCTTACAAGACCCGTCTATGGCGAAGCGTAGAATGACAGCTCCGGAGAAGAAAATAAAAGCGGCCGGCACCATATAAGCATGATGCGCGGCCATAATCGAAACGACTCACGACTTTCCATCACGCAACGACAGCGTTTTCACGCAACAGATGTCTAGCTCCTTCTCGCAAACAGCAAGCCTTCACAAAACAGCTTACGGATTCCAGGAGATATTCTTCGTCTCTCAAAATCTGAAGAACCAAATTACGAAAGTATCCCGTAAACGGCTTACCTGGCGAGGAAGAGCGGAAATCCGCGTCGCTCAAAGACTCCAAGTCAAAGTCATCGCAGGATTCCGGAATATCGATGAGCATCCTTCTCCGAAAAGTCTTCGTCATCGAGTCGGATCCCGGAACAACGACCGTGACAGCCATGAGAAGTATAAACGTGTCTTCCTCACGCAGATCGTCGAGATCATCACGTGCATCCGGGTCCGTCAAGACGACGTCGAGAGAAAAACCGGCATACAATGCGAGCGTTGCCACAGAAACGACAATTTGGTCGGCATGACGGCTGGAGATATTTCCCGCCAATTGTTCCGCTATTTCGCGAATAGTTTTCGTGGGATTCTTGTGATTAACCACTCCTCTATACTTCGGAATCGAACTATCCTCCGAAACAGTTCCTTCCGGAAAGATACCCCGAAGACCGCTCTTCAGAAAAGGGTACTGGTCAACGGCGATGATAACACCATTCGGCCTTACTTCACGTCTACAGATCAACATAACTCCTCCTTTGAACTTCGGTGAAAAAATATTCATTTTTTGAGCAACTGACTGAAAACATAGCATATTTTCGCTCTTCAGTCAAGTATTCGGGAAAGGCGAAAGGACGAGGCGATGCCCCGCTCCCGAAAGCTCGACTACCCTCTTTCCCACAAATCACACCAAAACGAGAGGCCGCCCGAACCAGGACGGCTTCTTCTTTTTGTCCATTGCGAAAAATACCTACCCGAAAAAATGTCCCGACCCATACACAACGGAAATGGGTCACAAGGCCAGAATGCCTTGACTTTCCCTTCGCGGGATGATAGCCTCCTCTGAAACAGTTTTTCTTTATCAATTCGTCAATCAAAAATATCGAGGAGACACTTCCATGAAGAAAACAGTAAAGCCGTCCGCCCTTGAAGGGAAATACCGGATCGTAAGTGCCAGGATAGATCTGGGCTTCAACGGAAATCCGATCGTGCTTACACTCTATAGTAAATCGTCAGGCTATGCCACATTGGTGTTTGAGTACCATTTACTGAAAATAGCACCAATGATATCGAAACAGATCACCGAGCCGACATCAAAAGAGGGTCTTTCTCCCCTCTGCGACAATGTGCTGGAAATCGCGTCCGATACACAGTTCAGGGTCCCGCTCGTCAGGGAGCCCGAAAAAAACGAACTGATCGAGATCAATGACACGCCACCAGAGAACAAACCCGCCAAAAAAAAGAGTTAAACCACTCTGCCCCACAAACCGTAGAAGCCGCCCGAACCAGGACGGCTTCTTCTTTTTGTCCATTGCGAAAAATACCTACCCGAAAAAATGTCCCGACCCATACACAACGGAAACGGGTCACAAGGCCAGAATGTTTTAAGTACACACATTTGGCGGATTTATTAATTCGAATTCTTTCAGAAATTCGTTCGGACTCTTTCCGTTCAATCCGCAGTGCTCCAAATCATTGTAATACATATTCCACCGTCT